>JAZSAM010000036.1:0-10483 GCA_045601905.1 Acutalibacteraceae bacterium | reverse complement strand
TATTTTTGTGAAGCAGACGCGCTGCGCGATACTCTTGCGGTACCCAAAATTTCTTTCGGCTTGGAGCGCCGGGAAATTTTGACCGCTGCGCCTTTTCACACTCCCTTTATCGTCCACAGGACGCGGTCGTGCTCAAAGCTGCCAATTCCGCCACATCTGCATTTATATGAAGGCTTTCGCCATCATAAGCTATATTATTTTTGTGAAGCAGACGCGCTGCGCGATACTCTTGCGGTGCCCAAAATTTCTTTCGGCTTGGAGCGCCGGGAAATTTTGACCGCTGCGCCTTTTCACACTCCCTTTATCGTCCACAGGACGCGGTCGTGCTCAAAGCTGCCAATTCCGCCACATCTGCATTTATATGAAGGCTTTCACCGTCACACTGTGTGATATGATACCACAAATAAGCTGATTAGTCAAGAAAAATTTGTTTTTTCCTTGAAGTGAAAAATCATTTATGCTATAATACCTTGGTAAAAAAATCTCTCTTAATGGCTTTTGTTGCCGTAGGGGAGGGAATGGAGAAAAAACATGTCTGATAAAGCAAACAAAAAGTACATGAAAAAATCAGAAATTGCCACCTTCGGTATCGGTCTTTTCGGCGTGGCTCTTCTGACGGGCTGGATGCCCGACTACACGGCAACCTACTTTGCCGACTTTGCCTTCAAGGGTAAAGGCTTTGATCCCGACACAATGTCAAGTGTAATTTCGGCAGTATTTCTTGTCGCAGGTATTGTCGGTGCGGTGTGTGAGCTCGTAATCGGTTATCTGGTTGACAACACGAGAACAAAGTTCGGTAAGGTAAAGCCATGGGTGGGATTCGGCGTAATTCCTCTTGCACTCATTTCAATGCTTGTTTTCGTGGCTCCCAATACCGACAACCAGACTCTTGCGATTGTCTGGATGTTTGTGATTTATTCACTTTACACTGCCTTCTGCTGTGCGGTTGAAAGTCCTGCGAACTGCTTCGGTTCGCTTTGCTCACCTAATCCCTCGGAGCGTTCAAGTGCAATTTCAATTGCCTCATTCCTTCGTTCTGTAGGTCAGTCCGGAGGTATGGTCGTTATCCTTGTTGTCGGTCTGATTATGAAAGCGGCAATGGGTCAGCAGCAGTTCAAAAACGCTGAAGGACAAGGTCTCGACCTTCTCATTTCAACGGCAGTCTGCGCTCTCGGTATCATTCTTTTCACAATGATTTTCTTTGTAAACAACAAGGAAAGAGTCCCCTTCACTCAGGAAAAGGTAAGCCTTAAGGATGCCGTCAAGGTTGTTTTCACAAACAAAAACCTTCTTATGGTATCCCTCACAAAGCTTACAGGCTTCGGCAGAGGCGTATACGGTACAGTTTCACTTTACATAGCAATTTACCTTCTCGGCTCAAAGGACCTCAAGCTCGGACTTCTTCTTCCTATGGGTATCGGCACAGCCGTCGGTACACTTCTGGTAAACATTGTGCTCAAGAAGTTCTCAACTAAAAAAACCTTTATCATTTTCTGCCTTTACGGTGCATCCTCACTTGCTATTCTTTTCCTCGTTTCAAAGGGAATCGGATTTAATGACGGTCTCATCATTCCTTTCCTCATCCTCAACTTCTTCTGCGGTCTTCAGCACGGTAACACAAACGTTACCCCAAACATTATGATTGCTGACTGTGTTGATGAAATCGAGTACAAGACAGGCAAACGCCAGGAAGGTCTTGCTTATGCAGGCTACGGTCTTTTCTCAAAGATTGCCTCAGCTTTCACAAAGGCACTCGGTCCCTGGCTCCTTTACACCTGGTCGGGCTACGCAGTTTCAACTGATGCAAATGTTGCTTATGCAACACAGACCGATGCAACACTCAACAAGCTTCTTATGATTTACACAATCATCCCTGCAATTTTCGTTGTATTCCAGGCAGTACCCATTTTCTTCTACGATATGGTAGGGGAGAAGAAGGAAAAAATCACCAAGGAGCTTATTGCACGCCGTGAGGCAAACGGTACTCTTAAGGAGGTAGAAAATAATGGCTAAAACAAACAAAGAAAAAGAGTTTAACTTCAAATTATATGCTGTTGTTGTTTTCTTTGCGGTACTTGCTGCACTTGTTGCAATTGTTTACACGACCTTTACTTCAAGATATACTGCTTTTCACGCTGACAAGGTCGCAAAGACCTACGTTGACACAATTGTGCAGACGGGTGATGGCTACAATGCCTATAAGAATACACTTCTCAGCAAGAGCCGTAAGTACGGCGACTTCATCCGCGAATATTATATGTATCCCGTAATAAACAGAGCCGTTTCCGATAAAGAGGTTACAGACGGTGATGCGGTGAAGGGCTTTAATGATGAATCCTTCAAGGGTGAAAAGACACTCGGTGACGATGGTTCACTTCAGGGTCAGCTCATAGCCACAATGTATCCTTATTATGAAAAGCTTATCAGCGAAAACGGCTGGGACGATTACAACCTTATTTTCACAAGTTATTTTGATAAGCTTGTAGAGGAGCGTAAGGCCATTTTCGGCGATGATTACATGACTGATGAAATCATGTTTACTGCTCTTGAGTCAAATGTCAGAACCTACGGTGAAAAGCTTACAGGTACAGAGGATGAATTTGATGAAAATACGGGTATGCAGATTTCCTTTGAATCTGAAGGCACATATGAAAAAGCCTTTGGTGAGGCTTACAGAATAAATGTTGTTGCAGAAGGGGAGACTGACCTTAATCTTGAAGCATACCGTTCACAAATTGATAAAGCTGCATTTGATTCTTACAAAATTACAGCAGAGGACATCAAAGCCGTTAAAGAATTTGCAGTAAGGGTTTATTGCGGTGAAAAAGAGCTTGCTGAGGTTGAGGTAATCGTTGTTCAGATTGGTGCATCGTGGTATGTAGATTCATATCTTACTGATACAGCAGCACTCTACACCCTTGCGTAACAAATAATATTAAAACAAATCAGGCATTTTCAGTGTGAAAGCTGAAAGTGCCTGAAGTTTTTTGTTTAACACAGTATTATTGCACCGCAAAAGCGGAATAAGCAAGCTTGTAGGTTCTCCTCATCTGTGATGTTTGATTATACGGTGTGTTATTTTATTATGACAGGAATGCCGTTTAAGCCTAAACGATTATATGATTGCAAAGCTTCTTTCAGCCTTTCCTGAGGGCTCAGAAGCAACTTTCTCGGATGGTTCAAGGAAAAGTCCTACGTTACAAACAATGAGCTTATATGATGTAATAATCCTTGTGTATGTAACGACAGAGAAAGCTGAGCTGTGAGATCACAGGTAGTAGTCAGAAGTTAACCAAAAGAAAAGCCCCGTCCTATCGGACAGGGCTTTTGAATTGTACCGGTTTAATTAGTGGCGATGACCTCTGTGGCAATCGCACTTCTTTGTCTTGGGTCCACAGTATGCGCATACGGGTTCGCAACCGCAGGGAAGAAGTCCGTCAACTTCAACTGTTACAGGAGTGTAGGCGCCGCAAACCTTACCAACGCTGGTCTTTACATAAGGTCTTACAACGAATGTGTACTTGCCGCGCTTAAGGTTTGTGATCTTGAGATCCTTCTGAGGCTTTGCATAAGTATCATAGAGCTTATACTTGCCGTTGTTAAGCTTGTAGTAAAGAGCGTAACCGTCAGCACCACAAACCTTTGTCCAGGTAAGAACTGCTGTGTTGTTTTCGGGGGATGTAACGGTAAGCTTTGTAGCCTTGGGAGCTAAAGCACCGGTGAATTCCTTATAATCACCCCAAATTGTACCACTCTTTGTGTTGATGTAGGGTCTGATAGCGAACTTATACTTAACACCTGCAACAAGCTTATCAAGAGTTACGCTTGTCTTGGCTGTGTTCTTGAGCTCTTTCCAACCGAAGGGAGGATGCTCGTAATATACAACATAGCCGTCAGCACCCTTTGAAGGTGTCCAGGAGATCTTGAGCTTGCTTCCGTTTGCTGTAAGCTTGATCTTTGAGGGAACCTTGGGAGCAGTTGCAGTATGGATAATTGCAAAGTCCTTGCTCCATGTTACTCTCTTGGAATGACAGTCACACTTGTAGAAGCTCTTGACTGCGAGAGTGTACTTCTTAGCTGCGGGAAGGTTGTTGAAGGTGATTGATGTTCCGTCAACGTCAGCCTTCTTCTGCCAGCCGCACTTATTCTTTACATATACTCTGTAGCCTGTTGCGCTCTTGGCTGCATCCCAGGAAAGAGTGATTGATGAGGTTGTTGATGCTGATTTGAGATTTGCGGGGGGTAAAAGCTCTGCAGCAAAAGCTGAAAGAGCAGTTGCAGGCACTGTAAGAGCAATGGTAAGCATTACCATAACAATGCAAAGTAAGGAACGGACTTTTTTGTTCATGATATAATTCCTCCTATTATTTTCCGTTGTAAATAATTTATCACAATTATAAAAAAATTGCAATAGGAAATTAAAAAAATTTTTAAATATATTACAGTATTTATAGTGTATTCTGTCAATTTTTGTTTTTATGAAGTATCCCCTCTCATTTTTCGGGAGAGGGGATGGATTTTATTTGCAGTTTTTGTCAAATGCAGGGTTGAACGCATAGAAGTTCTTTTCGTTCATTTTGTCTGTTGCAATTCTGAGTCCTTCTCCGAAGCGCTGATAGTGAACGATTTCCCTTTCACGAAGGAATTTGATTACATCGCAGACATCGGGGTCATCCACAAGGCGGAGAATGTTGTCATAGGTTGTGCGAGCCTTCTGCTCGGCTGCCATGTTTTCGTGAAGGTCGGTAATGATGTCACCCTTTGACTGAAGGTAAGCCGCCGTGAAGGGTACGCCTGCCGCACTCGAGGGGTAAACGCCCGTTGTGTGGTCAACAAAGTAGGCGTCAAAGCCGTTTTTCTTTATATCCTCGTGTGAGAGGTTACGGGTGAGCTGATAAACGAGGGTGCCTATCATCTCGAGATGCCCGAGCTCCTCAACACCGACATCCGTAAGAAGTCCCTGAAGCTCCTTGTAGGGCATAGCAAAACGCTGACTGAGGTATCTCAGCGAAGCACCGAGCTCACCGTCAGGACCGCCGTACTGAGAGATGATGATCTTTGCATAGGCAGGATTGGGATTTTTGATGTTTATGGGATACTGAAGAATCTTTTCGTATTGGAACATCAGCAAGCGCCTCCTTTAACCCAGGGGAATGGTGTTTTAAGCCAGCTGCAGCCCGAGCCCGAGTCAACCGAAATGGGACCGTACTGACTTTCAAATTCGGGTAGCATAGCGGCGTACTTTTCCTTGTAGCTGTTAAGCAGACAGAGCATTTCGTCATCGTCGGGATGAGTGTCAAGGTAAAGGTGCAGATCCCAGATGGCAAAGCGCAGAGCCATAATACCGTGAAGACAGTTGTTTGTGTTGATCATTTGCAGCACCCCATCAGGAAGGGCTTGTCAAGGCAGGGGAAAATCGTGCCTCTTGCAAGCGCTCTTTCGCAGGAATTGACCTCTGTGCTTTGCTGGAAGGGAACATAAGCCATTGCAAGAGACGTGTTCATCGGAAACGGAGCCTTTGCGCAGGCGCAGGATGTGTCGCCGGAAGGCTTTGCAGACATAAAGGCCGTGCCGCTTGTACAAGTGGGAGTCTTGCGGCTCGCGGCACAGCAGGGTGAATTGTAATTGTTCAAAGCTGTATCTCTCCTTTGATTTTTTTCGGGCAGAATGCCCGTTGTTACTATTTTATGAAAGGAGCTTACCTTTGGTTACAATGGCGAATTTCCGTATTGTCAAAATAAATGACTGCACTTTTTCGATATTTGTCGATAAAAATCGTAGACAAATGGTGATTAGTAACAAAAAATTAACACAATTCATTTTGTTTTAATTGAAAAGTGACAACAGGTTAACAAATGTACTGACTTCAGATGTATAATGAAACAAAGACAAAAAATGATATTTTGTCGATTATTATAATTTCAGGAGAGAACATTATGCTTAATTCACCCGAAAACAAAAACTGTTATCAGTATCTCAGAGAGTGTACTGAAATCTACGACGATGTTTATATGATGCAGCACTTCGGCGTCAAGTACTACCGTTCGGAGATCTTCAGGGACATGGATGCCCTTGCAGGCTATTTCCAGAAGGAGCTCGGGCTCAGGAGGGGGGATGTATATACTATCTTTATGCCCACAACCGTTCAGAGCATCGTTGCCTTTTATGCACTCAACAGTATCGGCGTAATCACAAACTTTGTGCATCCTCTTATGTCAACCGAATTTCTCAAAGAGCAGCTGGAGGCTGTCAATTCAAAGGGCGTTATGGTTCTTGATGTGCTTATGCTCAAGGAAAAGGCTCATATAAAGACAATCAACGATGCAGGCATCCCTTGTCTTGTCTGTTCGTCATCGGATTATTCCGAGGGTATCAAGGAATTCGGATGTAAATTCGGTGAAGGTATTCTCAGAAAGCTTATTGTAGACAAGTTCAGTAAATGGGTCTCATACAAGGAAGCAATTTCAAAGCGTATAAAGCCTCAGCAGGTTAAGGACAACGGCGATGAGCTCGGTGCTTATCTCAACGGCGGTGGCACAACGGGTAAGAGCAAGACTATTAAAATTACCTCAAAATCAATCAATGAGCTTGTGTGGCGTGTTTCCGACCTTGACGAAATCAAGGCTCCCGGTGAGGAGGCCGAGGTTATCGTGCTTCCGCTTTTCCATTGCTTCGGTCTTTGTATAGGTATACATATGGCAATGTGCAACAGTGCAAGAATTATCCCGATGATGCAGTTTGATGCAAAGCTGTTCGTCAAGCTTATGAAGCAGAACAGAATTGCAGGCTTTGTCGGCATTCCGCTTATGTTCCAGAAGCTTATGCGTCAGAAGGGCTTTGACGGTCCTCATCTCAAAAACATCCGCGTTATGTTCTGCGGCGGTGATGATGTTTCCGACGGATTTATTGATGAATTCAACTCATACTTTGAAAAATGGGGTGCAACGGGCAGACTCCGTCAGGGCTACGGACTTACTGAGACTAACTCCGTTTGCACAACAAACTCAAACGATGATTTCCGCAGAGGTTCTGTCGGCAGAGCTCTGCGCGGTGTAACGGTTCAGCTCTGGGATGACAATCACAACGAGGTGCCTCTCGGTGAGGTCGGTGAGTTTGCAATTTCAGGCCCCACAGTTATGGCGGGCTATCACATGGAGGGTGAGTCCGATGATCACGGACTTTACACAGATGAAAACGGCGTAAAATGGGTACTTTCAGGTGACCTCGGTTACAGAGATGAGGACGGATACTTCTATTTTGCAGGCAGAAAGAAGAGAGTTATCATCATTGCAGGATATAATGTTTATCCTACTGACATAGAAAAGGTTGTCGGTGAGCTTGATTTTATCAAGGAGTGCTGTGCAGTCCAGGGTTGGGAAAACGGCAGATCAATGGTAAGACTTTATGCTTCTCTGAGAAAGAACGGAGACAAGGAGGAATATAAGAAAATTATCTGCGAAGCCTGCGAAAGCAATTTTTCAAAATTCTATGTTCCGCGTGACATTGTCTTTGTAGATGAGCTTCCTCAGACCCCTCTTATGAAGATTGATTTTATGAAGCTAACAGACTATGATGCCGAGCGAGCCAGAGAGACGGCAAAAATTGAATAAATCAAAACAAAAAGGCTTAAAATGTAAAACACGTTAACATAACTTTAACAAAGTTCATATTAAATTCTCTAAGTGCATTTACATTTTTAACAAAAGTGTTGTAAAAAATGATATAATATTGTTACTGTGCAAAAAAATCTTAATATTTTTTTATCTTGTGCAGTGATAAATATGGGTTAAATCATAAAATAAAGGAGAATTTAATTATGTTACCAGCACCAAATGATCTTAACTGTGTGGAATATCTCGAATACTGCACAAGTCGTTTTGACGATGTTTATATGATGCAGCATTTCGGTATCAAGTATCTTCGTTCAGAAATTCTTGACGACATCAACCGTCTCGCTGCTTATTTCCAGAAGGAGCTCGGACTCAAGAAGGGTGATGTATATACCATTTTTATGCCCACCACAATGCAGAGCATTATCGCTTTTTATGCTCTTAATAAAATCGGCGTAATCACATCCTTCGTTCATCCTCTTATGGGTACAGACTATCTTAAGGAGCAGCTTGAGCTTGTACACTCAAAGGGTGTTATGGTGCTTGATATTCTTCTTGCTAAGGGCAAGACTCATATTGACGCAATCAATGAGCTCGGCATTCCCTGTCTTGTATGCTCATCATCTGACTATTCAGACGGCATCAAAAGAGCCGGCTGTAAGTTCGGTGAGGGTATTGTTAAAAAGCTTCTCGTAGACAAGTTTACCAAGTATACCTTCTACAGAGATGCAATCAAGATGCACTACAAGCCTGAGGTTGTTTCAAATAATGCAGACGACATCGCTGTTTACCTCAACGGTGGCGGTACAACCGGTAAGAGCAAGACAATCAAGCTCACCTCAAGAGCTATCAACGAGCTTTCATGGCGTGTTTCCGATATCGACGAAATTCACGATCCCGGTAACGAATGTGAGGTTATCGTTCTTCCTCTCTTCCATTGCTTCGGTCTTTGTGTAGCAGTACATATGGCTATGTGTAACAGCGCCTGCATTATCCCCATGATGCAGTTCGATGCAAAAATCTTCACAAAGCTTATGAGAAAGAATAATGTTGTCGGCTTCGGCGGTATTCCTCTTATGTTCCAGAAGCTTATGAAGGACAAGCACTTCGACGGTCCTCACCTTGCAAATGTACGTCTTATGTTCTGCGGCGGCGACGATATTTCTGACGGATTTATTGATGAATACAACTCATATTTTGAAAAATGGGGTGCAAGCGGCAGACTCCGTCAGGGCTATGGACTTACAGAAATCGGCTCTGTTTGTACTACAAATACAAACGCTGATTTCAGACGCGGCTCTATCGGTAAGCCCATCCGTGGCGTAACAGTTCAGATCTGGGACGATGACCACAAGCAGGTTCCCAACGGTACAGTAGGTGAATTTGCAATTTCCGGTCCCACAGTTATGCAGGGCTACTATATGGAAGGCGAAGCAGAGGACTACGGCCTTTACACCGACGAAAACGGTGAAAAGTGGGTTCTTTCAGGTGACCTCGGTTATCAGGATGACGACGGCTTCTTCTACTTCTCAGGCAGAAAGAAGAGACTTATCATCATCGCAGGCTATAACGTATATCCCACAGATATTGAAAGAGTTGTCGGCGAGTTCCCCGAAATCAATGAGTGCTGTGCAGTTCAGGGCTGGGATAACGGCAGATCGATGGTTCGTCTTTACGCTTCACTTCACGACAAGAATGTTGATAAGGAAGCACTTAAGGCAAAAATCTCCGAAACACTTGAAAGCGAATTCTCCAAGTTCTATGTACCCAGAGACTTCATCTTTATGGATGAGCTTCCCCAAACTCCGCTTATGAAGATTGACTTTATGAAGCTTACAGAGGCTGACCCGGAAAAGGCAAGAGTTGCAGGTAAAGTTGAATAATAGATAAATTGTCACATTTGGCTTGATAAATTTGTTACTTTTAGCTCAAATTTGTGCATTTACAAAAGCAATAGAGTGTGATATAATTACTCTATTGCTTTTTCATTTAATTTTAAATAAAAGGAGCTAGTTAAAATGATTACCATCAATGCACTGATGTGTAAGGGCTGCGGTTACTGTATAAAGTTCTGCCCCAAGCACATCCTTGAAATGGGTAAGGAAAGATCCGAAAAGGGCCATTTCTATCCCGTACAGAATAATCCGGAGGCATGTAACGGTTGCGCAATCTGTGCTCTTATGTGCCCTGAAGCAGCAATTGAAGTTGCCGCTAAAAATGCGTAAGGAGGGGATGTAAATGGAAAAGAGATTTATGAAGGGCTGTGAGGCTATCGCTGAAGCAGCAGTCAGAGGCGGTTGCCGTTTCTTTGCCGGCTATCCCATCACTCCGCAGAACGAAATCCCCGAATACCTTTCATGGAGACTTCCCGAGGTTGGCGGCGCCTTTGTTCAGGGTGAAAGCGAGGTCGCATCAATCAATATGGTTTACGGTGCAGCTGCAACCGGAACAAGATCAATGACAAGCTCCTCAGGCCCGGGCATCAGCCTTAAGGCAGAGGGTATTTCCTATCTTGCATCAGCACAGCTTCCCGCTGTTATTGTAAATATTTCAAGAGGCGGTCCCGGTCTCGGCTCAATTCAGCCTGCACAGTCTGATTACCTTCAGGCTACAAAGGCTCTCGGCCACGGCGGCTTCCGTACAATGGTTTTTGCACCCGCTACTCTTCAGGAGGCAGTTGACCTTACCTACAACGCCTGGGAATATGCCGAAAGAGACAGAAATCCCGTTTTCATACTTATGGACGGTTGCCTCGGCGCAATTATGGAGGAGGTTGAGCTTCCTCCCATGAAGGAGCTTGACTATACCGTAACAGAGGACTGGGACCTTTCAAAGCGTAACGGCAGAGAGGATTCTCATATGATTACTCCCAT
>JAZSAM010000035.1:0-7800 GCA_045601905.1 Acutalibacteraceae bacterium | reverse complement strand
ATTTGCCTTACGGCAAATGTTGAGAGTCGCTTTGCTCCGATTTAAAATAATCCTTGATTATTATTGAAAAGGTGATTATAATAAACCAAGAGGTGATAACAATGGCAAAAGATCAATGTGAAAGCTGTGCATACTACGATTATGACGAGGAATATGACGAATATTACTGCAATGTCAATATGGACGAGGACGAGCTTGAAAAATTTATGTCGGGCTCCTTTGACTCCTGCCGTTATTACTCACCCTATGATGAATATAAAATTGTAAGAAAACAGAATTGAGGTATAGCCTTGTGACAGAAAGAGAAGTTTATCAGCTTTATAAAATATATATGGCCTCTGATGAATATGTAATGTGGCAAGGCAAGCCCGAAAAGGGTCACCTTCTCACACCCGAAGATGTTTTTATTATTCCCTTCAGCATTTTCTGGTGCGGTACGGCTTTTTCATTTCTTGCTGTTGCCATAGCAGAATTGGTTCTTCCCTTTTTTGCAGTAGCTTTGTTTTTTTCGGTAATAGGTGCCTATATTTCCGTAGGACGTTTTATACATAAGGCCTACAGAAGAAATCGCACACGGTATGTTGTAACAAACAAGAAGGTTTTCTCCTGTTATAAAGACAGAGTCAGCGTTCTCAACCGTCACAGTATTGCTGAAATGCACCTGAAAACATACAAAGACGGTAAAGGCAATATTGTTTTTGAAGACAACATCCCCTTTATCAAAAAGAATTCCGGCATACTTGATTTTATGGATGAAAAAGTTTCATTGCAAAATATACAGGATGTTTATTCCGTTTACAAAATACTGATTGAAAAACCTAACTAAAAAAGGAGCTAATATGAAATCATTAAAATACCTTTACAAAATCGGAAGGGGTCCTTCATCCTCTCACACAATGGGCCCCGACAAAGCCGCCCGTTACTTCAAGGGCCGCAATGAAGATGCCGATTCCTTCAAGGTCATTCTTTACGGCTCACTTTCCTCAACAGGTAAGGGGCACAAAACCGACGAGGCAATCCTCGATGTGTTTGAAGGCTGCGAAATCGAACTTGTTTTCGGACCTCACGAGACAGACGGACTCCCTCACGAAAACACAATGGACTTTTTTGCTTACAAGGGCGGCAAGGAAACCGACTTCAAGCGCATTATGTCTGTAGGCGGAGGTCAGATTGTGGTTGAAGGCGACTGTGAAATTGAGGAAGAGGACATCTACCCCGTGAACACCTTCGGCGAAATTGCCGAATACTGCAACACCCACAACATCCGACTTTACGAATACGTTGAAATGGTTGAAGGGGAAGAAATATGGGATTACCTTCACGAAATATGGAAAGCAATGAAAAACGCCATCAATGCAGGACTTTCCACAAGAGGTGTCCTTGACGGCGGTCTCGGTGTTGAAAGAAAGGCTCAGTTTCTCTATAATCAGTCTCACATCGACGAAAGTGACATCACAAAGGAAAACCGTCTTGTCTGCGCCTATGCCTTTGCCGCAAGTGAGCACAATGCAGGCGGCGGTGTAATTGTAACGGCCCCCACCTGCGGAGCCTGTGCAGTGCTTCCGAGCGTCCTCAAATATATGCAGGACAAAAAGCGTTTTTCCGATGATGAAATCTGCCGTGCTCTTGCCGTCGGCGGACTTGTGGGTAACCTTGTTAAAACAAATGCATCAATAAGCGGTGCAGAGTGCGGATGTCAGGCTGAAATCGGCACCGCCTGTTCAATGGCTGCGGCGGCTTTGTGTGAACTTTTTCACATGGGAATAGGTCAGATTGAATATGCCGCCGAGGTTGCAATGGAGCATATGCTCGGACTTACCTGCGACCCTGTATGCGGACTTGTACAGATTCCCTGCATTGAGCGTAACGCCGTTGCCGCAATGCGAGCTATCAACGCTCTTTCCCTTGCGAACTTCCTTTCAACCACAAGAAAGATAAGCTTCGACACTGTTGTTGAAACAATGTATAAAACGGGCAAGGATCTTAAGGCAATTTACCGCGAAACCTCAAAGGGCGGACTTGCTGAGACTTTTTTCCAGCAGGGAAGCTGAGGCAATTCGGAGTTCGGAATGCGGAATGCGGAATTGCGGGGAACTCTTCGGATTTCTGAAAGTAGGATACCGCAAAATATGAATATATTTGATTATTTGGCTCCCTCTTTGAGGGAGCTCAGACTGATGACAAAACCTTGTTTTTGCCTGCTTTTGCTGATTTTTACAGTTTTAAAGGGTTTCTTTGGTAGTTAAATACCGAAAGAAACCCTTTAGTTATCTTGTTTTATGCGGTCTGCACTTTTTTACAGCCCCCAAAAGAACTTTCCGTTTTTATGTCTTATACGATTGCTTCAAAATCACTTGCAGGATGCTTGCAAAGAGGGCAGATGAAATCCTCGGGAAGAGTGTCGCCCTCATAAACATAACCGCAGATTTTGCATACAAAGCCCTTCTTTCCGTCGGTCTGAGGCTTTGGCTTTACATTGTTCTGATAATAGGTATAGGTCATTGTCTCCTTGTCGTTGATGACTCTTGCCTCTGTGATGCGGCAGATGAACATACCGTGAGTATCAAGGTCAACATAGCTTTCAACCTCAAGGGACATAAAGGAATTAATGTACTTGTCAAGGAAGACGAGTCCGTTGTCACTTCTGCTCACCTCGGCACCGTTGAACTTGTCCGTGTTTCTTCCGCTGACAAAGCCGAACTGCTCAAACACCTTAAAGGGCGCCTCAACGCTCAGGCAGTTGACATTCATTTTCTTTGTCTGTGAGATAATGTGGTGAGAATAATTCGCCTTATTTATTGTTACGGCAATTCTGTTGGGACTGCTTGTAAGCTGTGAAACGGTGTTGACGATAAGTCCGTTGTCCTTCTTGCCGTCATTACTGGTTACAACATAAAGTCCGTAGCCGATGTTGAAAAGCGCCGTAAGGTCATTTTTGTCAGCCTTGTCCGAGCGGGCAACATAATCCTTGCAAAGCTCCTGGCAAAGTGCATCAATCTGTTCCTTGGATTCTGCATTCAGGGCAGAATGAATTGTAACGGTATTTTCTGCAAAGGTGAGGTTCTTACAGCCCTCGAGCATCAGCTTCATCTGCTTTGCTGCAAGAGGAGCCCAGGAGCCATTTTCAACAAAGGCAACCGTTCTGTTTTTGAAGCCTCTTTCAAAAAGGCCGTGGATGTACTCATTCATAAAGGGGAAGATTCCCGCATTGTAGGTAGTGGTTGCAAGAATAAGCTTACTGTATCTGAAGGCATCACTTATTGCAAGAGCCATATCACAGCGTGCAAGGTCGTGAAGAATTACCTTGGGTGCACCTGATGAAAGAAGCTTGTTCTGTAAAAGCTCAACGGCTTTTTTAGTGTTTCCGTAAACCGAGGTGTAGGCAATGACTATACCCTCCTCCTCAGCGGCATAGGATGACCATGTATCGTAAAGTCCGATATAGTGACCGAGATTTTTATTAAGCACGGGACCGTGAAGAGGTGCAATAACCTCAATCGGCAGACCTGCCGCTTTTTTAAGCACAGCCTGAACCTGAGCACCATACTTTCCGACGATACCGATGTAGTAGCGTCTTGCCTCATCCTCCCAGGGAATGTCAGCATCCCAGGTACCGAAGCGACCGAAGCCGTCTGCAGAGAAAAGCACCTTGTCCTTGGTGTCATAGGTCATCATAACCTCGGGCCAATGCACCATAGGAGCAAAAACAAAACAAAGTGTATGCTCACCAAGGGAAAGAGTGTCACCGTTATTTACGATAACTCTTCTGTCCTCATAAGCTTCCCCGAAAAATTTTTCAATCATTGCGATTGTTTTAGCGTTGCAGACAACCTTTGCTTCGGGGTAGTTTTTAAGGAAGTTTGCGATGTTTGCACTGTGGTCGGGCTCCATATGCTGAACAACAAGGTAATCGGGCTTGCGTGAGCCGAGCGCCTTTTCAAGGTTATCAAGCCATTCGTGGGTAAATGCGGCATCAACCGTGTCCATTACGGCAACCTTTTCGTCAAGGATAACGTAGGAGTTGTAGCTCATTCCGTAGGGCACCTTGTACTGACCCTCGAAAAGGTCAATCTTAGTATCGTTGACGCCGATATATAAAATATCCTTGCTTATTTTCATAATTGTTTTCCGTCCTTTCGTATGTAATAATATTACTTTATAAATATAGCATAATTTTGTATTTTGTGTCAACGCGAAGTAATAATTTAAAACAAAAAAATCGAGGAAGTAAAAAAACGAGTTTTTTTACTTCCTCTTTTTAGGGGCTGGGGAAAAACCTTGTTTTTGCCTCTTTTAATATTTTTTATTGCTTATTTATTACATAAAGATTCCCTGACCTGCGTTTATCATCATAAACAAGGGAGCAAACACAAGGGAAACAACACTCATAAGCTTAACAAGAATGTTGATTGAAGGACCTGAGGTATCCTTGAAGGGGTCACCGACAGTGTCACCTACAACGGCTGCCTTGTGGGAAACAGAGCCCTTACCACCGTGAGTACCGGTTTCAATGAATTTCTTTGCATTGTCCCAGGCACCACCCGAGTTGGACATAAAGATTGCAAGAAGCACACCGGTAATAAGTGAGCCTGCCAGAAGACCGCCGAGAGCCGCAACGCCGAGGAATACGCCTATAAGAACGGGTGAAAGCACGGCAAGAAGTCCGGGAATGATCATTTCCTTAAGAGCCGCCTTTGTTGAAATTGCAACGCATGTCTTGTAATCCGGGTTTGCCGTTCCTTCGAGAATGCCGGGAATTTCCTTGAACTGACGGCGCACCTCTTCAATCATCTCGTAAGCGGCTTTACTTACTGATTCCATTGTAAAGGCGGAGAATACGAAGGGAAGAACACCGCCGATAAGAAGTCCGATAACTACCTGATAGTTAAGAAGGTTGATGCCGACTTCCTTAAGGTTAACTGATTCTGCATAAGAGAAGAAGAGTGCAAGTGCCGTAAGAGCTGCCGAGCCGATTGCAAAGCCCTTACCCATAGCAGCTGTTGTGTTACCTACAGAGTCAAGCTTGTCCGTAATTTCTCTTACGGAGTGATCGAGACCGCTCATTTCGGCAATGCCGCCTGCATTGTCGGCAATGGGGCCGTAAGCATCAACTGCAACGGTAATACCCGTTGTTGAAAGCATACCTACAGCGGCAAGTGCAACACCGTAAATGCCCATTCCGTCGCCGCCGCTCTTGCAGCAGACATAGGAAACAAAAATACCTACACAGATAAGAATGATGGGGAAGGCTGTTGACTTGAGACCTACAGCCATACCTGAGATAATGTTTGTTGCTGAGCCTGTTTCACTCTGCTCGGCAATCTTCTTAACTGACTTGTACTGATCCGACGTGTAAACCTCTGTCAGCATACCGATTGCGGTACCGACAATAACACCGGAAATAACCGCAAGAGAGAATCCGAAAGAGCCAAAAAGAACATAGCTTAAAATAATTGATGCGAGAAGCACAACCACCGCGGCAACATAGGTTGCTGTCTTAAGGGACTTGTGGGGATCTGATTTGAAGGTGCGCACAAAGAGCGTACCTACCATTGAAGCAAAAACGCCTACAGCGGCAATAAGAAGAGGATAAAGTGCACCGTTAAGAGGTGTGTCACTGCCCTTGAAGCATGCAATACCGAGTGTGATTGCAGAAACGATTGCACCGGCATAGCTTTCGAAAAGGTCAGCACCCATACCTGCAACGTCGCCGACATTGTCACCTACATTATCGGCAATAACCGCGGGGTTACGGGGGTCATCCTCGGGAATGCCTGCTTCAACCTTACCTACAAGGTCAGCACCGACATCGGCCGCCTTTGTATAAATACCGCCGCCTACACGGGCAAAAAGTGCAATCGAGGAAGCACCGAGGCTGAAGCCGAAAAGTGCATTCGTGTCCTTTGTAAGAGCGTAAATACCGGCAATACCGAGAAGACCGAGACCGACAACGCTCATACCCATAACCGAGCCGCCTGAGAAGGAAATACGAAGAGCTCCCTGAATACCCTTATTCATGGCAGCTGCCGTTGTTCTGACGTTTGTCTTTGTTGCAACGCTCATACCGTAATAGCCTGCGATGATTGAGAAGGCTGCACCGAGAACAAAGCTTGCCGCCGTGATCCAGTCAAGCGCAAGACCTACTGCAAGGAAAAGCACAAGAATAAAATAAATGAGAATTTTGTATTCAGCAAAAAGGAAGGCCTTCGCACCGTCGTGAATTGCTGCTGAGATTTCTCTCATTCTTTCATTACCCTTATCGTATCTGCTTATTCTTATTGTAAGAAAAACAGCATAGATAAGACCGATTACTCCCACAAAGGGAATGGCATAAATCAACTTGTCCATAAAAAATCTCCTTTATTTCAAATTCATAGTACTTATCTCCGGTTCACCGACTATGTTATAACGTATATAATATACTTTTGACACAAAATTGTCAATTGAAGTCGTTTAATTTTGTACACTTTGCGGTATTATTTTAGATATTTTTTATATAGTAAAGCCCGGACTCGACACTCTTTTCGCCGAAAAACGCCTATACTATAAATAATAACAATAATCTGAGGTGAAAGAAAATGTGTACAGCCATAAGCTATAAAACCAGAAACCACTACTTCGGAAGAAACCTTGACCTTGACTATTCCCTTGACGAAAATGTCATCATTATGCCCCGTAATTTCCCCTTTACCTACCGTTATGCGACCTTACCCGAAAGGCACTTTGCCCTCATCGGTGCAGGAATTGTCCGTGACGGAGTTCCGCTTTTTTATGATGCCACCAACGAAAAGGGGCTGAGCATGGCAGGACTCAGCTTCACGGAAAATGCCGTTTACGGCAAAATAACAAAGGGCAGTGAAAATGTTGCACCCTTTGAGCTCATTCCCTGGGTGCTTGTGCAATGTGAAAATGTCAAGGAGGCAAAGGCTCTTCTTGAAAAGACGAACATTGCTCAAATTGATTTTTCAAAGGAGCTGCCCTGTGCAGAGCTTCACTGGATGATAAGCGACGAAAAAGAGAGCCTCGTTCTCGAATGCACAAAAGAGGGCACCCTTCTTCACCCGAATCCTTTGGGCGTACTGACAAACAATCCTCCTTTTCCGATGCAGATGTTCAATCTCAACAATTATATGTGCCTTACAAATCAGCCTCCCGTGAGCACCTTCTGCAAGAGCATGCCTCTCAGGCAGTACAGCAACGGTATGGGTGCAATCGGGCTCCCCGGTGACCTGAGCTCCTCATCGCGCTTTGTCCGTGCCGCCTTCAACAAAATGAACAGCGTTTATCTCAACAGTGAAAACAAGCGGGTCAGCCAGTTTTTCCATCTGCTTTACTCCGTTTATCAGACAAGAGGTGCAGTTCAGCTGAAAAACGGTGCCTACGAGTACACCGTTTACACCTCCTGCTGCAACACAAAAAAGGGCATTTACTATTACACGACCTACGACAACAGCACGGTTACGGCGATTGACATGAGAAAGGAGGAGCTCGACGGCGAGAGCCTTGCGGTTTACCCCATGGAGAAGGAAGGGAAGATTGCTCAGGGGAATAAGGGAAAGGAGAGTAAGGGTGAATAAAGGTTAAAGTTCTTTTGATTACTTTTCTTTCAAGAAAAGTAATGCCCTGCGGCGAGCAATAGAGAAGGGGCTGTAAAAAAAGTGCAGACCGCATAAAACAAGATAACTAAAGGGTTTCTTTCGGTATTGAACTACCAAAGAAACCCTTTAAAGCTGTAAAAATCAGCAAAAGCAGGCAAAAACAAGGTTTTTGCGTTTTATGCTATAAACAAACCTCGCCCTC
>JAZSAM010000034.1:0-17933 GCA_045601905.1 Acutalibacteraceae bacterium | reverse complement strand
TAGGTTGACGAGTATAATCCGAACCCGTTTTTTACAGGCGGATTTTCGCCAATCCCTTGTTAAAATACTCGTAAATCCGAAAGGATTTACTGCGTTTTGTGCCTTGTCTTGACAAAAATTCGCTCTTTAAAAAATCATCAGACCCAAAAGTGCGAATTTTTGTAAGGCTTTTTGGATGTTGAGGATGCCGACAGGCTGTCGCCTTTCAAGTCCGAAACGCCGAAAAGGCTCAAAAATTCACACTTTTAGGCGAGTTCGGATTTATACTCGCCAACCTAAAGGGCTCAGGGGGAAAAAACGGCAAGGGACAAAAGATCCTTATCGGTGTTATGATATTCGTTACCGTTGGAATTATAGGTAATCTTATAGGAGGCAAGACACCTCCTGCACCGACTACAACATCACGCTTTACCTTTGACTTTACAAGCACCACTGCCGCAACGACACAAAAGGAAACCGAAAAGGAAACTCAGAACAGCACCTACAAGGCTTATACGAGTGAATATAAGCCTTCAACAAATGCGACTACAGCCGCTTTTGTACCAAGGGAAATTCCCGTTGAGGGTGATTTTCAGTACACGGTGAATTTCCTTATGAGCAGATATTCGGAAACAGACCTCAGGAGCTTCGACAGAACGCCGGGAGCTGAAGGAATGTCGGCGTACGGTGTTAAATATACCTACCTCCATCAGAAGGAGAACTGGGAAAAGCTTGAAGCTCCCGTTACAATAGAAGGTAAAACCTACAATTACCGCATCAAGGATGAGTTTGTAAGCCGTGTTATATCGAAGCACTTCGGTCTGACGCTTATACCCAATTTCCACGAGAACAAGCCCGACCATTACGGAGATTATTATTACCATATGGAAATGGGCGGAATTGATATGGATGACCTTTCCGTTGTAACAAGAGTCGTTCAGACGGACGATAACATCTTCGAGATTTATTTTGAGCTTTATGATGCAGTGGCAAGCAACAGAAGCATGTATTCAATGAATAACGAGCAGGTGCTTGCCGAAATGAGCAAAAAGCCCTTTATCCGTCACGTCGGAAGCGGTAAGGCGGTTATACACTCTTACGACATTTATGATGTCGATGCAAGCTACCTTACAGGTTATCAGCTTTATTAAAAGTGAAAGTCGGATGTTCTTAATGAGCACCCGGCTTTTTTCGGAGAGCTCTGAGCGGGACCCACGGTTATTGAATGCAGAATGCAGAGTGTAGAATGCAGAATTGATGGGCTGCGCCGCATTATAAACCCCTCTGTCAGCTTTGCTGACATCTCCCCTTTCAGGGGGAGAAAAAATCTGCTCTTACCTTTACACACAAACTATATCTGCGGAACAAAATTTAAAACATAAGCCTAACCTGCCCGCGACCACAATTCTGCATTCTGCACTCTGCACTCTGCATTCTGCATTCTGCACTCTGCACTCTGCATTCTGCACTCTGCACTCTGCATTCTGTACTCTGCACTCTGCATTCTACATTCTGCACTCTGCATTCTGCACTCTGCACTAAAAAAACGCCCCTCAGGGCGCTTTTTACTTCCTGCAGTATTCCGTCGGCGTAATCCCGTACTCGCCCGTAAAGGCTCTGTAAAAGCCTGCGTAATCGGTGAAGCCGCAGTTTGCCGCAACGGTGGTGGGCTTGATTCCGCTTGCAAGCATCTGCTTGGCGTGAATCAGCCTTTTGAGGATGATGTAACGGTGAACACTTGTGCCTACAACGGAGTTGAAGCTGTGGGAAAGGTAGTACTTGCTGACGAAAAATTCCTTTGCGATTGAGGAAAGGGAAAGCTTTTCACAGTAATGCTGATTTATGTAGTCAAGAACAGACATAATAAAAGGTGAAAGACTGCTTTCGGTTTCGTGTTTTTCCCCGTAGCTTACCGAAAGGCGGTTAAGCTCAACGAGAATGCGAAGGAGAATAGCCTTGCAGGCGAGGTCCTTTGCGTAGCTTTCGGTGTTCTGCTCCTTTGAAAGCTCACCGAGCATTATTCCGAGCTGCTCCTGAGCCGTGTAGGAGAGCCTTAAAAGGTTGGTGTGACCGGGATTGGTGTTGTCAAAGCAGCGGGTGAGGCTTGTGTCATTGCTCGAAAGGGAAAAAAGGTACTGCTTGCTTATCCACAGAACGATTCTTTCGTAGTCATCCTGGTCGGCGCTGATTCTCGGCTGATGAAGCTCAAGGGGATTGATGAGCAGGATGTCGCCCTTCTTCATTTCGTAAATCTTACCCTCAACGCTGTACTCAACATTACCGCTGATGAAAAAGTAGATTTCGTAAAAGTCGTGCTGATGAACGGGCACACCCGAAAAACGGGCATCTCTGTAATGGAAAATTTCAAAGTCCTCACGGGACATGCTCTGACGCGGATCGAATATTTGCATAGCTTCTCCTTAGTAGTGAGTAGTAAGTAGTAAGGGTGTGGTTGAATGTAGAATGCAGAGTGCAGAGTGCAGAATTGATGGGCTGCGCCGCATTATAAACCCCTCTGTCAGCTTTGCTGACATCTCCCCTTTCAGGGGAGAAAAAATCTGCTCTTACCTTTACACACGAACTATATCTGCGGAACAAAATTTAAAACATAAGCTTAACCTGCCCGCGACCACAATTCTGCATTCTGCACTCTGCATTCTGCATTCTGCATTTCAGGAACGCCCGAAGGGCGTCCTCGGTTCTTGCCCCTTACAAGTATCATACAGCAACATTCACAATCAGTCAAGCAATTTTCACTATTTTTATTGTTAAAAAAATGTGGTAAAATAAATTGAATAATTGGGTGGAGTTTATCCTTTTTGGGAGAACAAAGCCGAAAGGAGAAAACAGAAAATGACAGACTTTATGACGAAGGATTTTCTTCTTAAAACCGAAACGGCAAAAAAGCTTTATCACAGCTATGCCGCATCCCTTCCGATTATCGACTATCACTGTCACGTAAGCCCTAAGGAGATTTACGAGGACAAGCACTTTTCCGACATCACAGAGGTCTGGCTTTCGGGTGACCATTACAAATGGAGGCTGATGCGCTCAAACGGTGTCGATGAGTACTACATTACGGGGGATGCTCCTGCAAGGGAAAAGTTTCAGAAGTTTGCCGAGGTGCTCTATAAGGCAATCGGAAATCCGATGTACCATTGGTGCCACCTTGAGCTGAAAAAATACTTCGGCTATGAGGGAATACTCAATGCAGATACCGCCGAGGAGGTCTGGCAGCTTTCAACCGAAAAGCTTTCACAGCCTGACATGGGCGTAAGAGGCATAATCGAAAAAAGCGGTGTTGCCTTTATCGGCACAACCGATGACCCCATAGATTCACTTGAATTTCATCAGAAAATCCGTGACGAGGGTAAGCTCAAGGCAGTTGTTGCACCGTCCTTCCGTCCCGATAAGGCTTTTCAGCTTGGCAGCCCTGCTTATGTAAGCTACATCGGTTCCCTTGAAAAGGCGTCAGGCGTTAAAATTGACGGCATCGACTCACTTGAAAGGGCACTTGAAAACAGAATGGAATTCTTCAATTCCTGCGGCTGCAGAGCAAGTGACCACGGACTTAATTACATTTACTTTGAAAAGGCTGAGCGCGAAGCTCTTGACGGTGCGGTTAAAAAGGCGCTCAAGGGTGAAGAATGTACACAGAAGGAAATTGATGCCGTAGGCACCGAGCTTCTTCTCTTCTGTGCAAAGAAGTACAAGGAAATGGGCTGGGTAATGCAGCTTCATTACAATTGCCTTCGCAACCCCAACAGTAAAATGTTTGAGCTTCTCGGCCCCGACACGGGCTTTGACGTAATCGGCCCTCACGACAGTACGGCTGATCTTGCAAGGCTCCTTGACAGCATGTACTCAGCTGATGCACTCCCGAGAACAGTGCTTTACAGCCTTGACAGCAAGGACAACAGCGCTATTGATACACTTCTCGGTGCATTTCAGCAGAAGGGCTACCCGGGTACACTTCAGCACGGCTCAGCATGGTGGTTCAACGATACGAAGCTCGGCATGGAGGAGCAGTTAAAGAGCCTCGCATCCTTAAGTCTTCTCGGAAACTTCATCGGTATGCTCACCGATTCAAGAAGCTTCTTAAGCTATACAAGACACGAATACTTCCGCCGTATACTCTGCAACCTCATCGGTACATGGGTAGAGGAAGGGGAGTACCCTTACGACGAAAAGGCACTCAGGGAAATCGTTGAGGGCATCTCCTTTAACAATGCAAAAAGATTTTTCAGTCTGGAGGATACAATATGAAAATGTCATTTCGTTGGTACGGCTATGACGACCCCGTTACCTTAAGAAACATCAGTCAGATTCCCAATATGCGTTCAATCGTTTCCGCGGTTTACGACGTTAAGCCGGGTCAGGTGTGGCCCGAGGAAAGCCTTTCAAAGATGAAGGCTGAATGCGAAAAGCACGGACTTGTTTTTGACGTTGTTGAATCAATTCCCGTTCCCGAGGACATCAAGCTCGGCTCGGAAAACAGAGACGGGCTTATTGAGGTTTACTGCGAAAACATCCGCCGCTGTGCAAAGTACGGCGTCAAGTGTGTAACATATAATTTTATGCCCGTTTTCGACTGGACAAGAACTCAGCTTGACAAGGAAGCTCCCGACGGCTCAACAAGCCTTGTTATGTACTGGGATCAGATGAGAGGTCTTGACCCTCTTGTTGACGACATTGACCTTCCCGGCTGGGATGCAAGCTATACAAAGGACGAAATCAAGGCACTTTTCAGAAAGTATGCCGAGGTAGGCGAGGACGGTCTCTGGGAGAATCTCGAATACTTCCTTAAGAAGGTTATCCCCGTTGCAGAGGAATGCGGCGTGAGAATGGCAATTCATCCCGATGATCCTCCGTACCCCATTTTCGGACTTCCCCGAATCATCACCAACGAGGAAAACCTTGACCGTTTCCTTAAAATCGTTGATTCACCTGCAAACTCACTTTGCCTTTGCACCGGCTCACTGGGTTGTGCAAAGACAAACGATGTTGTGAAAATGGTAAGAAAGTACAGCGCAATGGACAGAATTGCCTTTATGCACATCCGTAACATCCTCATTATGGATGACGGCTCCTTTGAGGAAAGCGGACACCTTTCCTCCTGCGGCAGCATTGATATGTATGAGGTTGTAAAGGCACTTGTCGAAACCGGCTTTGACGGTTACGTCCGTCCCGACCACGGCAGAATGATCTGGGGCGAAACAGGCAGACCCGGCTACGGACTTTATGACAGAGCTCTCGGCGCAACATACATCAACGGACTTTTTGAGGCCTGCGAGAAGGCGAACAGATAAATTGGGAATTCGGAGTGCGGAATTCGGAATTCCCCTCTCTGTCAGACCTTTCGGTCTGCCACCTCTCCCGGGGGGGAGAGGAAAGGAACCGTCTCAGACGGTAGTCCCTCGTAAAAATCTCCCGTGGGAGATGTCGGTGTGAACTCCATCCGTCTTTTCCTTCGGAAAATCCACCTTCCTCAGCGAGGAAGGCTCGTTTGGCTCCCTCTTTGAGGGAGCTGTCACGAAGTGACTGAGGGAGTATAAATGCGTCGCAGACCCTTATCGTTTGCTCTGTAAGAGCAAATGCTTCACTTCGTCGAAGACGAAACTTCACTTGACGTAAGGCAAGCTTCACATCTGCAAAGCAGATGCTTCACTGCATTCTGCATTTTTACGGTTCGTACCGAATTATAAAACGGAGGTAATAAAATTGAAGAAAAATGTACTCAACACAGACCTGACAGGCAAGGTCGCCGTTGTAACGGGGGCAGGGGGAGTTCTCTGCTCATCCTTTGCAAAAACTCTTGCCCGTGCAGGCGCAAAGGTTGCACTTCTTGACATCAACGAGGAGGCTGCAAAGGCTTTTGCTGACGAAATCAATGAGGAAGGCGGCGTTGCAAGGGCTTACAAGTGCAACTGCCTTGACAAGGAAAGCTGCTTTGCAGTTGCCGATGCGGTTGAAAAGGAGCTTGGCAAATGCGATCTTCTTTTAAACGGTGCAGGCGGTAACAACCCCAGAGCAACCACCGACAAGGAATATTATTTCAGCGGTGACATTGACGAGGACTGCAAGAACTTCTTCAACCTCGATGCTGAGGGCGTGAAGTTCGTCTTTGACCTCAACTTCCTCGGAACACTCATACCCACCCAGGCATTTGCAAAGCAGATGCTCGGCAGAGAAGGCTGTAACATCATCAACATTTCCTCGATGAATGCCTTCACCCCTCTTACAAAGATTCCTGCTTACTCAGGTGCAAAGGCGGCAATTTCAAACTTCACAAAGTGGCTTGCAGTTCACTTCTCAAAGGAAGGCATCCGTGTAAATGCAATTGCTCCCGGCTTCTTCTCAACAAAGCAGAATGCCGCGCTTTTATGGAAGGAAGATGGCTCACCCACACCGAGAACGGACAAGATTCTTGCCGCAACTCCCATGGGACGCTTCGGTGAAAGTGAGGAGCTCGACGGTGCACTTCTCTTCCTTATCAACAACGATGCCGCAGGCTTCATCACGGGCGTAGTTCTTCCCGTTGACGGCGGCTTCTCATCATACTCAGGAGTATAAGCAATGCCGATGGCATTGCAATGCAGAGAAGGTGCAGCCCTTACTACTCACTACTTACTACTACGGAGGTAAATCATGTTCAAAGAAATATACGAATTAGGTATCATTCCGGTTGTCGCAATCGACGACGCAGACAAGGCAGTGCCCCTTGCAAAGGCACTTCGTGACGGCGGACTTCCCGCTGCCGAAATCACATTCAGAACTGCTGCTGCAGAAGAAGCAATCAGAAGAATCACGGCTGAATGCCCCGATGTGCTCGTCGGTGCAGGCACAGTGCTTACAAAGGAGCAGTGCGACAGAGCAATTGCCGCAGGAGCAAAGTTTGTCGTAACCCCCGGCTTCAACCCCGAAATGATTGCTTACATCAAGTCAACAGGCATTCCTATGATGCCCGGTGCCGCGACTCCCGGTGAAATGGAGCAGGCAATGAGTATGGGACTTACAAACATCAAGTTTTTCCCTGCTGAGGCAAACGGCGGTGTTGCAAAGCTCAAGGCTCTCGCAGGCCCCTACCAGGCTGCAAAGTGGATGCCCACAGGCGGCGTAAACACAAAAAATCTCAACGATTATCTTTCATTTGACCGTATCCTCTGCTGTGGCGGCA
Organism: Acutalibacteraceae bacterium; assembly: GCA_045601905.1. Classification (GTDB taxonomy): domain Bacteria; phylum Bacillota; class Clostridia; order Oscillospirales; family Acutalibacteraceae; genus UBA6857. Next base: position 10,777 of record JAZSAM010000034.1, on the reverse strand, counting down.
CATGGATTGCAACAAGTGCCGATATAGCTGAGGGCAAGTGGGACGACATCACCCGTAAGTGCAAGGAAGCAATCAGAACAATGCTCGGCTTTAAGCTTGAAAAGCTCTGCATTTACGGTGACAGTGCAAACGCTGAAAGGAATGCGAAGCTTGTTGCTTCACTCTTCGGCTTTGATGCAGCAGAAACCGAATGCGGTTTTCAGGCAGGCTCACTTTGCTTCGGCAAGGAGGAAAGCGATGCAAAGGGCTGTATCGTGATTTCAACTCTCAACGGTGACAGAGCAATGGCTTACCTTAAGAGAATGGGCGCTGAAATTGATCCCGACATCCGGTACGACAAGAAGGGCAGGGTTTCCTGCTTCGGACTTAAAGAGCTTGTTGCAGGCTTTGAGATCTGCATTGAAGCAAAGTAACTACTGATTAACCCGTATATCCGCAACCCCGTTTTAATCAGCAGTTACAGAATTATATAAAGTATTACGAAATTCAGAAAGAGGTTTGTTTTATGAGCAAAAGAATTGTTTGCTTCGGTGAGATTATGCTTCGTCTTGCTCCCGAGGGCTATTACAGATTTTTCCAGAACGACAGAATGCAGGCTACCTTCGGCGGCGGTGAGGCAAATGTTGCAGTTTCCCTTGCCAACTACGGAATGGATGCTTCCTATGTTACAAAGCTTCCCCCCCATGCAATCGGTCAGGCAGCAATCAACTCCCTTCGTGCACTCGGTGTTGACACAAGGGACATCGTAAGAGGCGGCGAGAGAGTCGGCATTTACTACCTTGAAAAGGGTGCTTCACAGCGCGGCTCCGTCTGTATCTACGACAGAGCCTACTCAGCAATCCAGATGGCAAAAAGAGAGGATTTTGACTGGGATAAGATTTTCGAAGGTGCTGACTGGTTCCACTTCACAGGCATCACTCCCGCAATCGGCGGTGAGCTTGTGAACATCTGCCTTGACGCCTGCAAGAAGGCAAAGGAAAAGGGCGTAAAGATTTCCTGCGACCTTAACTACAGAGGCAAGCTCTGGACAAGGGACGAGGCAAGAAAGGCAATGACCGAGCTTTGCAAGTATGTTGATGTATGCATCTCCAACGAAGAGGATGCAAAGGATGTTTTCGGCATCGAGGCTGAAAACACCGACATCTACGGCGGAAAGCTTGACAAGGAGGGCTACAAGTCGGTTGCAAAGCAGCTTAAGGACACCTTCGGCTTTGAAAAGGTTGCAATCACACTCCGTTCATCAATTTCAGCCTCCGACAACGACTGGGCAGGTATGCTCTACGACGGTGAAAATTACTGCTTCTCAAAGGAATACCACCTTCACATCGTTGTCCGTGTAGGCGGCGGTGACAGCTTCGGCGGCGGACTTATCTACGCTCTTCTTTCAGGTAAGAGCACACAGGAAGCAATTGAATTTGCAGTTGCAGCATCAGCACTCAAGCACTCAATCGAGGGCGACTACAACCGTGTGGGTGTTTCCGAGGTTGAAAAGCTTGCAGGCGGTGACGGCTCAGGCAGAGTGCAGAGATAAATTCGGAATTCGGAATGCGGAATTCGGAAATGCGTGTAAGATCGCTTCCCGGAACAAACGATATTTAGGTTGACCGGTTCGGATTATTATGATAAAAACCAAAACACAAGGAGAAAACAAAAATGAGTACAAAAACAAAGGCACCTCAGGGTGCAGTAAGACCCTTCGGCTGGCAGGATAAGCTCGGCTACGCTATGGGTGATATGGGCTGTGGCTTTTCATTCCAGCTTGTTTCCACCTTTATGCAGCTTTTCTATCTTCAGTTCATCGGACTTTCACCCAATGACTATGCAATCATCATCCTTATTTCAAAGGCATTCGATGCCGTTAACGACATCGTTATCGGTAACCTTGTTGACACAAAGAAAATCGGCAAAAAGAGTAAGTATATGCCCTGGATCCTTCTCGGCGCAGTTACACTCATCATTTTCAATGTTATGATTTTTGCTCCCGTAAAGGACTTCTCTTATGCAGGTAAGTATGCATGGTGTCTCATTTCCTACTGTCTGTGGTCAATTGCCTACACAATGGTAAATGTTCCCTACGGCTCACTTCATTCGGTTATCACTGATGATCCTCAGCAGAGAGTTTCTCTTTCAACCTTCCGTTCAATCGGTGCAGCTCTCCCTGCAATCATCATTATGATCATTCTTCCCGGTATCGTTTACGATAAGGTACAGAATCCTGCCACCGGCATTGAAGAGCAGGTGCTCAAGGGTGAAACCCTTCTTCCTGTTGCAATCGCTATGTCAATTTTCGCACTCCTTGTTCTTTACGGCACAACCGTGCTTGTCAAGGAGCGTGTAAGCCGAGACGCAACCGAAGCTTCAACCGGTATCAAGGCGATGCTTTCATCCGTGAAGTCATTCTTCACAAACAGAGCTATGGTCGGTGCTACAATTGCATCTGTTGCATCCGTTGCTCTTTTCAACTCAACAATGGCACTTAACAACATGGTGTTCCAGTACTACTTCAAGGATACTGACAAGGTCGGTGTTGCAATGATCGGCTCTTACGCACCGATGATTCTTGTTATGATTTTCCTTGGCAAGCTGACAAAGAAATTCGGCAAGAAGAACCTTCTTGTTGTCACAATGCTTGTCGGCACAATCGCAGGTATCATTTCACTTTTCGCACCCGTAACTCCCGACGGCACCGGTATGATTGTTTACATCATCTGCCTTATGGGACTCAATGTCGGTAATGCCGTGTTCCAGATTTCAGTATGGGCAATCGTTGCGGACTGCATCGAGGTCAGCTACCGTAAGACAGGTAAGAGTGAGGAAGGCTCACTTTACGCTCTTTATTCCTTCTTCCGTAAGCTTTCACAGGGTATCGGTCAGGCTGTTGTATCATGGGGACTTGTTGCAATCGGCTTTGTTGAAGGCGAAAACGCAGTTCAGCCCGAGGGCTTCGGTGAAAAGGTTAAGTCACTTTACTTCATCGTTCTTGCCGCAGGCTCACTCATTGCCTTCCTTGCAATGAAGTTTATCTACAACATCGGCAAAAAGGAAGAGGACGAAATGGCAGCAGCTGCTGTTGCAGAGGCTGAAGCAAAGATAAATACTCTCGGTGAGGGAATCGCCGAATAAATATAAGAAAAGCCGCCGATGCGGCGGCGCTACGAGATAAACCACACCTCATTGTGTCATCCTGAGCAACGCGAAGGATCTTAAAAGCCTCCCTCAAAAGCGAAGTTGCGGTATGAGGGAGGTGGATTTTTGCAACGCAAAAAGACGAAGGGAGTAAAAAGATTCTTCACTGCGTTCAGGATGACATACCCACCCACCGCTGATGCGGTCCCCCCTCCCTTTCAGGGAGGATAATTTTTCCCTCCCATGAAAGGGGAGGTGGCAAAATCTTCGATTTTGACGGAGGGGTAAACCGCGGACACGGCTCTTATCTGCATTTTCCGTTTCCCTTCTTCCTCATTGTTAAAATTTTTGTAATTTTATAAAACATATTGTTTTTGAAGTGTTTTTGTGTTAACATATTATGAGTGAAAAATCAAATTCAGATATACGGGTGAACATAAATGGAAATACTCAACAAAAACGATGAGGCACTCTGCCTTGAATACGAAAATTTTGTAAGCACACATAAAAACGGAACCTTTCTGCAGTCTCTCAAGTGGCCTGCAGTCAAGAATCAGTGGGGCTGGGATGCCGTAATTTCAAGAGACGAAAACGGAAAAATCGTCGGCACCTGCCTTGTGCTGATCAAGAAACTCCCCATCATCGGCTCAACCTTCCTTTATGCCTCTCACGGCCCCATTTGTGAGTGGACAGACAGAAGGGTTATGGACGACCTTTTTGAGGGCATCAGGGAGCTTGCCAAAAAGCACAAGAGCTATGCTTTTATGTGGGATCCCTGCTGTGAGGAAGGCGACACAGAGGTAATTGAGCTTATCAGGGACATGGGCTTTTCTTTTGAAGAAAATGCTCCCGAGGATGCCACAATTCAGGCGAGACACAACTATATGATCCGCAACCTTGAAAACAAAACCGAGGAAGAGATTATAATGAACTTCAAGTCCGACTGGAGAAACCGTGTCCGCAAATCGGCACGAAAGGGTGTTACCTGCCGTGTCTGCGGAAAGGAAGCTCTCGACGACTTTTATCCGATGATGGTTGAAACGGGCAAGCGTGACGGCTTTGCAATCAGACCCAAGGAGTACTTTGTCAAGATGCTTGACGCCCTTGGTGAAAATGTCAGACTTTATATGTGTTACCTCAACAATGAGGACACCGACGGCAAGGAAATTCCCGTTTCCGGTGCAATCACAACCCAGTATGCAGGTAAGACCTGCTATGTTTACGGAGCATCCTCAAATCAGTACAGAAACACTTATCCCAACTATCTTATGCAGTGGACAATGATTCAGTGGGCACTTGAGGGCAAAAGCACAATTTACGATTTCCAGGGAATTCCTCATTTTCAGGACAAGGAGCATCCCGGCTACGGAATGTACAAGTTCAAGAAGGGCTTCGGCGGTGAGGTCGTTTCCTATGCAGGTGAGTTTTTCTATACCTTCTCAAAGCCGCAGGCAGCTCTTGTCGGCTTCCTTGAAAAATTCTATACGGTTCTCAGAAGATTTATCTGACGGTAAAAAAGCACGGATTTATTCCGTGCTTTTTTTATTCCGCATTCCGCACTCCGAATTCCGAATTATACTGAGATATTTTCTTCCCGACTTGCTCGGCATCTTTTACAGATAGTCTCTCAACTGCTTTTGTTCCCCGGACGCCTCGCGGCGGCGTGCCAGTTACTTTGACAAGAGCGACAAAGTAACCAAAGCGCCCTTTGGGCTACTGAGCTTTTACAACTATTCATTTATCCGACGTCCCAAAAAGGGAAGACCCGACACCTCACGGACTTCGCCGTGAGACAGTGCACCGCGGTGAATTTGTCAAGTCAATTAAATCCGTCCCGCGTTATAAAGTAAAAATTTGCCTCTTTTTAAACATACAAAGATGTTTCATCTGCTCGTGTCGGGGTGAGTTGCGTAGTGTCGCCCCTCGGGCGACTAAGGCTTATATTTGTTCTTCTGCGGCATCACACTTTCAGTTTCCCGAAGAGCTCCCGTAATTCCGAATTCCGCATTCCGAATTATACTGGGATGTTTTCTTTATGACTTGCACGGCTTCTTTTACAGATAGTCTCTTATTTACTTTAGTTCCCCGGACGCCTCGTGCCGGCGTGGCACTTACTTTGCCCCGAGCGGCAAAGTAAGCAAAGCGCTCTTTGGGCTACTGAGCTTTTACAACTATTCATTTATCCGCCGTCGCAAAAAGGGAGGTCCCGACACCTCACGGACTTCGCCGTGAGACAGTCCACCGCGGTGAATTTGTCAAATCAATTAAATCCGTCCCGCGTTATAAAGTAAAAATTTGCCTCTTTTTAAATATACAAAGATGTTTCATCTGCTCGTGTCGGGGGGAGTTGCGTAGTGTCGCCCCTTGGGCGACTAAGGCTTATATTTGTTCTTCTGCGGCATAACACTTTCAGTTACCCAAAGACCTCCCCGCAATTCCGAATTCCGAATTCCGCATTCCGAATTCAGAAAACCCCTTCGGGCGTTTTCTGTCGCCTCTTGCAAAGCTTTGCATTTTATGGTAAAATAAGGCATAATGCAAACTCGGAGGGATTTTTGATGAACATCATACATCTCAAATACGCAACTGAAATTGCCGAGACAAAGTCAATAAGCAAGGCGGCGGCTAACCTTTATATGGGTCAGCCTAACCTCAGCCGTGCCATCAAGGAGCTTGAGGAGCACATCGGCATCACAATTTTCAACCGTACCTCAAAGGGAATCACCGTCACCGATGAGGGCGAGGAGTTTCTGCGCTATGCAAGACGAATCATCTCCCAGGTTGAGCAGGTTGAAAATATGTATGTTCACGGCAAAAGAAAGGTTCAGCAGTTTTCGCTGAGTGTGCCGAGAGCCGCTTACATCTGCGAGGCATTCACCAACTTCTCAAGGAGCATCGGTCTTGATTCTCCCTGCGAGTTCTTTTACAAGGAAACCAATTCAAACAAAACAATCATCAACGTCTGCAAGGAGGATTACAACCTGGGCATTGTCCGTTATCAGTCCACCTTTGACGAGCATTACCGTCAGATGTTCAAGGAAAAGAAGCTTGAAAGTGAGCTTCTGACGGAGTTTTCCTACCGTATCATTACCTCAAAGGATTCAAGCCTTGCCGCAAAGGGCACAATCACACCCGAGGATCTGTCAAAGTGCATCGAAATCTGTCACGCTGACCCTTATGTTCCCTCGATGCCTCTGATTGACGTCAAGAAGGCAGAGCTTTCCGAAAATGTTGACAAGCGCATTTTCGTTTTTGAAAGAGCAAGTCAGATGGAGCTTCTTTCAAAGGTTAAGGACAGCTTTATGTGGGTTTCACCCGTTCCCGAGGAAAACCTTGAAAAGTACGGACTTGTTGAGAAAATGTGCGACATCAACAACAAGGTTTACAAGGATGTGCTGATTTACCGTAAGGGCTACCGCCTGAGCAACTTTGACAATAAGTTTATCGGTGAGCTGATAAGCTGCAGGCAGAAGTACTTTAAGTAGTAAGTAGTGAGTAGTAAGTAGTAAGGAAGGGACGAGGAGTAGGCAGTAGTCACGCGCGGGTAAAATCGTGCGTGGCTTTTTTGTTTGTCGCCGCGGAAATGGGTTGGTCGGTAGCTTTATTTTTTAGGGATATGTCGCAGATTAGACGGAGAGACTAAAAATATGTTCCATATAAAAACAGCGGTACAGCCGTTAAAGCTGTATCGCTGTTGTGTTTATTCAATGCAAAGCTTGCACGGTGTTCTGCCGAAAAGCTCTGCTGTTTTCTGCGAGACTTCAAAAGCTGCTCTTCCCGCACAGGAAATGTCTCTGTGGTATCTTTCACCCGAGGGCGTTGCAAAAACAGTAGCAGATGTAATGCTTTGAGGCTTTGCAAGCTGATAAATCAGTTCACCGTTGCTGTTAATGACAAATGCATCGGAACCTGTTTGAGAAAGATTGATTTCGCCGAAGGGCGAAACAAGAAAAAGCTCCTCTCCGTTTCGTATCTCAGCGTTTCCGATAAAGAATGAGCCTTTATTATCTATTTTTACAGACTTTATATTTTCTGACTTTTCACAGTATATTTCAATATTGTGCTCACTTAAGCCCAGCTTCATAATACTCGGAGAGCGCTTGGTTTCTTCATAAAGATAATAAGCAAGTAAGCCGTTGGTCAACAGGGAAATAACAAGTAATGAAGTCAGTAAAATGCTTGCAGGTTTTTTCATAGTAAAAAACACCTCGTTAAAATAAAAAAGTGTGCCCCAAACGAGACACACCGAAAAATGCATCTCATTTTGCTGCGAGACAAACTTAACATACTGAACCCAGATATAGTTAAATAAGAGATACACTTTTTCCTAAGTGTTCTCCGGGTTCAAAAAAATATGCAGTTTGACTCGCAAGATTAATTTACCACATTCAGAATAAAAAATCAATAGTAAAAAAGAAAAGGGTAAATTAAGGGTAGGATAAAATCACACAAAATAAAAAAGTGTGCCCCAAACGAGACACACCGAAAAATGCATCTCATTTGTTGTCACACAATCCTACTACTCAACGAAGAACAGTAAAGCAAGAGATACACTTTTTCCAAAGCGTTCTCTTCGTTGATAAAATATTCAGATTGCGTGACAAGATTAATTTACCACATTCAGAATAAAAAATCAATAGTAAAAAAGAAAAGGGTAAATTAAGGGTAGGAAAAAATCACACAAAATAAAAAAGTGTGCCCCAAACGAGACACACCGAAAAATGCATCTCATTTGTTGTCACACAAACCTTACTAATCCGACAAAGAGCAGCAAAGCAAGAGATACACTTTTACCAAAGTGTTCTCTTTGTCGAAAAAAATATTCAGGTTTGCGTGACAAGATTAATTTACCACATTTTCCGAAAAAAATCAATAGCCGATAAAACAAAACAGCAGAAGTAGTTTATAACTGTACGGACAAAAAAATCTTGACAAACCTTAAAATATATTCTACAATTATATTACAGAGAGAACATTTGTTCGTTTTTTAGAACGGTTCTTCTCTGTAATTTTTTTCTGTTGAAAGGAGAAATTCAATGAAGCATAAAGCGACGGTTATATTTCACGATTCCTATGATATGATTAAGTTTCTGACCGTCAAGGAAAAGGGACTGCTGTTTGAAGCTATAATTGATTATGATGTAAAAGGAATTGAGCCCGAGCTGCCAAGCAGATTTCTCGAGTATGCGTTTATGAGCTTTAAAAAACAGCTTGACGCTAACCGTGAGCATTACGAGGAGGTTTGCAGAGCGAGGGGAAAATCGGCAAGAAAGCGTTGGGAAAAAGAGGAGGAAGCAGGTGAAAATGAGCCTTCTGAAGCCGATGAAATGCAAAAAGAAGCAAATGCAATGCAAAATAATGCAAATGAGGAGAATACAAAGACAAATACAAAAACAAAATCAAATAAAAAGACAAACACAAAGAAAAAGACAAGCTCAAAGACAAATGTGTGTGTTATAAGCGAAGGCGACGCTGAAGAAAAACCGTTTGAAGCTGATGCAGCCGACTTGTCGGCTGACACACACACAGAAAAGAACACCTACGGTGAATTTTCTAATGTTTTTCTTACTGATGAAGAGCATAAGCGTATAAATGAAAGATTTTCCGACGGTGAAAAGCGGATTGACTCACTTTCGGCTTATCTTAAAACATCGGGCAGATTTTATCCCGACCACTACGCAATGCTGATTAACTGGAAGCTTTACGACACCTCATTTGCTTCTCATCAGGTACCCGAGGTGATGAAAAAGCCACCCGGAGAGCGCCGTGAGCCAACCTTTGATGTAAGTGAATTTACCAAAAAGGCAATTGGCATAAAGTATGTCAAGCCGGATGAGTAAGCACATCATTTTCGACACAAATTTCTCCCTTGCCGTAGTATAATTTCCACGGGTGATAAAAATGTCAGAGGTTATCTATGCCGATGTCCTCGTGGTTATAAACTTCTATGTTACATACTTTCTTCTGCTTGCCGCAACCTTGATTTCAGGGGAAAGGCTCAGGCGGATAAGACTGCTTTTTTCGTCGTTTTTCGGTGGCTTTTACTCTCTTTTTATCCTTGTTGACTTTGAAAGCAAGGCGGCGGAGCTTGCCGTCAGGCTCGGTGCGGTTCTGCTTCCCGTTCTGATTGCCTTCGGAGTGAAAAATCTGGCGGTCCTTGTCCGTGCTTTTGTAAGCTACCTTGTGTGCAGCTTTGTTTTTGCAGGGCTGATGTTTGCCCTGTGGTATTTTGTCTGTCCCTCGGGGATGTACTTTAACGGCACGGCGGTCTATTTTGACATAGACATTCTGACGCTCGCCATTTTCACCGTAATCTGCTACGGCTTTCTTCGGGCTTTTGACTTCTTTTTCCGTAAGCGTGCCCCTGTCAACACGGTTTTTTACTGCACGGTGAAATTAAAGGATGAAAGCTTTACTCTCAGAGCGTTTCTTGACACGGGTAACAGCCTCTCGGACAGCTTTACGGGGAAGCCCGTCATCATTGTCTGTAAGGAATGTCTGCCTTCTTCGGTAAGCGGGGGAGAGCTCCCCGAAAATCAGCGCTTTATCTTCTGTAAAACCCTTTCGGGCAAGGGGATGCTTCCTGCCTTTACGCCCGAAAGTGTCAGCTTAAAGGGCGCAGAGCTTGAGTTTACGACCGATTCGGTGATGCTTGCGGTGACCGAAGAAAAGCTTTTCGGCGGCTCTTACGATGCAATTTTGCCTATGGGCTTATTTGATAAAATTTACGAGCGAAAGGATGAAAGAGAAAGTGAAGAAATTTCTTTTGACTTTAAAAAGGCTTACGGCAGGGATAAGAGAGAGGCTCTTTCCGTTACAGGTTTTTTACGTAAACGGAACGGAGAATCTTCCTCCGCCGCTGACAAAGGAGAAGGAGAATGAGATTTTCGAGGAGCTGGAAAAGGGGATTGAAGAAAACCGACAGCTTCTTGTGATACATAATCTTCGGCTTGTGGTTTACATTGCAAGGCGGTTTGAAAACACGGGAGTCGGCATTGAGGATTTAGTGTCAATCGGCACAATCGGACTCATCAAGGCGGTTAACACCTTTTGCCCCGGGAAGAAAATCAAGCTTGCAACCTACGCCTCAAGGTGCATTGAAAATGAGATTCTGATGTACCTTCGCAAAACGGCAAACAAGCGCAACGAGCTTTCCATTGATGAGCCTTTGAATGTTGACTGGGACGGCAACGAGCTGCTTTTGAGCGATGTGCTCGGCTCGGACAATGACGTTGTCAACCGCAACCTTGAAAGCAAGGACGAAAAAAATCAGCTTCTCAAGCTTGTCGGCGAGCTTGAGGAGAGGGAGAGGCAGATTATGACGATGCGCTTCGGACTTTTCGGCTCAAAGGAGTACACCCAGAAGCAGGTTGCCGACATTCTCGGAATCTCCCAGAGCTACATTTCACGGCTGGAAAAGAGGATAATTGAGAAGCTGAGAAGAGAAATGGAGAAGAGCATGTGAAATTCGGAATGCGGAATTCGGAATTCGGAATTGCGGGGAGCTCTTGGCACGGTCAGCACATCGGTAAGCCGATAGTGTCAGCACATCGGTAAGCCGGTGGTAAGTGCATTACCTACTGTTGTCAAGGTGGAGATTGAAAGAATTTGCGTAGTAAATTGTTTCAATACTACCTTGACGAATGAAAAC
>JAZSAM010000033.1:0-63386 GCA_045601905.1 Acutalibacteraceae bacterium | reverse complement strand
TTCTCGTTGTCATAGAAACAGAAAGTCTGATTTTTTCATCTTTTATAAGTTCTTTACAAATCGTGCCTTTACCGGTTCCCGATGGTCCGGAAATGACAAATAATCTTCCTTTGTTCATCTGTTTCACCTTTTCCTTGTGCGACTATATATTATAACATCTAGAAATTTTCTATTCAACCGAATATTGACCGGTTTATGTAAAATTATTCGATATTCTGAACCTGTTCTCTGATTTTTTCAACCTCGGACTTGATGTCGATTACTCTTCGTGCAATTTCAACATCCTGAGCCTTTGAGCCTATTGTGTTTGCCTCACGGTTGAATTCCTGAACTAAGAAGTCCATTTTTCTTCCGATTGCAGCTTCACTGTTCATAAATTCGTGCATCTGGTCAATGTGGCTTCTAAGGCGCACAGTTTCTTCAGCAACAGCAATTTTATCAGCATAAATGGCAGCTTCAGTGAGAAGTCTCTGCTCGTCAACCTGAACATCCGAAAGAACATTCTTCATTCTTTCAAGAAGTTTGTTGTTGTATTCAACAACAGTCTGCGGTGATCTTTCTTCAATAAAAGCAACATTTTCGAGTATGAGATCACAGCGTGAGAGTACATCATTTTTAAGCTTCTCGCCTTCTCTTTCTCTCATTGAAACAAAAGAATCAATTGCAGTTGAAGCAACCGCACTTACCGCCTTCCAGATAAGCTCTTCATCAGCCTCACTCTTGTGTACAGAAAAAATATCGTGATTTCTTGCAACAGATGAAACGGTAACATCATTTGTAAGGCTATATTCTGTGCCGATTTCATTAAGGGCATCGATGTATCCCTTTGCAAGTGAATGGTTAACCTTAACAATACATTCTTCTGCTTCCTGAGCCTCAATCTGCACATAACATTCAATTTTACCTCTTGTTACCCTTGACTGAACAAAGCTTTTAAGCTTTTCCTCAAGAAAACCGTAATTTCTCGGAACACGGCAGGAAAAATCAAAGTATCTGTGATTCACACTTTTGATTTCAACGGTTGCTGTAACGCCTTCAACGGTTTCCTGCGCTCTGCCGAAACCGGTCATACTCCTGATCATTTACTTGTCCTCCAATCCTATACGGACATTAATGTTTATATCTGATAAATTATATATTGTTTTAGTGATTTTGTCAAATATTATCCTTGCATTTACAGCAATTTCCCTGAAGAATTGACGGAATATCGTTAAAATACACTCCGTTATCAAAATTAAAGTTCATATGCCTGAGGAAAACAGCAATATCCGGGCACTCACAGTATCCCATATAGTAGTTTTTTAAAGCGGCATAATTATAAGCACTTTTAAGTAAACCCTCAACAAGATAGGGCTTGTCCTTGTCGAAGCTGATTTCATCTACTATTGCTTTATTATCTTTTAAAATTAAGTGGCACTTACCACCGACTGCATCATTTTCAACAGCTTCAAACACTGCCTCTGACGGGGTGTTTTCATCAATTACGGGCTTGAAATGTATCATTTCTTTTTCCTTTCCATACCTGCGGCTATCATAAGCTTTCTTACTTCATCCTCAGTGAGCTCTCTGTAGGCACCCTGCTTGAGCATTCCGAGCTTGATTGAGCCAATGGCGGTTCTTTTAAGTCTGGCAACCTCAAGTCCGACCTCTTCGCACATTTTTCTTATCTGTCTGTTTCTTCCTTCATAAAGAATGATTTCAAGCACAACTCTGCCTTCCTGCTTGGTTATTACTCTTACCTCGGCAGGAGCAGTTTTTCTGTCTTCAATAATAACACCCGTTGTAAGCCTTGTAATCTGCTCTTCTGTAATTGAAGGGCGGACAGTAACGCGATATGTTTTTGGCACGTGACGTGTGGGATGTGTCATTGCATTGGCAAATTCGCCATCGTTTGTAAAAAGAAGCATACCCTCTGAATCTCTGTCCAGTCTTCCTACAGGGTAAACTCTGCCGGGAACATCCTTAATAAGCTCCGCAACGCACTTTCTGTCCATCTCGTCACTCATTGTGGTTATAAAGCCTCTCGGCTTATGTAACAGAATGTATGTGTGGCTTTTTTGCTTCACAATTTTTTTACCGTTCACGGTTACAGTATCTCTTTTGGGATTGATCTTGTCACCGATTGAAGCAACATTTCCGTTGACTTTTACCTTACCCTGATCAATAAGCTCTTCGCTTTTTCTTCTTGATGCAACGCCGCACTCGGCGAGGAATTTCTGGAGCCTGACTCTTCCGTCTGTCATAATTTATCCTTTCCTGCACACGAATAAACCTTTGAAAAAGGCTGATAAACGATCAAATAAGCCTTCCTTGTATTCAACCGAGGATTTGATAGTCCCTGCTTTTTCCAAAGCTATAATCGGCATTTCAGCAACAATATAGTCGCCGTTCAAAACAACCAGCTTACCGATTACGTCGTTTTTATTTATTGGTGCATATAAAATTCTGTTTATGTAAATGCTATATTCAAGCTGCTTGTTCTTTCGTGTAAATACACTTTCGTCACCGTAACAGCTGATTTTTATTTTTCTTTTATCTGAGCCTGCTACAATTACTTCATCGGGAATTTCAGCGGTCAATATATTTTCCTGATAAAGCGAATATCCGTATTCGTAGAGCCTTTCGTGATCGTTCCAGTCATCGGGGGCATTAAGAGTTACGGCAACAAGTGTTTTACCGTTGCGTTCACAAGCGCTTACGAGACATCTTCCGCTCTTTTTTGTAAATCCCGTTTTTATGCCGTAAACTCCTTCGCAATATCTGAGAAGCTTATTATGATTGCTAAAATTACGGGTTATGTCCGGCTCAATAAAATCAGCGGTATGTGTTTTACTGCTGCAGATTTCTCTGAATTTTTCATTTTTGACCGCATAAGCACCAAGCAGAGCCATATCGTATGCTGTTGTATAATGCTCTTCGTCGTCAAGTCCCGATGCTGTGACAAAATTAGTGCTTGTCATACCGATTTCTTTTGCCTTTTTGTTCATTAAAACACTGAACTTTTTTTCGCTTCCCGCAAGATACTCTGCAGCAAGTACAGCTGCATCGTTACCTGATTCAAGGAGCATTCCGTAGCATACGTCTTCAAGAGAGATTTTATCCCCTTTTGAAAATCCTATTGCAGTACCCTCAATGTAAATTTTTTCTTTTACTGTTATAATTTCATTGAGCTTACCGGACTCAACAGCAAGAAGTGCAGTCATAATTTTGGTTGTGCTTGCCATAGAGCGCACTTTGTCCGCATTTTTACTGAAAAGCACTTCGAGTGTATCTCCGTCAATAAGCACAGCACTGGATGCACTTACAGAAGCTTCGTTTAAAGCCATAGCATTAAAGCTGAAAACAAAAAGTAAAACAAAAACCGTTATGAATTTTCTTATTGAAATTAACAAAGCAACCACCTGCCAATTAATAATATGCAGGCGGTTGTTTTTTAATTATTAAATTATGCTTCTGCTTCGGGAGCAGCTGCGGGCTCAGCCTTTGTCTTATTGATAAGACCTGTAACCTTATCAAACATTTCAGGAACAAGGTTAACAACTCTTTCAGCTGCATTGTCATAAGCGGTAATGTGCTTGAGAGTTACCTCACCGCCGCTGATAACGAGGAAAGCAACGGGTGTGATTGTCACACCTGCTCCGCCACCGCCACCAAAGAGCTCTTTAGTTCCCTTTGAGGGGAAGTCAGCACCGCCTGAAGCAAAGCCGTAAGTTACTTTTGAAACGGGGATGATTGTTGTACCACCTTCAGCGTATATTGCTTCGCCGATAATTGTGCTTGTGTCTACAAGCTCACGGATTTTTTCAATTGTTGAGGAGAGGATTGCACCTGCTGATTTTTCTGCCATTTTATTTTCATCCTTTCATTGAATTTACTGAGGTTGTTTATTTGTATCTGCAGACTCTTCGACGGGATTTTTCTTCTTTCCGCCTTTTATAAAGGTGATGACCACACCGAAAACGAGTCTGATTACCATGGCGATTGTTGCGTTGCTTATTTTTCTTATGCAAAGATGGAAGTCACAGTAAAATTCACTTACTGTTTTATTTGCAAGGAAATCGGGCTTAACATTTACATCGTATTTTCTGACTAAATTGTTTGAACAGATAAATCCGAGCAACGGATAAACCTTCTGACAGGTCTGACCGTATTTGATTGCCGTTGCAGCCGAATCACCCGTTCCTACATCGATATAAAGATTGATTTCATCAAAAACAACGCTTTTGAAAACCTTACCGCCATATATCTTCAGTATGCGGACAAGGTTGGTAAGAACTGTCATCATACCGTCATAGCCGTTTGCTTTGACCATTTCCAAAATCGGATTTGGCTTCTTTTCCTTTTGCTTTTTGGGAGCTTCGGGCTCCTTTTCAGGCTTCGGCTCCTTAGGCGGCTTCTCTTTTTTTGGTTTCTGCTTGGCAGGCAGAATGTTCAGTCTGATAAAAAGATAACGTATGCTGACACGAATTTTATCGTCATAACCGATTGTTATGTGAACGGGAATTGAAAGAATAATCAGAAAAAATGCTATAATGCCTAACAGTATGTATAAAAATGTCATTCCTTCACTCCTTTCACAATATCTTTTTATATCTTACTCTAAATTTTAATTTTCGTCAACAGTTAATTGTAAATCTGTTGATGAATTTTCATTTTCAGTATCAATTTTTTCTTCCTTCTGAGGTAAGGGCGGTAAATCCTCGAGAGACGAAAGAGAAAAACAACGAAGGAAATCAGAAGTTGTTCCGTAAACAAGAGGTCTGCCCGGAAGCTCAAGTCTTCCCCTTTCCTCAATAAGAGATTTCTGACAGAGATTGGAAATTACGCTTGAGCAGTCAACACCTCTGACCTGCTCAACAAATGCTTTTGTTACGGGCTGATTATATGCGATTATTGCAAGCACCTCGAAAGCCGCCTGGGACAACGGTGTATTTTTTTTGACCTCAATTACAGCGCGGATACTGTCAGCGTGCTTCTTTTTTGTGCAGATCTGATACTTGTTTTCAAGCTTAAGAAGGCAGATTCCGCTATCCTCTGCCGAATATTTGTCTGCAAGAAGATTCAACGCGTTTTCGAGTATTGTCTCATCCTCCTGAAGTCCCTGAGCCAATCTTTCAATTTCAATCGGTTCCCCCGTTGCAAAAAGCACTGCCTCAAGGCAGGATATAAGTTCGTTATCAACCATTTTCTTCACCACCGTATTCAAATATCATTTCATCGTTTCCAAGCTCGCCTGTTTGTACAACATCAGGATTTTCCGTGTCATCTCCGACAGAGATCTTATTTGCTTTTATAAGCTCAAGCATGGCAAGGAAGGTCGCAACCATCTCTGAACGGGATTTTGCATCGGAGAAGAACTCCTTGAATGTATGCTTTGCTCCCCTTTTCAGCCTTCCGAATATTCCGCTGACCCTTGAGCTTACGGAAACAATTTTCTTTGTGACGATTGCAGTAAAAGCTTCAATCGGAGGCGGAAGCTTACGCTTGCCCCTTCCGACTGCTGACAGATAAAACCTCAAAAGGTCATCGGTTTCGTGAAGACGTTCATACTTTGTGCTTTTTTCAAGCTCCATAGTTTCACGGTAAAAATGATTGAAGCCGTCTGTCTGTTCGGCAATTTTACCTGCCATTATTTTACAGTCACGGTACTCGATAAGCTCACCCGTAAGCTCTCTTTTGAGTTCCTGAGCTTCTTCATGAACGGGCAATAAAGAAACGGATTTGATATAAACAAGTCTTGCTGCCATTTCAAGAAATTCACTGGCAACCTCCATATCCGATTCTTCCATCATTTTCACGTATTCGATATATTGCTCGACAAGCTGAAAAATAGGTATGTCGTTGATATTAAGTTTGTGTTTGTTTATCAAATGTAAAAGCAGGTCAAGCGGACCTTCAAAAACATCTGTTTTATACTGAATTTTTTCCATAAATCACCATTATAAACCGAAAATTGCTCCGAACAAGCCGAAAATTCCTCTGAGAATTAAACCGGAAATCAGTGAAAGCGGCACATCAAGTATTCCTGTTGCAATAAGAATAAGTACGGCGATAAGAATGTAACGCTCATACTGCATAATCTTATAATAAGTCTTATTTGAAAGCACAAGACCGAGGATTCTTGATCCGTCGAGAGGCGGAACGGGAATCATATTGAATACTGCAAGGGTTACATTGCACTGTGCTGCAATAATACAGATGTCTGCAAGATTACTTGCAAAGCCGCTTAAGGCAGGATTAAGCTTTAAAATAAGAAAGTAGAAAAACGAAAAAATGAAAGCCATTACAATATTTGAAAACGGTCCTGCAAAAGCAATGATTGCCATATTACGCTTTCTGTTTTCAAAGCGGAAGTTGCGGATGTTTACAGGAACTGCCTTTGCGTAACCGAAGCCTGCGAAAAGCATCAACAATGAGCCGATAGGATCGATGTGAGCCAAGGGATTGAGAGTAAGTCGTCCCATATTCTTCGCCGTCGGATCGCCTAGCTTTGTTGCAACATAAGCGTGAGCAAATTCGTGAACGGGCAAGAGAAAAATTATAAAAAGCAGTCTTACACCTACATTTATAACAAGATCAATAGAAAATCCGTCTCTGATGAGATCAAGTATCATTATAACGCCTTCTTTCCTTTAGCAATTCTGTCGTGGTTATTATAATCTTTGATTATTATACTGTCAAATCCGTATTTTTTGAAAAGTTCGTTTACTTCATTACCCTGATCCTCTCCAATTTCAAAAAGCATTACTCCATCCGGCTTAAGCTTTCTGCTCCACGATGATATTATATATCTGTAAAAAATAAGACCGTCTTCTCCGCCGTCAAGTGCCATTTCCGGCTCAAAGGTAACTTCTTTTTGTAAAAAAGGAACTTCCCTGCTTTTTATATAAGGCGGGTTACTGATTATAATATCAGCATCGGGCAAACTCTTGTATGAATCAAAATCGAGCACATCCCCTTTGATTAAGGTGATATTTTCACCGTCGCACAGTCTGTTTGCATTTTGTGTAAGATAACAGAACGCATCGTCACTTTTTTCAAGAAGAATCACCTTTGCGTCAGGTCGTTCACATTTAATTGTAAGTCCTATGCAGCCGCTTCCCGAGCAAAGATCATAAACGACCGGCTTTTCTTTATTTTTGATAATATCCAGAGCCTCAGTACACAGAAGCTCCGTTTCAGGTCGCGGAATCAGAACACCCTCTCCTACCGAAAAGGATCTGCCCATAAAATCCCATGAGCCGATTATGTACTGTAACGGTTCACCGCTTATGCGTCTTGATACAGCGGCTTTTACAGCAGAAACAATTTCTTCCGGAACAGCTTCATCATATCTAAGATAAAAATCTGAAGAATTAAAGGACAGATATTCACAAACAAGGAACCTTGCTTCATTTTCAGGAAAATCTATTCCGTTATTTCTGAAGGAAGAAAGTGTCTGAAAGTATAAATCATGAAGCTTCATTATTCAGTCTCTTTCTCTGCGCCTTCTCCGAGAGCTGCATTAAAGGCTTCAATTGCAACCTCAATCATTGAATCGTCAGGCTCTTTTGTTGTAAGCCTCTGCATCCATAATCCGGGAGCAGCAAGAATTTTTACAATCACATTATCGTGTTTGCCTGCATATCTGATAAACTCGTAGCTCAAGCCCGCAACAAGAGGCAGAATCAAGAGCTTAATAACCATCCAAAGTATAGTATTATCGTGCACACCCTTAAAGGCAACAGAAATAGCCGAGGAAATGATAACGCTGATAATGATAATTACAAAGATAAAGCTGGTTCCGCATCTGGGGTGAAAGCGTGACTGCTTCTTTACATTTTCAACCGTAAGCTCAAGGTCACTTTCGTAACAAAAAATTGTTTTATGCTCTGCGCCGTGATACATAAATGTCCGTTTTATGTCTTTCATCAGCGACACAAGTGCAATGTATGCGACAAAAATGCACATTCTTATTATACCCTCGAAAAGAGCCTTGAGGTTTTCGATTGCACCGCCCGTAAGATCATTAATGAATTTGACCGAAACAGTAGGAAGGTAAAAGAAGAGAAGAAAAGCAAGCCCGATACCAAGCACGGATGCAATTGCTGTAATTACACCCATAACTTTCTTATTAAGATGCTCATTTAGCCACTTATCAAGCTTTGAATCGTTTTCTCCCGACTCTTCAATATCCTCGAGTCCCGATTTTTCTGCCGACATCATAAGACACTTATAACCGAAGGTCATTGATTCAACATAATTTACAATTCCCCTGATAATCGGCCAACCCAAAAACTTAATTTTATCTCTGAGGTGCTTGACAGGAACCTTTTCAGTATCAATCGTTCCGTCAGGTGTTCTTACAGAAACGGCTGCGCCTGCAGGTCCCATCATCATAATACCTTCGATAAGTGCCTGTCCACCTACCGATGCTTTTATATTTTTCGTTTTGTTATCTGACATATTTATACCTCCAAAGCGTATACAGGGAGAGTTATCTGAACTATTGTACCTTCACCTGCAACACTGCTTATATTAAGTACACCACCGTGGTTTTTTACAATTTCGTCCGTTACTGCAAGTCCTATGCCGGTACCGCGGACGGTGTTATCTGCTTTATAGAATTTTTCTTTGATGTGCGGAAGATCCTTTTCTGAAATGCCTTTTCCGTTGTCTTCAATGCTTATTGTAACATATTTCTGATTTCTTTCAATACTGATTTTTATTTTTCCGCCTGCATCAGTATATTTGAAAGCATTGTCAAGGAGATTTATAACAACCTGCTTGATTTTTGCTTCATCGGCTTCAACAGTAAGATGCTCGCCGACAGAAAAATCAAAATAAATATCCTTTTTTTCGTGTTCTGCTCTGTTAAGATAGCTTAAATATACATCATTAATAAGATTGAAGAGGTCAAATGAGCTGTAGATAATCTTCATATTGCCATTCTGCATTCTCGAAAAATCAAGCAACTCTTCGACCATATCTGACAGTCGGCTGGTTTCACTGATAATTATATCGAGTCCTTTGTTGGTCAAATCAGGATCGCCGTTTATGTTCTTGAGAGTTTCGCCCCAGCCTTTAATGGCGGTGAGAGGTGTACGTATCTCGTGAGAAACCGTTGAGATAAATTCATTTTTCATTTTATCAATCTGGTTTAACTGACTTGCCATCTCATTGATTGAATCGGAAAGCTCACCGATTTCGTCATCACTGTCAGTCTCAATACGCACAGTAAAGTCACCCTTTGCAATTTCTTTTGTTATCTGATTGATTTTTTCAACGGGACGAACAATCGATGAAACAAAATACCGTCCGAGAACAGTTATGATAAATATTATAAACCCGAAGGATGCAATAACAAGAATTGCTACATAATTAAGCTGTCTGTATGCTTCCTCAAGCGAAACGAGATACCTCAGAGCACCGTAATTTTCTCCGTTGCTGTCACGGAGTATATAAGAAAGTGCCAGAACATTTTCACCGCTGTTTGTTTTACACCTGCTGACTCCCGTATTATTGTAATTAATAAGTGCATCATTAAAATCCTGAAAGCTGTCGGTTGAGCTGGCGCCAAAGGCATTTGAGGTGGCAACAATTTTTCTGCTTTCATCAAGAACCCATAATTCAATTTTATCCTTATAAGCAAAGCTTTCGACAAAATCATTTGCACCAAGAGCAAAAAAGTCCTCATCGCCGTTGTTGTAATAACTGAAATAATGATCAATTGATGGCGAAATTCTTGCTCTTATTGTCATTTCTGCGGCAGTGATGTAACGGGTGTAAGCCGAATAAAGTATAACTGTTGCAAGAACGAGAAGAATTGCTATAGTAACAGTAAGTATACTTTTTATCCATCTGCTTTTGATGGATTTTTTTCGTTTCACTCGTATCACTTCCTTTTTTCTTTTATTTAACCCATCTGTAGCCTTGTCCCCATACCGTAATGAGATGAACCGGATTAGAAGGATCATCCTCGAGCTTAAGACGCAGCCTTCTTATATTTACATCAACAACCTTGTCATCTCCATAGTATGGATTTCCCCAAACCTTATAGAGGATCGTATTTCTGTCTATAGATACATCAGGATTGTTGAAGAAGCATTCAAGTATCTGAAATTCTATCTGAGTAAGCTCAATAGATTTGTTCCGTTTAATTATATTGTGTTTTTTCAGATCAAGCTCAAATTCACCAAGAACAATTGTATCTTTAGGAACACTTTTCAGAAGGTTCCTGCCATACTCGACTCTTCGGTAGAGAGTGTCAATGCGAGCAAGAAGCTCTGTAGGCGAAAAAGGCTTTGTAATGTAATCGTCAGCACCAAGAGTAAGACCGTTAATCTTATCCTCCTCAAGGGTTTTTGCAGAAAGAAAGATGATTCCCGTATCAGGAGAGATTTCCCTTATGCAGCGACACGCTTCAAAGCCATCGCAGCCGGGCATCATAATATCAAGCAAAACGATATCAATTTCATCGGAGTTTTTATTGAAAAGCTCAATGGCCTGCAAACCATCTGAAGCCTCTAAAGTTTTGTATCCTGCAATTTTTAGGTTAACGGTTATAAAGTCTCTTATTGAGCTTTCATCCTCTGCGATTAAAACGGTTTTCATTACACATCACCTCTCAGGTTAATAAAATCGATTTGATAGTTTCTTTTGTTATTCCCGCTGACTTTCCGGCATCAAACAGCTGATAATAATAGTTGAAGCCGTTGTCAGTCTTTAATAACCGGTATCCGGAAAGTTCATATATACCATAGTCCTGTTCAGTTGTGGCAAAAATCGAAAACAGTGCTTCTCCGGACTGTTTTTCAAAATCTTCAGGACCTTCCGTTTTATCTTTAGGCTTTTTATCTTTAGGTTTTTTGTCGTCTGAATTTATATGATCCTCACTCTCTGCAAGTTCATAAAAAGTAAGAACACCTTTACTCAGGTCATTATAAACGGTGAAATCGTCAAAATATTCGACCGGAATTACTACGCTGTAGTTATAATCAGGATTAAACAGCTCAAATTGCTCCGTAACGAATTCATAATCGTCATACTGAACCCACCTTATAATACTCTGCGGTTTTGATTCATCCATTTTATCACTGAAAAGTCTACTTTGAGAAATATATTCCTCAAAAGGTATTTCCACAAGTGAATCTGAATTTATATCTGAGCAATATATGTTTTTGCTGCGTGTTGCAGCTGTTACAATAGATTCATAATCATAAGTTTCAAGGTGAAAAAATCCACGCTCTTCTCTGTCCCATGTAATAAGATCTGTCGTCATACCCGTGTCAGTTTTGTATCCGTCGACATAAATTCTGATATCGCCGTACTCGTCATAATCAAAGCATACAGCGCCTATTGTTGAAATGGCCGGATCCAGGAAAAACTCACCGTGTGAATCATATTTTTCTTTAGAAAAATTATAGAAGGTTCCTCTTATTTCGGAATTTGCATTACCTGCGTTTTTTTCAAAAAGTATGATATCGGTCTTATCATCTCTGTCAACATCACAAAGCATAAATTCACTGTAAGATTTGGAAAATACAGTTACAAAGTCCCTGCTTTCATCATCTGTAAAGATTTTATAGACATTAAGTGTATTGGAAACCTCATTTTCAAAGGCACGCAAGCAGACAATCAGTTCCGATACATTGTCATTATCAAGATCCGCAAAGCTGATCTGATGGATATCACTGCAGCGGCTTTCAATATCTGAAACAGATGCCCAGTTCTCTTCTGTTTTTTTCAGAATATTTATTCTGACAACATCCGGGGCTTCAGCTTTGGTATAAAGAACAATAACCTCGTCTTTTCCGTCGGCATTAATATCTTTACGGATGAAGGATGTACGGTATTCTCCTGAAAGTGGTGACTTAAGCTGATAATCACTGCCTACGCTGTTTTCAAAAGCAGTCTGGATATCGGAATTATTACCTTCTATACGGGGAGGCCTTATGAGGCTGTCAATAGGCTTGTACGTGTACTCGGTAAAAACAAAACAAAGTAAAACAACAAAGCAAAGCATAAACAAAGTCAGAAAATGTTTTTTCATAAGTCCTCCTTTCTTAAATTAAAACATAAATTATTTTATGAAATCCTCAAGAGAAGAAATGTCAAGCTTGTCCATATTCTTGATAAAGCTGTAAAACTCTTGTGCAATAAGCTGTACGCCGCCAATTACATCACTCTCAATGTTGAGAGGCATAATAGGATCGTGCACGCTGAGGCGAAGAAGAAGCCAGCCTTTTTTATCTTCACTGTCAAAATAAATTCTGATACCCTCTCGGTTATCATCGGCTACTCTCATATAAGGATCATTCAAAGCGTACTCGTTAAGCTTTTCAATAACACCGTTCCCGTAGGCTTTGAAATCTTCTGTGTTAATCTTAAATCTAAGCTCTTTTTCTTCAGCAGGATCCTTGAGAGCGGAAATCAGAGAATCGAGCTTTTTGCCTTCCCTTCCCATCTGTGCCATTTTAATTATTATTTTTGTCATAAGATAAGCGCCGTCATCAAGATAAAAATTATCTCTGAAGGCCGCATGTCCTGAGGTTTCAATTGCAAGAGGGCAATTCACGCCTGCACTTTCGAGTCTGAGCTGTTCATTTATAACATTGCGGTAGCCTCTTTTAAATCTGTAATGAACACCGCCGAGCGTGTTGTTGATGAAATCTGTCAGTCCCGTTGAGGTAACGCTGTCAGTAACAACCGTTCCGCCTTCATTGTTTTCAAGAGCGATTAATGCAGCTAAAGCAACAAGTCTGTTTCGGTTGATTTCCTTACCGTTTTCATCAACGCAGCCTGCACGGTCAACATCAGTATCGAAAATGATGCCAAGATCGGCATTATGCCTGAGCGTTGCATCGCAGATCGATTTCATTGCTTCTTTGTTTTCCGGATTAGGAATGTGATTAGGGAACATTCCGTCCTTTTCAAGAAATTGGCTTCCTTCAATGTCAGCACCCAAAGGAGCAAGAACCTCCGTAGCATAAAAGCCGCCAACGCCGTTACCGGCATCAACGATGATTTTGTAGCCTTTAAGAGGCTTATTGTAATCATCAGCATTGACGCCTTCGCAAACCATATCCCGAAGACGTTTTGAGTAAACAGATGTAAAATCAACAGTGGTAATGTTTCTCTCTTTTCCCGAAGCTTCGAAGGGTTCAACTGCATAATCAATGATTTTATCAATGTCGCTACCGTTAAGTCCGCCGTCTTTTGTGAAAAACTTGAGTCCGTTTTTGTTGAAGGGATGATGACTTGCAGTAATCTGCACAGAAGCCGCACAGTCAAGATCCACAGTTGTCATAAACATAGCGGGTGTTGAAGCGTAGGAGCAATCGAGAACCTCAAATCCGAACTCAGAAAGGGCAGAAATCACCTGCTTCTTTATCCTTTGAGCTGAAATTCTCGAATCGTGTCCGACTGCGATTTTCCCCTGAGTAATACCGCAATCTCTGTCAAGCCAACGGCAAAAACCAACAGTCAGATCAAAAACCGTCTTGTCAGTCAGTTCGATTTCTTCACCGTCAACACCGTCTGCAGCTGTACCTCTGATGTCTGAGCCACTTTTCAGAAATTTATAGGGGTTATTCTTCATATTTAATCTGCTCCTTCCAAAACAATTTTGTCAGTAATGGCGGCAAGAAACTTATATAACGGTGCGAATGCTCTTACAGCATATATAAGCTCTTCTTTTATGCTTCCGTCAATAAGCCTTTCCATTTCCGGGTTTGAGTAAATGAAATAAAAATATTTGCAGTTATAGAATTTCCTTAGCTCTTCGTCTACTCTTTCAATGCCGGGCTTGTCCTTTTTAAAGCACTCTATGTCAAGAGTTGCTCCGGTAAGAGAAAGAACTCTTATTGCTTCCTTGAATTCCTTCTGATGCTCAACAAGATATTCTCTGAAATACTCGAGAAACAAAGTGTCAGTGCGGAATGTTCCTATGCCGTAGCTGTAAAAATCAGGATAATACTCAAACCACATACAAGGCTGTCTTTGCCATTGATGCTTGTCTCTCATAAACATACACCATACATTTGCACGGTAGAGGTCCTTATTTTTCGAAAATCTTGTATCTCTGCGTATTCTTGAAACCATTTTTGTTGGTATAAGGTTCATTTTATCATCAATTGCAAAAAGCTCATCTGATAAATCTGAAGCAAGCTGTCTCATCGGAACAATGGCACCCTGCTTGATTTCCTCTTTGACCGATTCATAAAAGGATTTACTGTCATTGAATTTGTTAAGCTCAAGCAAAGTGAAAATGTTTCTGTCAAAGCCTTTGAACTCACTCATTTTCTCCACTCTCCTCAAGAACCTTCATAACCTCTTTTGCAGCAAACATAACAGCTACCTTTCCGCTGTGAAAATTAAGTCCGCCCTGAAGCCATACGGCGAAGGGTTCTCTTAAGGGTGCATCTGCCGAAAGCTCAATCGAGGAACCGAGAGTAAATGCACCTGCTGCCATAATAACCTTACTGTCATAGCCGGGCATTTCCCAAGGCTCGGGAGTAACGAAGGAATCAACCGGTGCACCCTTCTGCAATCCCTGGCAGAAAGCAATAAGATTCTCGGGCTTTCGCATTTTTACAGCCTGAATGATGTCATGTCTGATTTCACCCGATTCAGGAGTTGTATCAAAGCCAAGAAGATTAAACAGCGCAGCAGTAAAAGCGGCCGTTTTAAGCGCTTCACCGACAACATGAGGGCCGTTGAAGATACCCATAAATAATTCTCTGGAATGACCAAGTGTTGCACCGACCTCTCTTCCGAGTCCGGGTGTCGTAAGTCGATAGGCGCATTTTTCAACAAGCTCACTTTTACCTGCTATATAACCACCGGTTTTGGCAATACCGCCTCCGGGGTTTTTAATAAGTGAACCTGCAATAAGGTCAGCTCCGACGGATGTGGGCTCAATTTTTTCAGTCCACTCACCGTAGCAGTTATCGACCATAACAATAGCATTACCTACACGCTTTGTGATTTCAACAACTTTTTTTATTTCAGCAACTGAAATTGTAGGACGGAGGCTATAGCCTCTTGAGCGTTGAAGATAAACCATTTTAACCTCGGATTTTTTCAGGTGTTCTTCAATTGCGGCATAATCGAGTCTGCCGTTTTCATCGAGGTCAACCTGGTCATAGGTTACACCGTAATCCTTGAGTGAACCCATATTATCATACTTGTTTTTCTCACTGATTCCGATTACGGGAAGAATGGTATCATAAGGCTTTCCCGAAACACAAAGCATAGTGTCACCGGGCCTGAGTACACCGAAAAGAGCCACAGTAAGCGTATGAGTACCGCAGGTGAAATTGTGTCTGACCATTGCATCTTCGGCATCAACAGCCTGAGCAAAAACTCTGTCAATGATTTCGCGTCCTCTGTCGTTATAGCCGTAACCTGTACTTTCAGCAAAAGCTGTCTCAGATACCCCGTTGTCTATAAAAGCCTTGAGCATTTTCTGCTGATTGTATTCAGTTATTTCATCAATATATTCAAACTCACCTTTCGCTCTGAGAAGAGCTTCATCTGCGAGCTTATTTAATCTGTTATCGAAGTTAAACATCATTTTTCCTTTCAAAAAAAGCAATTTTTTCTGTAAATCCGAATCCTATATGCTCGTAAAAGCCCTCTGCGCTTTCATTAAGAGCAATAACATAAGATTCTTTACCTTCATTTTTCAATAGTGATACAAGTGAGAGCACCGTTTTTTTCCCCAGTCCCCTTTTTTGAAGAGTACCGTCACAAGCGACACCGCTTATAAGTGCTCTTCTTTCCGTTTCTGCAGCAGTAATTGCAACAGAAGAAAGTTTACCATCACAATGAGTGCATACGCCTCTTGCAAGCAAACGTCTTTCTCTGAATGTATAATCCGAAAGAAAGGACAGATATGCCCCTCTGTCGCTTTTAAAGGAACCGGGAATTTCACGGCTTATAAGCGAGTATGCATCACAAAAATCATCCTCACAAAGTCTTTCGGCACTTACGCTATTAATTCCTCCGTTGAATCGGTAGGCATTTTTTAAACAGTAGGCTTTCATACCGAGTTTACTGCAAAGTGATTCGGAGCACATTACAGAATTATAGTAAAACATTCCGAGAAAAGCCTGAAGCTGCTCAAAATCAGCTTCTTCTGAAGCAACAAGAGAAATATCGTCATAAAATCTGACAAGTGCGGCGGTAAGCTCGTTATCATCGAACATAACCCAAGCTTCAAGAAAATCTCTTTCAAAGCCATACGCTGTAAGCTGGCAAATGATTTTTAATCCCGCAACCGATTCTGCACAAAGCTTTTTGATTGATTTAAAATCTTCTGTAGTAGCTCTTTTAAGCATTTGCATATTCCTCACCGAGAGCCTTAGCAAGTCTGTAGCACTCAATCATATCTTTTTTGTCAGCAACACAAGTACCGGAGTGAATGTATCTGCAAGGAAGTGAAACTGCAACGGTGTAAACACCCTCACAGCTTTTATGAATTGTTCCCGCATCATTTCCGCCTGCAACTGTTGTTTTGGGCTGAATTTTTATTCTTTCTCTTTCAGCGATATCGAAGGCGCCTCTGAATAAATCGGGATTATATACAGTACTTCTGTCCATAAAAGACACTACAGCACCTTCACCCTGCACACAAACTCTGTTTTCATCGCTGACAAAAGCAATGTCGGATGCTGTCGTTGCCTCAAGAACAACTGCATAATCGGGTCTTACCGAAAAAACTGCAGGTCCTGCACCACGGCAACCAACCTCTTCCTGAACAAGAAAAGCAAAATATGTGTCATACTCGAGATCATCTTCAATCATTTTGAGCATTACGGCACAACCGAAACGGTCATCAATTGCCTTTGCTTTTATCTTATCGTTACCAAACTCAACATAATCCGACTTGAAATGCACGCTGTCTCCAATACGGACATACTTTTGCGCTTCTTCTTTATTTTTAGCGCCGATATCAATGTAAAGGGAAGTGATTTCCTTGCAGACAGAACCTTCATCACCCTGTGTGAGATGCATAGCTTTCTGACCGATAACGCCGTTAATGTTTTTTTCTCCGACTGTTACCGACCTGCCGCATACAACACTGCTGTCAACACCGCCTACATTTGTGAAACGCAAAAATCCGTTATCACAGATATAAGTAACAATAAAGCCTACCTCATCCATATGAGCAGTAAACATAACCTTGTTATGAGGCGTTTTTTTGCCTTTTTTAAAGCAGATAAGGTTACCTATAGGATCAACAGTATACGAAACCTTGTCTTTAACTGCGTCAATAATATAATTACGAACCTCTTTTTCTCTTCCTGAAATTCCGTTAAGAAGGCAAAGGTCTTTTAAATAATCAAGCATTTGCTTCAGCCTCCTTTTTAAGAAGATAAGCAGCAATTAACTTTCCCGTGTATTCAATATCGGAAAGATTTATAATTTCGTTTGCCGTATGCATATACCTCAAGGGAATTGAAAGCAGAGCCGTTCTGACACCGTTTCCCGTAACAGTTATGCTGTCTGCATTTGTTCCCGTTGTTCTACCCATTACATCGTGCTGATAAGGGATACACTCTTTTTCTGCGAGCTCAACAAGTTCCCCTATCATTTCACTGTCAAGAATCGGAGCAATTCCGATTGAAGGTCCTTCGGAAAGATTGATGGTGTCCTTCTTGTCTGTATAGGGATCATCACCAAAGCCGACATCGACAACAAGAGAATAGTCGGGCATAAGAGAAAATGCTCCTGTTTTCGCACCGCTTCCGCCTGTTTCCTCCTGAGAAGAAAACATAACCGATATTTTAAGGTTGTCCGTTTTTCCTTTGATGAGATCCAGAGCATAAAGTATTGAGGCAATTGCACTTCTGTCATCAAAAGCACCGGATACAATGTTGTTTCCGATAAGCTCCGACTGACTGTTGCGAAGAGTGATTCTGTCACCAATTCTCACAAGAGCTTCAGCTTCATTCTTACTGTAACCTATATCGACAGCCATTTCTTTTATATCGAGCTTTTTACCATCCTCTTTTTTCGAAAGATGCGGAGGAACAGAGCACATAACACCGAAAAGCTCCTTTTTGCCGTGAACTATTACTTCGGCACCCGTGAGAACACGGATATCCGTGCCGCCTATTTTATCAACAAGAAGAAAGCCCTTATCATCAATCCCTCTGACAATAAGACCTATCTGATCTGAATGCGCATCAAGAAGAATGTGCATTTTCCCCTCTCCGAATGTTCCGTGAACATTCCCGAGACGATCTGTTTTAACGCTCATATAGCTTCCGAGACAGGAAGAAGCAAGCCCGGCTATTTCATTTTCAGCTCCCGATGTTCCGTTTGCAGCGGCAAGCTCAAAACATAATTTTTTCAAGTCCATCTGTATACCTCCGTAACCAGAGAATTATATTCTATTCATTATATCCCAATTAACAAAAAAAATCAATATAATTGAGGCTTATTAACCACTTTTCCCGATACATTTTTTTGTTTTTTCCACACAGTATATCCGTCCCCCAACACAAAAAGTCCACACATTATCATCAGAAAAACACATAAGGGTACCGAGGAAAAAACAGCTGCCTTTTGCGGCTTTTCCATTAGTGCTGACACTTCTGTCTCAAGCGGAAATACTTTCATAAAAAAGACCGCAAGCACACTGTTCATAGCGCAGCATAAAATCCGCGAACAAAAGAAATACTTATATTTAAGCTTAAGTTTCGTGAGAGCCGGCATAATTTGCATATGTATACAGAATCCGCCGAAACCGACAACGCCACAAAGCACCGGGAAAGAATAATCGTTTTTGGCAACTATAGACCCGTTTGTAACCTCACTTATCATATTAAGAAAATCCGATGTCCCTTTTGCTAAGGGTAGAGCCTCAACAAGTGAAGAAATACAGGAAAAAATTATCACCCAGACACATACTGTAAC
Source organism: Acutalibacteraceae bacterium (assembly GCA_045601905.1). Taxonomy (GTDB): domain Bacteria; phylum Bacillota; class Clostridia; order Oscillospirales; family Acutalibacteraceae; genus UBA6857. The sequence goes on along the minus strand of JAZSAM010000033.1, from coordinate 44,480 downwards.
CATACTTCTGATGCAGTTATTCATAGTATCTGCTGCAATTTTTGATATATGAATATGCTCATAAGTTCCGGCTCTGTTTTTTTTGTAATCCTCCCCTTCTTCAAAAAAGCGTGCAAGAATACCGAGAAACACTGATGAAATAACTGATACGGAAAAAATTATTAAACCTATTCGTGAAGATGAAAATAATGTGTTTCCGAGCATTGAAAAAGAAAATGCCAAACCGGGATTCACACAAAAAAGAAGCATCCTTTTCCCTTCTCTCGAGGAAAGTCTGCCGTCTTCATAAGCATCTTTAACCAAATAAGCTCCTACGGGAAACCCGCCTATGAGAGACATAATAATTATTGGCAGGGATTCACCGGGTAAACCGAAAACGAACCGTGTTAAGCGCCTAATACCTTTGCTTTTGAAATTAAACGGAACTGTATTGCTTATTATCGAAGAAAAAAACATAAACGGAAACAGCGACGGAATAAGCATATTCAGACAGATTTCAACTCCGTTTTTCACACCTGCAGAAGCAACTGACGGATAGCACATAAGAAGCATCATAATAATAAATATTAAAGTCAGAAACGGAATAAACACAAAGTAAAAGTAGTTGTCAGCAAGAAATAGACCTCTTAATTTTTTCAATAAATTCATTTTATCACCCTTATAATATTTATTTTCATAAAGCTGATGATATTAGTATTTAAAACTACAGCCATACATAAAATATCAAAGAAGGAGTGAAAAAATGAGCAAAAATTTTTTAAAGCTGAAAAACACTTTGCCGCCTTTACCGAATCCGCATTTTGAGCCTGTTATAGAGCTTATTTCTAACCGAGAAGCAACCGTTGAGGGCTGCAGCGGAGTAATTGAATATACCGACACAATCGTACAGGTTAACTGCAGAAGCTTTGTTCTGACCTTTAACGGATTCAATCTAAGCATCAAATCAAGCTCAAAAGATATAATTACCGTAACCGGTCAGATTTCAGACATAAGCTTTTCGTTGCAGTGAGGTAAAATATGGATTTTCTGCATCTTTTAAGATATATCAAAGGCTATGTTATTATACGTGTATATAACGGATTTACCGAAAGATTTGTGAATCTGTGTACAAGACAAAAAATAAATTTATGGGATGTACGGTACAATTCTGAAGGAATAACGGCAAAGCTATATGCGAAGGATTTTATGAAGCTTAAATACATCAAAAATAAGTCCGGTGTTAATATTGAAATCGTGGAAAAACACGGTCTTTTATTTATGCTTCGAAAGCATAAAAGCCGAAGGGTTCTTTTATTTGGAACAATGATGTCAATTTGTCTGATGCTTTTTATGAATCTGTTTGTCTGGAATATTGAGATCATCGGAAATTCTGCAGTCAGCAACGAAGAAATATTAAAAACAGCTGAAGCTCTTGGCCTTAAATTCGGAACCTTTTCACCGCTATTTGACGAAGCTGAGGCAGGCAGAAAGGCAATAAATCAGTTTGACGGAAAAATACTGTGGCTGTCGATAAACATAAAGGGCAGCAAGGCAACCGTTGAAGTCAGGGACAACAATGATGACGAAGAAAAACCGGCTGAGACTTATCCGTGCAATTTTGTAGCTGATTTTGACGGAATTTTAGAAAGCACCCAAACCTTTTCAGGAGAACAAAAAGCGTATACCGGTACCGCTGTCAGCAAAGGTACAATTCTGATAAGCGGAATCTTTGAAAATGAAGACGGTAGCGTGAACTACATTCACTCCGACGGAGTTTTTACAGCAAAAAACAAACAGACAGTAAATAAAAGTTACGATGAAAAAAACTTAAAAAGCGAATTGTCAGAAAGTAAAACATACTATACTCTTGAATTCTTAGGGAGAAAAATTCCACTGAATCTGACTTTGTTTTTACAGAAAGGTACTAACTTTTCCTACAGCTCATTTCTTGCACCGGAAAACAATGTTTTACCTTTAGGGATTAAAAAGACCGTGTTTTACGAGAAAAACGAAGAAAAAAGTACATCATCACTACTTCTCGTGCATATTGACAATTTCTCAAGTGAAGAATATTCAAAATTTGAGAATACGAAAATACTAAATTCTGAATATAAGATAAAAATCAAAAACGGCAAGTTTATAATAAAGGCAGATTATAACTGTGTTGATTTCATAGGAAAGAAAACACCGATTGAAACATTACAATGAAAAAATATCATACAATTTTTTGAAAAGGTATTCACTTTTTTGAAAATATGTGCTAAAATTTAGAGGATTATAAAGAAAGTTATGTGAAATATGACAAGACGAGGTGCAATTATTTGACAGAAGAAGTATTTAACATTGACCGGATGGAACATGCCATAAGTCTGTTCGGTTCATTTGACGAAAACATAAAGCTGATAGAGAAGGAGTTCGAGGTTTCTTTTATTACCCGCGGCAGTGAAATAAAGATAAAGGGCGATGAAGAAAATGTTTACAAGGCAAAACGAGCAATAAACAATCTTCTGCTTCTTATAAACAAGGGTGAAACCCTTAATGAGCAAAACATACGATATGTAATTTCACTTGTTCACGAAGGTAATGATGACAAGCTCGCAGGCATAAGCTCCGACTGTGTCTGCATAAGCGCAAAGGGCAAGCCCATAAAAGCAAACACGCTCGGTCAGAAAAAGTACATTGAGGCTATCAGGAATAACACCATCGTTTTCGGCATAGGACCTGCCGGTACAGGTAAAACTTACCTTGCTGTTGCTCTGGCTGTAAGCGCCTTCAGAGACAAGCAGGTAAACAGAATTATTCTCACAAGACCTGCAGTTGAAGCCGGTGAAAAATTAGGCTTTCTCCCGGGTGATCTTCAGCAGAAGGTCGATCCGTATTTAAGACCTCTTTACGATGCTCTTTTTGATATGCTGGGTCCCGAAAATTTCCAGAAATATCAGGAGCGAGGCAACATAGAGGTTGCTCCCCTGGCTTATATGCGAGGTCGAACTCTTGACGACAGCTTTATAATTCTTGATGAAGCACAGAACACAACTCCCGAGCAGATGAAAATGTTTCTTACAAGACTTGGCTTTGGTTCAAAAATCGTCGTTACAGGAGATATAACTCAGATTGACCTTCCTGACGGCAAACGTTCAGGTCTTGTTGAAGTTATTAAAATACTGAAAAATGTAAGTGATATTGAAACAATCAAGTTTACACAGAAAGATGTTGTAAGACACCGTCTTGTTCAGGATATTATAAAAGCCTACGAAAAATACGAGGAGGTTAAGAAGAAAAAATGAAAGACAAAATCAAGGTTATCATAACCAACGACCAGAACACTGTAAAAATCCCCACAGGAGTCAGAATGCTCATAAGACGCTGCTGTAATGCCGTTCTTGTAACTGAAGGCTTCAAGGGCTCTGTGGAAATCAGTGTGACAATCGTTGATGACGAAAGCATTCATGCTCTCAATCTCAAGCACAGAGGCATTGACCGTCCTACCGATGTTCTTTCCTTCCCTCTCGGTGCTGACGGCGTTTATGACGTCAATCAGGACACAGGAGCACTTCTTCTCGGTGACATCGTAATCTCCATTGAACATGCAATCAAGCAGGCTGAGCTTTACGGTCATTCCTTTGACAGAGAAATTGCTTTTCTTACAGTTCATTCAATGCTTCACCTTCTCGGCTATGACCATGAGCCCGGCGGAATGGAGCTTGTGAGAATGAGAGAAAAGGAAGAAGCGGTACTTACTCAGCTCGGACTCGTAAGAAGCGGAAGCTATTACACTATGGAGGAATAATTTTTTAATGGACAACTACAAAAAATTATTCAGAAGCTTTGGCTATGCTTTCAAGGGTGTCTTTCGCACCGTTAGAACAGAACGCAATCTCAGGATACATATAACCTGCCTTGTCTATATGTTCAGTATTCTCGGTTTAACTGATTGGTTTACACTATCAAGGACAGATTGGGCAATTCTTCTGCTTACATCAGGCACGGTAATTGCCGCCGAAATTGTCAATACAGCTATAGAAAATGCCGTAAATCTTGCAAGTGAAGAATTCAGCAAATTCGGAGAGGCTTCAAAGGATGCAGCAGCAGGTGCTGTTCTTGTTTCAGCAATATTTGCCGTCGCTACCGGTATAGCACTTCTTTTTCAGCCCGAGGCTTTCAAGGCAATGCATGACTATTTCAGTAAAAACCTCCCGATGCTTGGATTGTTTGCGTTCAGTATTGTACCTGCTACTATATTTATATTTTTCGGTTTTGGTCCATACAAAAGGAAATAATTTATGGAAAACATTTTCACACGTACAGAAGCTTTAATAGGTGAAGAAGCTCTGCAAAAGCTCAAAAAATCCCATGTTGCCGTTTTCGGTATCGGCGGAGTCGGCGGCTTTGTTGTTGAAGCACTCGCCCGAAGCGGAGTCGGTCAGCTTACGCTAATTGACAATGATACCGTAAAGGAAAGCAACATTAACCGACAGATAATCGCTTTACACTCAACTGTCGGTCAGAATAAAACTGATGCTTTTGAAAAAAGACTGCTTGACATTAATCCGTCAATAAAGGTTAATAAAAAGAACCTGTTTTTTCTCCCCGAAAGCAGTAATGAAATTGACTTTGCTTTCTTTGATTATGTTGTAGATGCCATTGATACGGTTTCAGGAAAAATTGCAATTGCAGAAAAATGTAACGAGCACAGCATTCCTCTTATTTCCTCAATGGGAACAGGCAATAAGCTCGATCCGACTAAATTTGAAATAACAGATATAAATAAAACCAGTGTATGTCCACTCGCCAGGGTTATGAGATACGAGCTGAAAAAAAGAGGAATAAAAAAGCTTAAGGTTCTTTACTCGAAAGAAACTCCTGTTAAAAATGATAACAGCAGAATCCCCTCCAGTATCTCATTTGTGCCTTCTGTTGCAGGCCTGATTATTGCAGGCGAGGTAATAAAAGATTTAATTAAATAAAAGGGGATGTAAAAAAACTCGTTTTTTTACATCCCCTTATACAGCTTTAAAGGGTTTCTTTGGTAGTTCAATACCGAAAGAAACCCTTTAGTTATCTTGTTTTATGCGGTCTGCACTTTTTTTACAGCCCCTTCTGTTTATTCTGCATACTTTTTGCTTTGTTCAACTGCCATTTCGTCACAGCGCTCATTTTCCGGATGACCTGCATGACCTCTGATCCAGTTGAAATTAACCTCGTGCTTATCAACAAGAGTTAAAAGCTCATCCCAGAGCTCGGGATTAAGAGCAGGCTTTTTATCCTTTTTCCTCCAGTTGTTAGCCTTCCAGGATTTTGCCCATCCGAGTGTGATTCCGTTAGATACATACTGTGAATCGGTTACAACCGTTACCTTGCAGGGCTCCTTCAACGCTTTCAAGCCTTCAATTACGGCAGTAAGCTCCATTCTGTTGTTCGTGGTCTGTGCTTCACCACCTGAAAGCTCCTTACGCTTACCCTGATAATCAAGGATAGTCCCCCATCCTCCCGCACCGGGATTACCCGAACAAGCACCGTCTGTATAAATAGTTACTTCTTTCATAAACTGTACCTCGCTTAATTTCGTTTTATTTTATCATAAAACAATACTTTAAGCAAGGTGAAACCAACGATTTAATAAGAAAAATAATGTTGAAATTAATATTTATTTATGATAATATATACTTACAACATAAAGATAGGTGAAAATAAAATGAAGCAGAAAATAATTGACAAGAAAAACTATCCTAAAAAATGCGCTAATTGCTTTTACGGTCGCACTCCCCTTGAAAAGACATCTGTTCTTTGCGAGAAGAAAGGCGTAGTTGATCCTGAAGGCTCCTGCAGACATTACAAATATGATCCGTTAAAAAGGGTCCCTGTAAAACCTGTTCTCAATTTCGATTACAAGCCCGAGGACTTCCAACTGTAAATACAATCATAACATACGTCAGCCCGTAATTATTACGGGCTTTTTTGTTTGTACGAACACTTCAGCGGTCTTCTGTAAATAAGTCCCTTTAACGCATCTTTATCAAACGGTATCAACGGATAAAGATATGTGTAACCGTTAACTGTTTTAGTTGTGGCGATAACCGCAAAAACAATGATTGCTCCTGCAAGAAGTCCCCATATTTTAAAAAGAGCACACAGAACAAGGATGAATGTTCTTGAAATTTTTATTGCATAACCTAATTCGTAGCTCGGTTGAGTAAAGTTTGCTATTGCAACAAAAGCCATAAAGAGAACTACTTCCGATACAAACCACCCTGACCTTACCGCAAATTCACCGAGAACCAATGCGCCTACTACACTGAAGGAGTTGCTCAAAGCGTTAGGCGTGTTGAGTGATGCGAGCCGTAGGGTATCAATAACAAACTCAACTATGAGCAGCTGAACTATTATCGGTACAGAATTAGGCTCCTCAATAAGCATAAATTTAAAGTGCCCGGGTAAGCTCTCGTGGTAAACTGTGTAAAGATACCAGCATGGAACAAGAAATAAGGTAAGAAAAAAGACTGCAGCTCTTATGCATCTGAGAAATGTTCCGATAAAAGGCGGAAAGTAGTAATCATTTATATCCTGAACAAAGTCAAAAATTCCCGTCGGCAAAATAATTGCAGTTGGCGAACCGTCCGTAAGAATGATAATATTACCGTCATATATACACGCCGCCGCTGCATCAGGTCTTTCCGTATACCTGAACTTCGGAAACGGATTCAAATTCTGCCCGGGAACAAGGCATTCTTTTAAGCTTTCGTGACTCATCGAAAGACTTTCGACGTCGATTGAGTTGAGCTTATCTGTAACACATTTCAAAAGCTTTTTATCAACCTTATCCTCAAGATATGAAATAACAACATCGGTTTTTGAGGCATTTCCGATCTGAAAGCTTTTCATTGTCAGATTCGGGTTTCTTATTTTGCGTCGTATCAATGCAGTGTTAAAAATAATTGTTTCAACGAAGCCTTCGTGAGATCCTCGCAGAACTTTATCAGATTCGGGCTCCTGGACACTTCTGGCAGGATAGGTTCTCGAGTCGATAATAATCGCCTGGGAATAGCCGTCTACTATCATTCCAACAGCACCGGTAAGAATCAGCGTTATAAAACTGTCAGTTTTATCCTCAACGCTCGCCTCGATATAGGTTATATAATTATCTACCAGATCCTTGGCATTATCTGCATTTTTCAGTTCTTTACCGGTTAGCTTTGTAAGATACTCCAGCATTTTTTCAAGCATCTCATCCTTGACAAAGCCATCAATGCAAAATAAGGTTGCCTTACGGGTTCCAACAAGAATATGCTTAACAATTATATCAAAATTTTCACCTGTCCGTAGAAGAGTGTTTATCTTGTGTAAATTTTCAGAATAATTATCACAAAAGGTTTCCATAAAAAATCACCGGTTATATTATCTGCAAAAACCGGTGATTTATTAATTATGCTTCATATTTAGTTACGGCAACACATATGCAGCAAACCTTTTTTGCTCCTGCATCCTCGAGAAGCTTTACACACTGACTGAGTGTTGCACCTGTTGTTTTAACATCGTCACACAAGAGTACAGTTTTTCCCTCAACAGATACACCGGGTTTAATAACAACTGAATCTCTGAGATTTTCAGCTCTCTGCTTTCTCGTAAGATTATGCTGTGCCGAGGTATCCTTTATCTTTTCAAAAAGCTGTTCAGAAGGAACGAAAAGCATTTTTGAAACCTGTTTAGCAAGAAGCTGACTTTGATTGTATCCTCTTTTTAAGTATGCGCTTTTAGTCATCGGCATAAAACTGACAGCATCAAAATCAACATCGCAATATACACTTGCACATCTCATAGCCATATCCGAACCCAGCTTCACGGCGATTTTCTTGGAGTTATTAAATTTCAGATTCAGAATATCAGCACGGACTCTGCCACCGTAATAATACACACCTGCGACATCCGGCAAGAAAAATGAATTTTCGGCAAAGCAGGAGCAATGCTCTTTGTTTTGCCCGCAATGTCTGCAATAATCATCTCCGATTTGTTCGCTTATATCGCGCGAACAACTGCAATAATCCTCGTTTAAAGGAATGAGCTTATCGCACACGGGACAATGCTCGGGATAAATTGTCCGTATAAGTTTTTCAAAAATATAACTGATTTTATCTCTGATCAACAAGACTCTGTCTCCTGATTGAATTTATTTTTCCAGAATTTCTGACGCATCAGAAAAGACCTCCAGGCTTCGTTTTAAAATTCCGTGCATCATTGCAATTGCCACTCCGTAATTCACAATCGGTACACCTGCCTGAATGCATGCATTGATGCGACTTTTCATTTCTTTTTCATTGAGCATACAACCGCCGCAATGAACGACAAGATTATATTCAGACAGATTGTCAGGAAATTCACCGCCACTTGTAAACCCAAAGGTAATGTCCTTTCCTGTAAATTTTTTTATCCATCCCGGCATTTTCACCGTACCTATGTCGTTACATTGACGGTGATGCGTACACCCTTCTGAAATCAGGACCTTGTCACCGTCTTTTAATTTTTTTAGTGCTGCTGCACCCTTAACAAGCACAACAAGGTCACCCTTATATCTCGCAAAAACGATTGAAAACGAGGTTAATGGTACATCTTTCGGAAGAATTCTACTGACAAAACCGAAAACCTGTGAATCAGTTATAACAAGCTCCGGATTTTTGCTGAACCTTGCGAGTGTCGCTTCGAGCTCAGTTTCCTTACATACAACCGCGGTACATCCGTTATCAAGTATGTTTCTGAGTGTAATCTGTTGAGGGAGAATCAATCTTCCCTTCGGTGCCGATTCATCAATCGGTGTAACAAGAACAACAAGATCGCCTTTGTTTATGATGTCATCGACAATGGGCTTAGCTGCCGTATTTTTTTTTGAAAGTGATGCTATTTTTTCTTTAAGCCTTTCAATATTAAAATTATTTCTGGCACTTACGTATATTACATTATCATCTTCGGGTGAAGCTGAAGAAAGTAAGTCACTTTTATTATAAACAGTAAGATACGGTATTTTCTTCTCTTCAAAAGCCGAAACCAGCTCCCTGTCGCCGTCAGAAAAACCGACAACTGCATCAATAACAAGAACAGCAATGTCTGTTTTTCTAAGGATTTCTTTTGTTTTACTGATTCTCTTAGCACCGAGCATGCCTTCATCGTCAAATCCCGGCGTATCAATAATGACAACCGGCCCTATCGGCAAAAGCTCCATACTTTTTTTTACGGGATCCGTAGTTGTTCCCTTAATATCAGATACAACAGAAAGCTGCTGATTCGTTACAGCGTTGACAATGCTGGATTTTCCCGCATTACGCATTCCGAAAAAGCCTATGTGAAGTCGCTCTGAAGAAGGAGACGAATTAAGACTCATATAACCACCGCCTTAGAAACGAAAATCTCTTCTGTTGGAATTTTTGATATCACTGATGTTTTCCTCAGCAATTTTACGCACCTTTTCCTTCGGAATCTTTTCAAGCTCTTCTTTAATCATTTCGTACCCGATTTCCTTTGTTCTGTCTGACGCATAATCAACAAGATACTCCGTAAGTGTCATAAGTGCATTCGGGTGGCAGCAATTAAGAATCTGACCGTTTTTGCAAAGAGTCATAAATCTGTCACCGGTTCTCCCCTCTCTGTAGCAAGCCGTACAGAAAGAAGGAATGTGACCGTTTTCCATAAGCCATGCAACAACCTCATCAAGTGTTCTCTGGTCAGAAACATCAAACTGCTCGGTATCATGAGGTCTTTCCTCCTGGGTGTAACCGCCGACTGAAGTTCTCGAGCCGCCACTTACCTGAGAAACACCGAGTCTGAGAAGCTTTGTTCTTACCGCCTCAGTTTCTCTTGTGGAGATAATCATACCCGTATACGGTACGGCAAGACGGATGCAAGCAGTAATTTTCTCAAAAATCTCATCAGAGATAGAATTATCAAAAGCATCAGGGTCAATGTCATCTGCTCTTTTTACTCTGGGCACGCTGATAGTATGAGGCCCTACACCGTGAACAGCTTCAAGGTGTTCAGCATGCATAATCAGACCTGCAAATTCATATTTGTAAAGCTCAAGTCCAAAGAGTACACCAAGACCGACGTCGTCGATTCCACCCTCCATTGCTCTGTCCATAGCTTCGGTATGATAAGCGTAGTCGTGCTTGGGACCCGTGGGATGAAGCTTAAGATAGCTGTCCTTATGGTAGGTTTCCTGGAACAGAATGTAAGTTCCGATTCCGGCATCCTTAAGCTTACGGTAATTTTCAACTGTAGTTGCCGCTATATTTACATTTACACGGCGGATATCACCGTTTTTGTGGTGCACGCTGTAAATTGTTTTTATACATTCAAGAATGTACTCAATGGGATTATTCACAGGGTCCTCGCCTGCTTCAATTGCAAGGCGCTTATGTCCCATATCCTGAAGAGCAATTACTTCCGCCTTAACTTCCTCCTGAGTAAGCTTCTTTCTTGCAATGTGCTTATTTTTGAGATGGTAAGGACAGTAAACGCAACCGTTAACACAATAGTTAGAAAGATACAAGGGTGCAAAAATTACAATTCTGTTGCCGTAAAAAGCAAGCTTGATTTCTTCTGCAATCTCATAAATTTTCTGTATTTTTTCGGGAATTTCGCAAGCAAGAAGAACAGATGCCTCACGGTGGGTAAGTCCTGCACACACTGTGCCTGCGTTGACCTTTTTGGGTCTGGCTTTCTCGAGAATGGCATCGATAAGCTCAACATTATTTTTATTTTTCTCCGCATACTCGAGTGTTTCGAGAATTTCTTCGTGGTTTATAAATTCTTCAGCTTTTAATGATTTTGGGTTGTAAGTAGCCATATTATCAATCCTTTCAGAAAATTATTTTACTATATCTCCACGGTCACATACGATGCTATAACCGATTGAATTTACTATTTCTTTCAGTTCGTCGAGCTTTTCAGCAGATTCCGCTCCGGTATTAAGCTTATTGTTGTAAAGCATATATTTATTTCTGCTTTCAACGGGAGAAAGATTCGGCATAACCACATTTGCAGAAGCAAGAATACCTTTTTCCCGCCCCTTAGGATCAATTGTACCCAGTGCAGTTGTTGATGGTAAAAGAATATTCGGACGAATTATCCTGATAATTGCAAGAAGATAACAGGTAAGCTCGAGAGTTCCTGCCTTTTCCTGTGCAAAAGGTGTATCCTTATGCGGAATGAAGGGACCTATTCCACACATATCAGGCCCAAATTCTTCAATAAATTTAAGATCCTTGGCAATGGTTTCGGGGCTTTGCCCGGGAGAGCCTACCATAATACCGCAACCTACCTGGTAGCCGATTTCTTTTAATGCTTTCAGACAATTTATCCTCTCGGAAAGCAAGAGCTTTTCCGGATGTAAATGCGAATAATGCTTTTCATCAGCAGTTTCGTGCCTGAGCAGATATCTGTCAGCACCCGCGTCAAATAACCTCTTATAGGATTCGCGGCTTTTTTCACCAAGTGAAAGCGTTACTGCACAATCAGGATACCTTTCCTTGATTTCCTCAATTAAATCACAGAGAAAAGCATCTGAAAAATATGCATCCTCTCCACCCTGCATTACAAAAGTGCGAAAGCCTAATCCGTATCCGTTTTCGCAACAGGAAAGAATCTCTTCCTTTGAAAGTCTGTATCTGTCACAATTTTTATTACTTTTTCTGATTCCGCAATAATAACAGTCATTTTTGCAGTAGTTGCCGATTTCTATAAGCCCTCTGATAAAAACTGCATCTCCGTAAATTTCACGGCGAAGCATCACCGCTTCTTTTCTGAGTTTTTCAAAAGCCTCATCATCCCGTCCGTCAATCAGTTCGGCGTACTCGAAAAGCTCTAGGCAGTGATTTTTACAAAGCTTATCAATTAATTCATTAATTCTTTCAGTCATCGCTTATCACACCCGAAAATGCTGTTTTGACGCTGATTCCGTCAAGCTTACCGATTTTCCCTGAGATTGTGGAAATGACATTCTGAGGAGCATCAATTGCAATGCTGATTATATTGATATTCCTTTGTCTGTACGGAATCCCCATACGACCTATAATAAACTCTCCGTAAGAATGAAGAATGTTATTGAGCTGTTCCACTGTTTCGTTTTTTTCAACGATTATACTCATAACGGCAACTCTGGTTTCCATAAATTACCTCCAAAAAAATACTGCAACCTCACAAAAAGGTGCAGCATCAGAATTTATATACTATATCTGTATTAATATATTCAGCTGTCACCTTATCTTCAGAGGGATATCCGTCTTCATGTCAGGTTGATTTTATTATACAGTAAAACTAAAAAGAAATCAATATGTTGATAAATAATTCTTCAGATTAAGCTGATGAAACCACCTATATCTCTGAGTTTTCCGTCATCTGTACAGACAAATTTGCAATTGTTTTTTCCGAGAAAAGCTTTGATTAATTTATAATCTCTGTGAAATTCGATGTTGCCAAAAAAGACGACAGTATCATCGGATAGTTTTCCCGAGGCGCCGCCTATAAAACCATACTCGTGACCTTCCAGGAAAACATCACCTTTAGAAATAAGAAGGCTATTAATGCCTTTTTCAACGACTTTCCGATGTATTGATTCATCATCGGTAATTATAGTGTTTTTATTTACAATAAGAATTGAACATTTGGCATAGCCTTGTCTGACATTAATCATTTCTGCGCTATTAATATTTTCCGGCAGTACTTTATCAGCAAATTTGAAATTTCCCACTGCAAAGTCACCGAACAAAGCAAAATTCAAACCTACATCACCTGGATAAATGCCGTAAATTTCCTTTTCAGTTACGAGTACATCCATACCTAGTGATATAAGAGCATTATATAGCTCTTTTTGCGCTTTATCAATAATTACTTTATTCTCACCAAGATGAAGTGCAAACATATCAGCGTGACGGGAAACAGCGTTATCGACATTAATATTAGGTGCAATACTGATAACATCAATTTCTTCTTTTTCAAAAAATTTAAGTATCTTACTGTCATCAGTGCCGCAGATGATTTTCTTAACTTTTCTTTCGGGAAGGTTTGGCTTTTTAATAAACTCCGTCATAAAATTATTGCCTCAAATGCTTCTCTGATTGTTTTTACGCCGACAATCTCAATTTCTTTTTTGATCGAGGCTGAAAGGTTTTTGTAGTTGCTTTTAGGTATTATGCATTTGTTGAAGCCAAGTCTTGAAGCCTCCTTGATTCTTTGCTCACAATGAGAAACACCTCGGATTTCACCTGCAAGTCCGATTTCACCAAAAGCAAGCACATCATCTCTCAGGGCATAATCCTTTAGAGAGGAAACGAGAGCCATTGCAATTGTGAGGTCGAGCGCCGGCTCGTCCAATTTCATACCACCGACGATGTTTATATAAGCATCCATATTAGAGAAATAATAACCGCCTCTTTTTTCAAGCACAGCAATAAGCATTGCGAAACGGTTATAATCAAAACCGTTGGAAATCCGTCTCGGGTTTCCGAATCCCGTTGAAGTGACAAGCCCCTGAATTTCCGCAAGAAGAGGTCTTGTGCCCTCCATAACGCAGGCTACGCAGCTTCCCGGGGTGTTCTTAGGCCTTCCCGAAATGAGCATTTCAGAGGGATTTTCGACCTCGCAAAGGCCTCTGTCCATCATTTCAAAGACACCGATTTCATTTGTTGAACCGAATCGATTTTTAACTGCACGGAGAATTCGGAAGGAAAGATTTCTTTCACCTTCAAAATAAAGCACAGCATCGACTATATGCTCGAGCACCTTAGGACCTGCGATATTACCGTCTTTGTTGACATGACCGACCATAATTACGGGAATAGAAAGGCTTTTTGCAGTGCGCATAAAAAGATTTGAGCATTCTCTTACCTGGGTAACGCAACCCGGAGAAGAGTTGATTTCGGTGTAGTTCATTGTCTGAATAGAGTCAATAATAACAATATCAGGAGTTACCGATTGAATATGCTCACAAATTGCCTGCGCATCGGTTTCGCAGAGAATGAAAAGGTTTTCCGTGATTACTCCCAGTCTGTCTGCACGAAGCTTAATCTGACTGTATGATTCCTCACCGGAAACATACAGAATTTTAAGTCTTTTACCAAGTTCAGAGCAAATCTGTAAAAGAAGTGTTGACTTGCCTATGCCGGGATCACCGCTGAGAAGAACGAGCGAGCCTTTGACGATACCGCCGCCGAGAACTCTGTCAAGCTCCTTCATCCCAGTTTTGTAACGAAGCTCATTGTCGGGCAGAATGTCCTTAAGAGAATATGATGTCATGCTTTTAGGTGTAGCTCTGCCGTTCTGCTTTGAAGCAGAGGAAGACTGAACTGTTTTTACGGTTTCCTCAAGAGTTGCCCACTCATCACATCCAGGGCATTTGCCAAGCCATTTTGGCGTTTCATAACCGCAGTTTGAACATATATATACACTTTTGGTTTTACTTGCCATCTGAATTCACTTCCTTGTTGCATAAATAAAGCTTTATTCCGTCAGCTATTGCATCAGCCATTTTGTTCTGATAATCATCGTTTTTCAGGTTGTCAGCCTCTTCTTTGTTGGACAAAAATCCGCACTCTACCATAACAGCTGTGCTTGAAGCGTTAAAAATAAGATAAACAGACGATGTACACTGCTTAATCTGTCGGGTGTTGTCCTTTTGCAGGGAATTTACTATGCTTTTCTGTATGGAATCTGCAAGAAGTCTGCTTGACTCATCATAAGGCCTGTAAAAAACCTGCGCACCGCTGTACTTGCTTTCAGTGTAATAATTCTGATGAACACTTACAAAGATACAACCCGGATATTTTTTCATAAGCTTCATTCTGTTGTGCAGATCCGAAGATTTTCTTGCTCGCACAGAATCCGAGCCTTCATCGTATATCATTCGGTCATCATAACGCACCATTACTGTGTTATAACCATCAGAGCTCAGTGTGCTCTCAAGCTTTTTAGAAATTGCGAGATTAATATCTTTTTCAAGTGTGCCGTCAGAAGACTGTGTTCCGCCGTCCTCGCCACCGTGACCTGCATCAATAATTATAACAGGCTGTAAGTCAGTCGAAGCGTTAACAGAAACAGTTTTTAAGGCAGAAAAAGAAATCAAAATAACAAAACAACCTAAACAAACAAACACTAAAAAAAGTATTACTCTTATTCTGCAGATTAAATATAAACCCTTTTTCATAATATCACCTTTAGATTAATATTAGAAAAAGGGTTAATGTATAACTTATTCGAAGCCTTCAAAGGTGATGTTATTCTTTTTCATAACATCCTCATTTGAAAGAATCGCACCCGCTGAGGGTAAATTTTTAGCCTTGTATCTTGAAGGCTTGACAAATTCGCCGTCAACATAATCTCTTACTGTAGAAAGCTTCTGATTTTTCTTTATCGTGATACAGCCAACGCCCTGCGTATCCTTCATCGACTTGGGTGAAATAACGGATGTATCGATAAGAAGACATCTTCCACCTGTTGTTTCAAGAACAATCTGCTTGTCTTCATCAATGTAAAGCATTGTAACAAGCGGAGACTTATCACTATAGGCCTTGATAAGCTTCTTACGGTTGGTTTTTGTTGCATAGGAGGAAAGGTTTACCTTGGCGGTTTTACCGTTTTCAAAGAAGAACATCATATAACCCTTGTACTCCCTTGTAACAACCATAAAGATTGCATTCTCTCCTTCTTCCATATCAAGCTTTGAGGGAATATACTCGCCGAGAACACTTGCCTTTGAATCGGCGAAATCGGACACTCTGGCCTTATAAACCTGACATTTGTCGGTGAAGAAAAGAAGATCGTTGTTGTTTGAGCTTTCAAAGCTCTGGATTATTTCGTCATTATCCTTAAGCTTATGGTCACCGCCCATACGAAGTGAAAGCGGAGTGATTTTCTTGAAGTAACCGTCTTTTGTAAAGAAGAGATTAACGGGATAGTCGGGAATTTCTTCCTCGGCACTTTCTTCTTCAATTTCACTTACATAAAGAAGATTGGTTTTTCTTTCTTTTCCGTACTTTTTGATTACATCGTTAAGCTCACCGATAATGATTTTTCTTATCTTTGCCTTTGAAGAAAGAATTTCTTCCATTTCAGCAATCGATTTTTCAAGATTCTCAATATCCTTGAGACGCTTGAGAATATACTCGCGGTTAAGGTGGCGAAGCTTGATTTCAGCAACATACTCTGCCTGAATTTCGTCTATTCCGAAGCCGATCATAAGATTGGGGATAACTTCGCTTTCTTCCTCTGTTTTACGGATGATTGCTATTGCCTTGTCAATGTCCAAAAGAATTTTCTCAAGGCCCTTTAAAAGATGGAGTCTGCTCTTTGCTTTTTCAAGGTCAAAGCTGACGCGTCTGAACACACATCTGCCTCTGAAACGGATCCACTCAATGAGAAGATCCTTTACGCCGTAAACTCTCGGATAACCGTCGACAAGAACATTGAAATTGCAAGAGAAGCTGTCTTCAAGAGGAGTCTGCTTATAAAGCTTGAGCATAAGCTTGTCAGCATCGACTCCGCGCTTGAGGTCAATTGTAATTTTAAGACCGTTTTTATCAGTCTCATCACGGATATCGGTGATTTCTTTTATTGAGCCTGCTTTGACACGTTCAATAATTTTATCAATTATGGCCTCAGCAGTTGTTGTAGGTGGAATTTCAGTAATGTCAATGCAGTTTGCGCTTTTGTCATAGGTATACTTTGCACGCACCTTAATTCCGCCACGACCCGTACGGTAAATTTCTTCCATTTCATCACGGTTGTAAAGAATTGTACCTCCGCCGATAAAATCGGGAGCAGGCATTGTTTCGATACAGTTGTGATCACGATTTTTGATAAGCTCAATTGTTGTTTCGCAAAGCTCCTTAAGATTGAACGAACAGATGGAGCTAGCCATACCGACAGCGATACCGAGATTGTTGTTTGCAAGAATCGACGGGAAGGTTACGGGAAGAAGCGTAGGCTCCTTCATTGTGCTGTCGTAGTTGTCAACAAAATCAACGGTATTCTTGTCAATTTCACCGAAAAGCTCGTTACAAATGCTTTCAAGCTTTGCCTCGGTATATCTCGGTGCAGCATAATGCATATCTCTTGAATAAGCCTTGCCGAAGTTGCCCTTTGAGTCAACAAAAGGATTGAGAAGTGCCTCGTTGCCCCTTGAAAGACGAACCATCGTTTCGTAAATAGCGGCATCACCGTGAGGATTGAGTCGCATTGTCTGTCCGACAATGTTTGCCGATTTTGTACGGTTGCCGTTGAGAAGTCCCATTTTATACATAGTGTATAAAAGCTTTCTGTGCGAAGGCTTGAAGCCGTCAATTTCAGGTATTGCACGTGAGAGAATAACACTCATAGCATAAGGCATAAAGTTGATTTCTATTGTATCGGTAATTCTCTGCTCTATCATCTCACCGGCGTTTGCGATATGAGTATTCTGAAGAAGATTTTCCTGAGATTCAGGTTCTGCATTTTTCTTTTTTCTTGCCATATGTTATTTTCACCTCAGCTTACATCGGTCATATCAATATAAAGATGACCGTAATTGGCAATGTAATCCTTTCTGCCGTTAAGATTGTCACCTAACATAAGGTCGAACATTTCGGCGGTTTTTTCTGCATCTGTGGGATCAATTTTTATCAGTCGCCTTGTAGCGGGATTCATAGTTGTAAGGTTCATCATCTCGGCATCGTTTTCACCAAGACCCTTTGAACGCTGAATGGTATACTTCGACTTACCGATTTCCTCAATTGCATCTGCTTTTTCCTTTTCGGTATAAGCAAACCATGTCTGACTGCCGCTTGTTATTTCGTAAAGCGGCGACTCGGCGATAAACACCTTACCCTCCTTGATAAGAGTAGGCATAAGACGGTAAATCATAGCAAGAATAAGCGTTCTTATCTGATAGCCGTCGACGTCAGCATCGGTACAGATAATGATTTTACTCCAACGGAGATTGTCCATACTGAAGGTTGAAAGATTCTTCATCCCCTTCGCCTGAACCTCGACTCCACAGCCGAGAACCTTGAGAAGGTCAGTAATTATTTCGCTTTTGAAAATTTTATCGTAACCGCACTTAAGACAGTTGAGTATTTTACCCCTGACAGGGATAATTGCCTGAAATTCTGAGTCTCTTGCCTGCTTACAGGCACCGAGAGCAGAGTCGCCTTCCACTATAAAAAGCTCTCTTTTGTCAATGTCCTTACTGCGGCAGTCAACAAACTTCTGCACACGGTTAGCAAGGTCATTTGAGGTAGTAAGAGTCTTTTTAAGGTTAAGTCTTGTTGATTCAGCCTTGACGCGGCTTCTCATATTGATAAGCACCTGGTCAGCTATTTTGTCAGCCTCAAGCTTGTTTTCGATAAAATAAACCTCAAGCTGATGACGAAGGAACTCTGTCATTGCTTCCTGGATGAATTTGTTTGTGATTGCCTTCTTTGTCTGGTTAAGGTAAGAGGTTTCAGTTGAGAAAGAGGATGAAACCAGCACGAGGCAGTCGGCAACGTCCTGGAATTTGATTTTTGAGTCTGACTTTGTATACTTACCACTTTGCTTGAGGTAAGCATCAATCTGTGCAACAGTTGCATTTTTTACGGCAGTATCAGGTGATCCGCCAAATTCAAGAAAGCTTGAGTTGTGATAATATTCAATGAGCTGTTTTTTGTTTGAGAAAGTGAGCGCAACATTGAGCTTTACTTTATACTCGGGAAGGTCAGTTCTGTCTTTACCGCTTCTTTCCGTCTGCCAGAACTGAACTGAAGTGAGGGCATCATCGCCCGTGACTTCCTTTACATAGTCGCTGATGCCGTTTTCGTAATAATAAACGAAGGTTTCAAAGCCGCCTTTAATCTGATTCTTAAGCTCAAAGCGAACTTTAGGGTTTACGATTGCCTGTCTCTGAAGAACCTGCTGATAATACTCAAGAGGAATGTCAATATCAGTGAAAACCTCAAGATCAGGCTTCCACTTGATTCTTGAACCTGTATCTTTTCTACTGTACGGCTCACTTTGTAAGCCACCTATGTTCTCACCTTTTTCAAAGTGAAGGGTATACTTCATTCCGTCCTTTTTAATTTCAGCATCCATATACTCACTTGCAAACTGTGTGGCACAAAGACCAAGACCGTTGAGTCCGAGAGAATACTCGTAGCTTCCGCCACTGTTAGTATTATACTTACCGCCGGCATACATCTCACAGAAAACAAGCTCCCAGTTTTCTCTACCGTACTTCTCATTATATCCTACGGGTATACCTCGTCCGCAGTCCTGCACCTCAACGGAGCCGTCAGAAAAGCGTGTTACTGTAATTTTGTCGCCGTAACCCTCACGGGCTTCGTCAATTGAGTTAGAAAGAATTTCGAAAACCGAATGCTCACAACCCGAAATGCCGTTTGAGCCAAAAATAACCGCCGGTCTTTTTCTGACTCGGTCGGCGCCCTCCAGCATTTCAATGTCGTTATCGGAATAACCTGATTTCTTAGCCATTATTTATCTTATTCCTTTCATAAAAATGAAATTAACAATTACAAAAATATACAAAATATTGTGTCAGCAAGCAAATTTAAACACAACAGTTATAATTTACACTATTTTTTTAAAAAAATCAAGTGTTATAGCCTTATTTCCCTTTATTTAAAAGCTTTAAAAGGCACCGGCTTCTTATCATCGCTTGAAAAGTCGGGAATTTTTTCTTCATCCATAAGACAACAGTTAAAGATTATCTTATCACCGAATTTGCCTCTGAGGTTCATAACGGCATCATCTATACTTTTCTGTTTTTCAAGCTTACTGTAATCTGTGTAAAAATCAAGCTGCTGAAAACACTCTTCATCGGTCAGATTTATCGCTCTCACGGTGAGAGCTCTGACTTTTTGCTCCCATGTGTAATTCTCATTGAAAAGCTCAGCGGCAACCTTTGCAATCTCAAAAGCTGACTGCGTTGATACATCAAGTCCGCATTGAAACTGCTTGTTGTTGAATCGGTTATCGCGTATGCCTATCTGCACTCCCGTTGCAAAGAGTTTCTCCGCTCGCAGTCGCTTTGATACATTCTGACTGAGCGAAAGAAAAACCTTCCACACCTCTTCATTGTTTTCAAGGTCGCTTTTACAGGTGATTCCGTGACCGATGCTCTTTGATTTTGCGGTATAGCTGTCAAAGGCAACCTCATCACGATTAAGACCGTTTGCCGATAGCCACATTTCACCTCCGCTAACACCAAAAACAGAGCAAAGCCACTCTTTTGAGCAGTTTGCAAGCTCTCCGACAGTGGAAATACCATAACCGGAAAGCTGCATTGCTGTTTTCCGTCCCACACCGAAAAGCGCCGATGCCGGCAGATTCCACACAACATCCTTATAATTTCCTTTTGTGATTTCAAAAAACTCATCTCTGCCTGCAAGGTCACTTCCGAGCTTTGCAAAAATTTTATTATAGGAAAGACCGATTGAAACTGTTATGTCAAGCTCCCTTTTAAAGCTTTCCATAATTTCACGGATAATATTATAAGCAGAGCCGAAAAGCATTATACTTCCCGTAAGGTCACACCAGACCTCATCAAGTCCCATCGGCTCAATTCTGTCTGTGTAACGGGCGTAGATCTCATGGGCCTTACGGGAATACTCCTTATAAATATCATAATGAGGTTCAACAACAATAAGACCGGGACATTTCTGCCTCGCCTGCCAAAGCGGTTCGCCGGTTTTGACACCGAACTTCTTTGCCTCTTCGCTTTTTGCAAGGATGATTCCGTGACGACTTGCCTCGTTTCCGCCTACCGCCATTGCCTTGCCTTTAAGCTCAGGATTGAGACTGCACTCAATTGAAGCGTAGCAGGAATTCATGTCCGAATGTATTATAATTCTGTCCAAGTTTAACACCTACATTTAAAGAACATTTGTTCGTTTTGCTTATTATACTCTTTCCGTCTTCTTTTGTCAAGTGTGTTTATTTTCTGCATAAAAAAACAACACTCCTCTTATTAAAGAAGTGTTGTTGTGTATTTTGGTGAGGTGCGAGGCTTTTGCCAACGCACCGCCCAAGTCACCGTGGTTATTTGTTTTCAGTTAACACATAGAACCGTCCCCCTGTGTTTTCTATTAAAGTGGGATGCGGGCGGCGGAGAAACCACCGCCCGTTAGTCAATTATCAACATAAGACCAACCAATTGCATAATATAGGCTTTCACTTAACTTTGATATATTATCTCTTCTTGACCATTCATAAGGACAACTAGGAAAGGCAACACTATCTCCGTAATATATCCACAAATCCATTTTTGACAAATAAAACTGTTGTTTAAAAGTTACTGAACTAATAATTTCTTTGTTATGTGAACAATATCTTGCAATTTCAATGGAAACATCAGGATTAAACCACTCATAATTATAAAGTTCCTTATAATATTTTGAAGACGAAAATTCTTTAATTATATTGTTATAAAAATCAAAAACTTCTATATTAACTTCACCTTTATCGCAATGAATTAAATATATTCCTTCTTCTAAAAAATACGGATCGCTTAAAATTTTTTCTGAAAAATCAGACAACTCGAGTTCATAATTCATATACATGTCTATCCTGTCATTAACCCGTTTGCTTTCTAAAACTAAAAATCCATACAGAAAAGAAAGAAAAAACATAACAAATATGATTAACACAAGAATTCTTTTTTTCATTTTAATTTCTCTCCCAACCATTTACTCATATTTTGTTTTTTATTTCTTTTTTTATTAACTGCATCAGAAACACAGAGGACGGTTCTCTGTGTTAATACTGTTTCCTGACCAAGCTGAAATTAACACCCGTCAACCTGCTGACTTGCCGTATTGACAAGCCCCCCTATTTTTTAATTCTTCAATAAGTTTCTCCTGCTCTGCCTTTGGCAAAGCCTGAAACTCACTTGCATTGCCGCAACCTGAGCGCAAATTGATTATAGAGCTCGCCCGCTTATATCATACTGTCACAAGCAAGAATATAATTAAACAGCACCTTTACTGCTTCAAAGAAGCCTTCAATGTCAATACATTCATCACACTGATGTGCACCGCCGTGACCGTCAGGCATTTGGAAAACAGGTGTTTCTCTGTCCTTTCTGATGATCGACGTGCCGATTGAAAAAGCGTTTTTAAGCTTTCTTGCGTAAGTACCGCCTGCCATTGTAACTCTTTCGAGTCTTTCTCCGGTAATTCCTTCGTAAATATCTTCAAAGACCGAAGGGAATTTACTGTCCTTATCGATAGAAAATCCGGGACGGTTGTCTTTTTCTACAGCCTTGAAGCCTTGCTTTTCAAGAAAGCTGTCAGCTGTTTCTTCAAGTTTGACACCGTTTACTGTATCGCCGTATCTTATATCAAAGCTAAGTCGAAGCTTGCCGTCAACAGTTCTGCACATTCCGTTTACACAGGTTGTCTTTCCGAAAACGGGATCCTCGTGCTCAATTCCGAGACTTTTGCCGTAATAACAGGAAAGAAGTTCTTTTGCTGAAGCGAAAATCGCTTTGTCGTTTTCTGATATGAAACTGCAGGAAAGAAGGAAATCCGCCGCAAGATAAGCAGCATTTACCGAGCCTTCAGGAATGCTTGCGTGCTTTGCAACTCCCTTAAAAGTAATGACGATCTCGTTATTTTCATTTACCGAAAAGCTAACTGCTTTGTTATTTGTTGTCTTGGCCTTTACCTCTGACAGTATTTCTTCAGAAAACGGTATAACGGCATCCGCGCTGTCAAGAACAATATTATAAGCCTGACCGCCATTGATGCCCCTGATACTGTCAAAGGCACCGACACTTTCACTCATAAGATGGTATATGCCCTTTTCGCCTACACTGCAAGGAAAATCGGCATCGGGAACAATTGACACCTCAGGCATAATCTCATTTGAAAGATATTCCTTCATATCATTCATTCCGCATTCCTCGTCTGAGCCAATGAAAAGCTCAAGCTTGTTATTAAGCTCAATGCTGTTTTCTTTCATAAATCTGAATAGGCAAAGAGCAGCTATGATGCCAGATTTATTATCCTCAACTCCCCTGCCGATTAAGGTCCCGTCAATAACAACAGGCTCAAAGGGATTTGTGTAAAGCCAGCCGTCACCTACAGGTACAACATCACTGTGACTGAAAAGTCCGATTTTCTTTTCGCCTTTTCCGTAAGAGCACAGAGCATAGGTATTACCGTCGCTGATTATCGAACTGAAGCCTTCCCTTTCAAAATATGATGCAGCTCTTGTGAGGGCATTCTTGCATTCCGCTCCGAAGGGTGCAGCATCAATCGGTTCAGCCTTAATTGAGGGAATTTTTGCAAGCTCAATCCAGTCATTAAGTATGCTTTCTTTGTTATCGGTGAGCCATTTTTCAAGAGCTTTATTGTAACTTTGATTAATCATTTCTTTCACACTCCGTGATTTGTTATATGTATTATATCACAATCTTACATCTACTTCAACAACAAAAAAGCCGTCCGAAGACGACTTTTAAGTGAAATGAAGTTATTTCATATTCTTTTCGTAGGATTCAATCATCTTCTTGACCATCTGGCCGCCGACTGAACCTGCTTCACGTGAAGTGAGGTGACCGTTGTAGCCCTGCTTAAGGTTTACGCCAACCTCTGATGCAGCTTCCATCTTGAATCTGTCGAGTGCTTCACGTGCTTCGGGTACCATACCCTTTGAATTACTTGCCATGTTTTTTCTCTCCTTAATATATTTTGCGTTTGCAATAATTATTCTTTGCTCTTAATTAAGATATATAAGTGTTATTATATTCCAATCAAATGCAGCTTTTTGAATAATAATAAAAAAATATACAAATTTTATCAAATATATTGCATATTATTTCATTATGATGTATAATCGATAAAATTATTCTTTTAATTAATGATTACTACTGAAAAAAGGAGGTTTTAAGGTGTACAAGCAAAGAATTATGGACATGCATGTTCACTCAGACAATTCACCTGACGGACAGCATTCACCGATGTACATTTGTGAACAGGCTGTCGACAAGGGCTTGCGAGCGATTGCTTTTACTGATCATTGTGAAATTGACAAATTCTTTTCATTAAAGTATAATAGCATGGTTTTCCACTCATATTTCGAATGTCTGAAGGCCCGTTCTTCCTTCGAGGGTGAACTTCTTGTTCTTCTCGGAATCGAAATTGCACAGCCCCTTTTTGATAAAGCGTTAAGTGAAAAAATCATCAGCAATCATAAATATGATATTGTTCTCGGCTCAATTCACACGCCGAAGGGATTTGACTGCGATGTAAAAGAAATCCCATATGATCAGATCGATGTGTATGAGTTTATGAAAAACTATTTCAGAGAATTGACCGAGCTTGCTCATTGGGACGGATGCGATGTGCTTGCTCACATTACCTGCCCTATGCGACGGATTCAAGGAAAATTCAAAATGGATTTTGATTATTCGAAAATATCAAAAGAAACCGATGAGCTCTTAAAGGCGATTATCGAAAACAAAAAATCACTTGAGCTTAACACTTCAGGTCTCAGACAGATGATGGCAAGACCGATGCCTGATGAAAACCTTCTTCAAAGATACCGTGAGCTTGGCGGCAGCCGAATAACAATCGGTTCGGATGCCCATTGTGCTCAGGATGTCGGTGCCGGTGTGTACGAATGCATGCAGATTGCAAAGAAATGCGGATTTGAAAAAATAAATTTTTATACCGGACGTGAAATTCTTGAAATTAATAACAATGTTTAAGGAGTTTAAAATGCAGAATCAACAACAGGAAATGAAATCATTTATCAAAATCGATAAAAAGACGCTCCTTGGCGTAACCTTTCTGCTTCTGGCAATTGTGGTTTTCGTCGGTGTGCTTACACAGATTGTTCCTCCCGGAGCTTACGATACAACCGAAGACGGATCAATCATAAACGGTACTTATCACGAGCTTACCCGTGAAGAAGTCGGATACAGCTTCTGGCGAATTTTCATTTCACCTATTGAAATGTTCATAAATGCACCGGGTGATGCTATGACGGGAGTTATCATCATTCTCGTAATAACTCTCATCGGCGGTACATTCCTCATACTTGACAAAAGCGGTGTACTTAAATATATGATGTCCGTTATTGTCAGAAAGTTTGCGCATAAAAAATATGCACTTCTTGCCGTAATGATTTTCGGCTGTATGGTTCTTTCCTCTTTTGCCGGAATTTTGGAAGAATCAGTTACGCTTGTTCCTCTTGCTGTTGCAATTTCACTTTCCCTTGGTTGGGACTCTTTTGTTGGTTTAGGTATCAGCCTTATGTCTGTTACCTTCGGATATTCAGCAGCTACCTTTAATCCGTTTAATGTCGGAATAACCCAATCCATGGCAGGTTTACCGATGTTTTCCGGTGTGCTTTTCCGAATTTTGGTTTTTGCCGTAATTTACGCAGTAGTAGCAATCTTCTTTATTACCTATGCTAAAAAAATTGAAAAGGATCCTAAAAAATCCCTCTGTTACGAGACTGACCTTGAACTGAGAAACAGTCTTTTTGATAAAACCGAAATGCAGAAGATCCAGGCAAATCCTAACCTTCCGAGAGCTTCAAAAGCTTTTGTTTACGCACTCGTTGCAGTTTTATGCATCACAGTACTTTGCCTTATTACAAACATCCTTGTAAAAAACCAGACTGTTGCAGGTATCATCGGCTATCTGCCTCTTGCTTCAATGGCGGTTCTTTTTACCGTCGGCGGTATAAGAGCAGGTAAAATCAGCGGACTTAACGGCAAGCAGCTTCGCAAAGTCTTCGGTGAAGGCATCAGGACAATTCTCCCCTGTGCTCCAATAATTCTCTCAATTATTGCAATCACATACATCTTAAAGCGCGGAATGATTATCGATACCATTCTCTATAATGTTTATAATCTCATCAGCTCCGTAAATCCCTATGTTGCAATTGTTATTATATTCTTTGTAATCTGCGTTTTTGAGTTTTTCATCGGAAGCGGCTCAGCAAAGGCTTTCCTGCTTATGCCGATTCTTCTTCCGCTTGTAAATATGATGGGTATCGGCGAACAGAATCTCATAGTTGCTTTCTGTCTGAGTGATGGTATATGTAATGTTCTTTTTCCCACAAATGCTCTTTTAATGGTCGCTCTCGGTATGATAAACATTTCCTTTTTCAAGTACATAAGATGCTCATGGAAGCTGTTTTTGAGCATTTTTACTGCAACCGTTGCAATCATTATTTTCGGTACTGCAATCGGTTATTAAGACTATACAAAAAAAGATTTGGGGATGTAAAAAAACTCATTTTTTTACATCCCCTTTTTAGGGGTTAGGAAAAAATGCGCAGAATGAACAAACCGAGCCAAAATAAAGCGTTCAGCTTTATTTTGGTTTACCCGACGGCATACAAAGGTACCCCGAGGGCGAGGTTTGTTTATAGCATAAAACGTAAAAACCTTGTTTTTGCCTGTTTTTGCTGATTTTTACAGTTTTAAAGGGTTTCTTTGGTAGTTCAACACCGAAAGAAACCCTTTAGTTATCTTGTTTTATGCGGTTTGCACTTTTTTACAGCCCCATTTTATCATTTCGTAAGATATACTCTTGTTTCATAAGGTCTTGACATAAAGCCGTTGTGAATAACAGGATTTACATCGTAGTTTGAAAGGACAAGCTCTGCATCGCCGAGTTTAAAATCTGTAGGTGCACGGAAGGTCATTTCACCTTCAGCAAATGAGCAGAAAACAAGCATTTTCTTACCCTCGTATTCTCTGAGGTAAGCAAAGATGTTTTTCTCTGTTTTCAGGAGCTTGAAGGTGCCGTATTTTACAATGTCGTTTTCCTTGCGGAAACGGAGAAGCTTTTTGTAGTAATTGAGAATTGAATGCTCATTCTTCTCCTCAGCCTCTGCATTAATGAAAATGTAATTCGGATTAACCTCAAACCAAGGCTCATCTGCGGTTGTAAACCCTGCATTCTTGCTGTCATTCCACTGCATCGGTGTTCTTGCATTATCGCGTGAAGCATACATACAGAACTTCATTGTAAGCTTGTCACTGAAGCCTAGCTTTCTGAAAAGCTCATAAGTATTGAGTGATGAAATATCCTTATATCTGTCAATTGAATCAATTTTCGGGTTAGTCATACCGATTTCCTGACCCTGATAGATAAAGGGTGTACCTGACTGGCAAATATACATTGTTGCGAGCATTTTACCGCTCTGCTCACGAAATTTTTCACTGCCGTAACGGGAAATAATTCTCGGCTGGTCGTGATTTTCAATGTAGTTTGCATTCCATGCTTTTCCGTAAAGCTTTGTCTGCCAGTTGTTGTAGACCTTCTTGAGCTTACCGGGACGGAAAGGTGTTATAATCCAGTTTGTGATTATATTATCACAATTCATATGCTCAAAATGGAACATCATATTAAGAAGCTGATTGTCCCCTTCTTCGATAAACTGGAGCGCTTTTTTCGGAGTCATCATAGGAGCCTCGCCGACTGTAAAGCAATCATATTCGTCGTAGATTTCTTTGAACTCTCTGAGGTATTTTTTAAGATTGGGGCCGTTGCTGTAATGCTCTATACCGGTTGCTGTTGGGAGAGGGAATCCGTTGGGAAGTCCGGGCTTTTTTGAAATGAAGGTGATAACATCCTCGCGGAAGCCGTCAACGCCCATATCGAGCCAGAAACGGATAATATCCTTGACTTCTTTTCTTACCTTGGGATTATCCATATTGAGGTCGGGCTGACCCTTTGCAAACACGTGAAGGTAGTACTTGTCAATTTCCTTGCAGTATTCCCAGGCCTTTCCCTGGAAGGTTGAAAGCCAATTGTTAGGCTCCTTGCCGGGCTTTCTGCCTTTCCTCCAGATGTAATAATCGTGATAAGGATTATCTTCGCCTTTTTTGCTTTCCTTGAACCATTCGTGCTCATCAGAGGTGTGATTGACAACGAGATCCATTATGATTTTCAGGCCTCTTTTATGTGCCTCATCAAGAAGAGTTTTAAACTGCTCAAGTGTACCGTAATCCTTTGAAATGTCGCGGTAATTGGCGATATCATAACCGTAATCGGCATTAGGCGAAGGGAAAAGCGGCGAAAACCAAATTGCATCCACACCAAGCTCCTTGATATAATCCAGCTTGGAAATTATACCCTCAAGGTCACCGATTCCGTCGCCGTTTCCATCACAGAAGCTTCTCGGCCAAATCTGATAGACAGACATTTCTTTATACCATTTTTTCTCCATAAATAATTCTCCTTTTGATTATAATAAGGCTGTTTATCAAGAAATAAACAGCCTTAAAACTATTGAGTTGATTTTATTTAGCCTTAGCTGCTCTTCTTGCTTCAATCTCAGCAACAAGCTCTCTCTGGCGCTTTTCGGTAAGTGTATAGAAGAACATAGGTACTGCACAAGCAAACATACTGATTACACCTGAAAGAATAAGAACATTCCAGAGTGAATCAGGTGACTGAACAAAACCGGTTTCAGCATCGATACCGGCAATACTCATTGACATAACGCCGATGAATGCGCCGACTGCCATACCGATTTTATTGATAAGAGTCTGCATAGCAAAGCAGATACCTTCGCCTCTTTCGCCGGTTTTCCATTCAAGATAGTCAACAGTATCACCGATCATAGCATAGCTCATAATGTTGTTAACACCCTGAGGAATACCAAGGAGAATGAGACCGATTGCTGAAACAACGAGCTTCCAGGGAGCATCGTAACCGACAAAATACATAACTGCCATTACAACGCCGCCGAAGAGATGAACAAGGATATAAGTCCATTTCTTTGTGAATTTCTTTGTAAGCCAGGGAACAAGAAGAGATGCAACAAGACCACCGGGGATAACAAGAAGAGTAATAACACCGTATAAGCCTTCATTCTTAAGGATGTACTTTGCGAAATAAAGACCGCCTGTGTATGTGTAAACCATTCTCGCACCGCCAAGAACGCCTGAAAGAACAATAAGAAGGAGCTCTCTGTTCTTGAAGAGAAGCTTGAGGTTATGACCGAATGAAGGAACATTTTCGTAATCAGCAGTAATGTGTTCTTTGGTATTTTTAAAGCCATAGAAGAACATCGGCATTGCTGCAACAACGAATACCACAGCGCAAATGAAATAAACCAACTTGAGAGTATCGGCATTTGCCTGAATGCTGCTGTTCATAACAGTACCGATAAATGAATTTGCAGCTTCTTCTGCTGTTATGCCCTGATTGGTTACCATAGAGGTAATCTGTTCGGCCTTATCAGTCATAATCATACTGATATCATCTGCGGTATACTTGAACTTGCTTGTAACTGCGTCTGTGATAATGGGAACACCGACGGTAACAATACCTGCACCGACAGTGCAAACAAGACGGACTACAGTAAGAATGTTACCTCTTACAGTTGTATCGTTGGTAAGGCAGGTTGCAAGACCCCAGTAAGGAACGTCGGCGACCGTGTATACAACTGACCAAATAACATAAAGTACTGAAATAACGGCAAATGTCCATACAGCCTTTGCCTGATAAACAGGAAGGAAGCAAAGAATTGTCATAATACCGATGGGAATTGCCATCCATTTAAGGTAGGGACGACATTTACCCCACTTTGTTCTTGTTTTATCAACGATTGAACCCATGATAGGATCGTTGAACGCATCAAAAACTCTTGTAGCAAGCATGAGGAAAGCAACGGCAATTGCGCCGTCCATTGCACCGACCTTAACACCCTCAGCACCAAACAGAAGAGCATCGGTCATAAATACGGTCAGATAAGATCCGATAATTGTACAAATAAAATTCTGTCCGAAGCCGGCAACACCGTATGCAACAGCTTCCTTGGGTTGAACACCCTTGCCCGGTGTTGTACCGAACAGCTTGTGTAAAAGTTCATTAACTTTCATGGTTTCCCATATCCTTTCTTTATGTAAATCATAACTAAAATGCACATTATCTGTGCATTTAACTTAGTAAGTATAGCACAACAAACAAACAAAGGCAAGCGAATTTTAAGCAAAATCAACTGCCTTTGTTTATGTTTACAATTTTTTAAAATTTAAATCAGTTTTTTAAGATATTGACCGGTATATGATTCTTCTACTCCTACAATCTCCTCAGGTGTACCAGTGGCAACTATAGTGCCGCCTCCGTCACCACCCTCGGGACCAAGATCAATAATATGATCAGCACACTTGATAACATCAAGATTATGCTCAATTACAAGAACAGTGTTTCCACCTTCAACAAGCGTGTGCAGAACATTCACAAGTCTGTGTACATCAGCTGTGTGAAGCCCCGTAGTAGGCTCATCAAGAATATAGATCGTTTTTCCTGTCGATATTTTCGAAAGCTCTGTTGAAAGCTTTACACGTTGAGCTTCACCGCCCGAAAGAGTTGTTGCAGGCTGACCGATTTTGATATACCCGAGACCTACATCATAAAGGGTTTTAAGCTTTCTGTAAATCTTTTTGTGGTTTTCGAAGAACATCATTCCTTCTTCAACTGTCATTTCGAGAATATCGTTAATTGATTTTCCTTTATACTTAACTGAAAGAGTTTCAGCATTATATCTCTTGCCCTTGCAGACATCACAAGGCACAAAGATATCGGCAAGAAAATGCATTTCAATCTTTACAATGCCGTCGCCCTGACAAGCCTCACAGCGTCCGCCCTTAACATTAAATGAGAAACGACTGGCTGTAAAGCCCTTTGCCTTTGAATCAGTGGTTGAAGCAAAAAGCTCTCTTATATCGTTGAAAACTCCAGTATATGTTGCGGGGTTTGATCTCGGCGTACGACCTATCGGAGACTGATCGATGCTGATTATTTTATCAAGATTTTCAACACCCTCCATTTTTCTGAAGGAGCCCGGAATTTTCTTTGCACCGTTAAGCTCATTACTGAGATATTTATAAAGAATCTCATTGACAAGAGAAGACTTTCCCGAGCCTGAAACACCGGTTACGCAAACGAGCTTACCAAGAGGAATTTCGACATCTATATTTTTAAGATTGTTCTGATTTGCCCCGTAAACCTTCACGGATTTTCCGTTACCTTCCCTTCGCTTCTCCGGTACGGGAATTTGTTTTGCACCGCTGAGATACTGACCGGTTATTGACTCTGCGCAGCTTTTAATATCATCGACTGTTCCCTGGCAGACAACATTGCCTCCGTGAATACCTGCTCCCGGGCCGATGTCCACAATATAATCAGCCTCATACATTGTATCCTCATCGTGTTCGACAACAATGAGTGTATTGCCTAAATCGCGCAGATGCTTCAACGTGTTAAGAAGCTTAGCGTTGTCTCTCTGATGCAAACCAATACTCGGTTCATCAAGTATATAAAGAACACCCATCAGTGAAGAACCGATTTGTGTAGCAAGACGGATTCTCTGGCTTTCACCGCCTGAAAGAGAGCCTGACTGTCTCGTCAATGTAAGATAGTTAAGCCCTACACTCTCAAGAAAAGTGAGTCTTTCCACAATTTCCTTGATAATAAGGTTAGCTATCATCTTTTCTCGTTCTGTAAGCTTTTCATTAAGAGAGGTTACAAAATTGAGACATTCAGTTATGGAAAGTGAGCATACTTCGTGGATATTTTTATCGCACACAGTGACAGAAAGCGCCTCTTTGCTGAGCCTTGCACCGTTACATTCCTTACACTCTGTAGTTGACATAAGGCTTTCTATTTCACGGCGTGAAATTTCAGAGGTTGACTCATTATAACGTCTTTGAAGATTATTTATCAGTCCTTCAAAATCTGTGTAATAGGTACCGCCGCCGTAAGATGTAGTGCGTTCCATCTTCATTTTTTCACCGTTGGTACCGTAAAGCAGAGCATTGAAAGCTTCGTGAGAAAATTCTTCAATGGGAGTATCGAGTGTAAATCCGTACTTTTTGCCTAATGCATCGTAATACATTCCCGCAATAGTTGTGTTATCCTTGACGTTCCCCCATCCGAAGGCTTTGATAGCCCCTTCTTTAATTGACAATTTTCTGTCGGGGATTATCATAGAAGGTGAGATTTCCATAAACACGCCGAGGCCTGAACACTTCTTGCACGATCCGAAGGGACTATT
The DNA here is from genome assembly GCA_045601905.1 of Acutalibacteraceae bacterium. Taxonomy (GTDB): domain Bacteria; phylum Bacillota; class Clostridia; order Oscillospirales; family Acutalibacteraceae; genus UBA6857. The sequence continues at coordinate 12,461 of JAZSAM010000033.1, read as the reverse complement.
GAAGGAGAACATTCTCGGGGAAATTTCGCCGTAGCTCACACCGTGGTCGGGACAAGCATAATTCAATGAAAAGGTTAACTCTTCACCGCCAACAACATCAACAAGAAGAAGCCCGTCTGAAAGTTTGGTTGCTGTTTCAATTGAATCGGCAAGACGGGATTTAATCCCCTCTTTTATTACGAGTCGGTCAACAATAATTTCAATGTTGTGCTTTTTATTCTTTTCCAGCTTGATTTTTTCTGAAAGATCGTAAACATTCCCGTCTATCCTTACACGGACAAAGCCCGATTTTGCAGCGTTTTCAAGCTCTTTTACATATTCACCCTTACGACCTCTAACAATCGGTGAAAGAAGCTGAATTCTGGTGTTTTCTTCAAGCTTCATTATTTTATCGACTATCTGATCAACGGTTTGCTGCTTGATTTCTCTTCCGCAAACAGTGCAATGAGGAACACCGATTCTGGCATAAAGAAGACGGAAGTAATCATAGATTTCCGTGACTGTTCCGACTGTTGAACGAGGATTTTTGGAAGTCGTTTTCTGATCAATTGAAATTGCCGGTGAAAGACCTTCTATATAATCTACATCAGGCTTTTCCATCTGACCGAGAAACTGTCTTGCATATGACGAAAGCGATTCAACATATCTTCGCTGGCCTTCAGCATAGATAGTATCAAAGGCAAGTGACGATTTCCCCGAGCCTGAAAGTCCGGTAAATACAATAAGCTTGTCTCTCGGAATTGTTATATCAATATTTTTAAGGTTGTGCTCTCTCGCACCTTTTACAATCAGATCCTTTTGTGGCATAATTCACCTCAGTTATTTCATTGTTGCTTTGATTTTTTCAATTTTATCACGGATAAGTGCTGCGTGCTCAAACTCGAGAATTTTTGCCGCTTCCTTCATTTCGTTTGTAAGCTTACGGATAAGCTTTTCTTTTTCTGTTCTCGGAAGCTTCTTATATGACTTATCAGAATCATTGGTTGTGGAGATTTCAAGGACATCTCTTACTTCCTTGACAATTGTTTTAGGCACAATTCCGTGAGACTGATTATAATCATCCTGAATTTTGCGTCTTCTCTCAGTTTCGCTTATAGCATAATCCATTGACGGTGTAATTTTGTCAGCATACATAATTACCTGACCTTCGGCATTTCTTGCGGCTCTGCCTATTGTCTGAACGAGTGAGGTTTCAGAACGCAGAAAGCCTTCCTTATCAGCATCAAGAATCGCAACGAGTGAAACCTCAGGAAGATCAAGCCCCTCTCTCAAAAGGTTAATACCGACAAGAACATCAAATTCACCGAGACGGAGATCTCTTATTATCTCCATTCTTTCCATTGTGTCAATATCATAGTGCATATATCTTACCTTTATTCCGACATTATCAAGATAGTCGGTAAGCGATTCCGCCATCTTTTTGGTAAGCGTTGTGACAAGCACTCTTTCATTTCTGTCGGTTCGTTTATTTATTTCACCGATCAGGTCATCAATCTGCCCCTCTGTAGGTCTTACAGAAATAAGCGGGTCAAGAAGTCCCGTCGGGCGAATGAGTTGCTCCGCAATCTGTGAGCTTTTTTCTTTTTCGAAGGAACCGGGAGTAGCACTTACAAATATTTTTTGTCCGACTCTTTCATAAAATTCATCGAACTTCAACGGTCTGTTGTCATAGGCAGAAGGCAAACGGAAGCCGTACTCAATAAGGCTTTCCTTTCTTGCTCTGTCACCGGCATACATTGCCCTTAGCTGAGGAAGCATAACATGACTTTCGTCAACAAAAAGAATAAAATCATCAGGGAAATAGTTAAGCAATGTGAAGGGAGCCTCCCCTGCCGGTCTTCCGGACATAATTCTTGAGTAATTTTCAATACCCTTGCAAAAGCCCGTCTCACGAAGCATCTCCATATCGTACATAGTTCTCTGCTGAATTCTCTGAGCCTCAAGAAGCTTGCCCTGCGAAGTAAATTCCTCAACTCTTTCAATCAGCTCACTGCCGATTTCCTCAAGAGCATCCTCAAGCTTGTCACGGGAAATTACGTAATGCGATGCCGGGTATACAGCTATATGTGAGACAACATTTTTCACCTCACCGGTTAACGGGTTTATCTCACAAAGTCTGTCAATTTCGTCACCGAAAAATTCAACTCTTATTGCTGTATCAGATGTATAAACGGGATAGATTTCAACAACATCTCCGCGCACTCTGAATTTGTTTCTTATGAAATTGATGTCATTTCGTTCATACTGTATTTCAACAAGCTTTTCAATAAGCTCGTCTCTGTTTTTCTCCATACCCGTACGAAGAGAAATGACCATATTACGGTAGTCTATCGGATTGCCGAGGGTGTAGATACAAGACACACTCGCAACAATGATAACATCTCTGCGTTCAGATAATGCAGAGGTAGCCGAATGCCGAAGCTTATCAATTTCATCGTTAATTGCCGAATCCTTTTCAATATAAGTATCCGTTGTCGGAATGTAAGCTTCAGGCTGATAATAATCATAGTAGGATACAAAATATTCCACCGCATTTTCGGGAAAGAATTCCTTGAATTCACTGCAAAGCTGCGCCGCGAGGGTTTTGTTGTGAGCAAGAACCAGAGCAGGTCGGTTTAATTTTTCGATTATATTAGCCATTGTAAACGTCTTACCCGATCCGGTAACGCCAAGAAGAGTTTGCTCTTGATAGCCTTTTTTCACGCCGTCAACAAGCTTTTCAATTGCTTCAGGCTGATCGCCCGTAGGCTTAAAGGGTGAATGTAAAACGAACCTGTCCATTTTGCTCCTCCTCATCTTTTTTCGTTATATTATAACACTATTATTATAAAAAATAAAGAGCTTACCCGCAAAATCTGCGGATAAGCTTCTTTGCTTATTCATCTATCAGAGGCTTGTCAAGATTATAAAAAATGTGACAAAACCTTTTGGAATTAGCCATTGAAAAATATTCCTTATCGGATATTATTATATGGTCACTGAGCTTTACCTTCAAGGTTGAAAGCAGAGAAACGATTGTTTTTGTTGCACCGATGTCATTGCTTGATGGGGCCACAAGTCCGTGAGGATGGTTGTGGGAAACGACAACAAACTGACAGTTGGTTTCAAGTACAAAAGCCGCCAATTTTCGTAGGTCAATATTCGAAGAATTAATATCTCCCTCATTGAGCATTCTGTATGTTATAAGAGAATTATTGGCATCAAAGCAGAGCACAAAAACACGCTCGTTTGTATTGTTGTCAATGTAAAGTGTTCTGAGAAATTCAACAAGCTCTTGCGTTGTGTTGAAATTCTTTTTTCTGTTAATAAGATCCTCAGAATACTTTCTGTACAACGGCAGAATCAATGAAATCAGACACGCAGCATTTTCGGTCATTCCCTTGACCTGCATAAGATCTGACCGTTTTGCTTCAAACACGGCAGAAAGCGACCCGAAACGATTGATAAGCTCGTGAGCCATAGGATTAGTATCCTTGAAAGGGATCCCGAAGAACAGCAGCAGCTCAAGTATATTATGTGGCGCCATGCCCTGGAGTCCGCATTCATAGAACTTTTCTCTGACCTTTTTTCTGTGATCTTTATGTATGTTGGTTTTACCTTCAGCCATAAATCATCAGATAGAAATATCAAGTGACATCTTATACATATCAAGATCAACAGAGTTTTTCATATTGAGAGCTTCAAAAATATCAATGTCAAGAATCTTTTCCTTCTGCATAGCAACAACACGGTTGCCGATACCGTCCTTGAGAAGCTGAACGGCATGATAACCCATCTGGCTTGCTACAATTCTGTCCTTGGCTGTCGGTGAACCGCCACGCTGAACATGACCGAGAATTGTTGCACGTGTTTCAACACCTGTTTCAGCCTGGATTCTCTTTGCCATTTCTTCAACACCACCGATTGCTTCCGAAACAATGATTACAAAATGAACCTTACCGCTCTTCTGTGTTCTCTTCATTCTGTCAATTACATCTCTTTCAAAATCGAAGGGAACTTCAGGAATAAGCGTTGAGGTTGCACCGCAAGCAATACCTGAAGTAAGAGCAAGGTACCCTGCACCTCTGCCCATAACCTCAACAACTGCACAACGGTCGTGAGATTCAGCTGTATCTCTGATTCTGTCAACCATCTGCATAATTGTGTTCATTGAAGTATCATAACCGATTGTATAATCGCAGCAACCGATGTCATTATCGATTGTGCCGGGAATTGCAACACAGGGAATGCCTCTTAAAGAAAGATCTCTTGCACCTCTGAATGAGCCGTCACCGCCGATAACAACAAGACCTTCAATGCCGCGCTTTTTGCAAGTGTTGATTGCATCCTGCATACCTTCTTCAGTCTTGAAGCGTGCGCTTCTTGCTGAATAAAGAATTGTACCGCCTCTGTTGATGATATCGGAAACTGAACGAAGATTCATTTCGTACATATCATCCTCCATAAGTCCGTTATAGCCTCTTCTGATGGCATAAACCTTCATACCGAGCTCACAGCCTGCTCTTACAACAGCTCTGATTGCAGCATTCATACCGGGGGCGTCGCCACCGCTTGTAAGTACACCGATTGTCTTGATCATTTTAAATTCCTCCTGTAATAAATCAGAACAGTAACCCGTCCTTCTTTTTTGCAGAAAATTTAAACTCTGCATTTAATAAAAATGAATTAAATATTCTTAAGTATTATACACTATAATAAATAAAAGTCAAGGATTTGTCAGAATTTTAAACCTTTTTACATATCGCAGACTCGATAATAAACAAAAAATATTATAAACTAATGAAAAAACAGGTGTTTTTAAGAATAAACTTCAAAACACCTGTTACAATCAATGTTCCAACATAAAATCAAACACAAGGAATTATGCCTTTGCCTCGCAATACATACAACGGTATACTCTGTTTTCCTTGTCGGTAAGAGTGAAGATCTGCTCAAGCTCTTGCTCACACGAGGTAATGCATCTTGGGTTTTTACACTTAAGAACGCTGTGAAGCTTTTCAGGAAGATCTACACTTCTTTTTTCAACAAGCTTACTGTCACGGATGACATCAATTGTGATACCCGGATCAATGTAACCAAGGGCTTCAAGGTTGATTTCAATATTGCTGTCAATTTTAATGATATCCTTTTTGCCCATTTTTTTGCTTGACACATTCTTGATGATTGCAATACTACACTCAAGCTTATCGAATCCGAGAAGATTATAAATTCTCATTGCATTTCCGGCTGTGATATGATCAATAACAATGCCCTCTTTAATTGAATCAATATGCATCTTTATTTCCTCCCTTAATCAACATGAAGACCGAGAAGCTCCATAATAAGAGCCATTCTGACATACTTTCCGCAAAGCGCCTGCTCAAAATAGCATGCTCTGGGATCATCGTCAACGTCTGTTGAAATTTCGTTGACTCTGGGCAGCGGGTGAAGAACAGAAAGATCGTCCTTGGCTCTTTTTACAAGCTTTTCTCTTGTGAGAATGTAGCTGTCACGAAGTCTGATGTATTCCTCTTCACTGAGGAAACGTTCCTTCTGTACTCTTGTCATATAAAGCACATCAAGCTCGGGAAGAACTGACTCAAGATCCGTTGTCTGAACATATTCAATATTGTTCTTCTGAAGAACATCCTTTTTGACATAAGAAGGAAGCTTAAGCTCATCAGGTGAGATAAGAATAATTTTAACATTTTCGTATCTTGAAAGAGCCTGAATAAGTGAATGTACAGTTCTGCCGAATTTAAGGTCACCACAGAAGCCGATTGTAAAATTATTGAGTCTTCCTTTTTTTCTTCTGATTGTGAGAAGGTCAGTAAGGGTCTGTGTGGGGTGATTATGACCGCCATCACCTGCATTGATAACGGGAATTGAAGAGTGCATTGACGCAACAAGGGGTGCACCCTCCTTGGGATGTCTCATTGCAATGATGTCAGCATAGCATGAGACCATTTTTGTGGTATCGGCAACGCTTTCACCCTTTGTGGCTGATGATGAACCGGCATCGGAGAATCCGAGAACATGACCGCCAAGCTCATACATTGCTGCTTCAAAGCTGAGTCTTGTTCTTGTTGAAGGCTCAAAGAAAAGCGTTGCAAGCTTTTTTCCGTGACAAACCTCGCTGTATTTTTTCGGATTGGCAATGATATCATCAGCAACATCAAGAAGCTTGTCTATCTCTTTTTCTGAAAGATCAAGTATGCTTATAAGGCTTCTCATCAGTTTGCGCCTCCAATCCAGCTTTCGTCTGACGGATTGTCTCTGAATTTAAGAAGCTTTGCGATGTCCTCGTTCTTGATATAACCCTCTTCTGCTGCAACCTCGGCAACAGCGTCAAGATTTGAAAGGCTATAGTTTACAACATCAGCTGCTGCAAGTCTGTCGATACCTTTTTTCATACCGTAAGTAAAGATTGAAGCAATACCGAGAACCTCTGCACCTGCTTCACGAAGAACCTCAACAACCTCAATAACACTACCGCCAGTTGAGATAAGGTCCTCAACAACAACTACCTTCTGTCCCTTTTCAAGCTTACCCTCAATCTGGTTGCCTCTGCCGTGATCCTTGTGACCTGAACGGACATAACCCATAGGAAGACCGAGAATGTGACCTACGATTGCAGCGTGTGCAATACCCGCTGTTGAAGTACCCATAATAACTTCACAGTCGGGGAAATATTTTAAAATTGTTTTGGCAAGACCCGTTTCAACATCAGTTCTTACTGAAGGAGAAGTAAGTGTAAGTCTGTTGTCACAGTAAATGGGGCTTTTGATTCCGCTTGCCCAGGTGAAGGGCTGCTCGGGACGAAGAAAAACCGCACCGATGGAAAGTAAGTCTTTTGCAATTAATTTTTTCATAATATATCTTCCTTTCTAATTATTAACATCCTGATATCAGCCTACGAATTCGCTGAGGCATCTTTCGTAAGCAGCAACGGGGTCCTCTGCTGCTGTGATGGGTCTGCCGACAACAATGTAGTCTGAGCCGATTTTATTTGCCTGCGCAGGAGTCATAACTCTCTTCTGATCACCGATGTCACCGTCTGCAAAGCGGACACCGGGAGTAACGGTAAGGAATTTATCACCGCAGGTTTCATGCACCTTCTGAGCTTCAAGGGGTGAGCACACAACACCATCAAGACCTGCATCGGCAGCATTTTTTGCATAGTGCATAACAACCTTATCAATTGGCTCCTTTATAAGAAGATCGTTTTCCATGCTTTCCTGATCCGTTGATGTAAGCTGAGTAACAGCAATAAGCAGGGGTCGTGTGCCGTCAGGTCTTGTGTGACCTTCAAGTGCAGCCTCCATCATACGCTTTGTGCCACCTGCATGAAGATTACAGATATCAACATCAAGTCTTGAGAGAACTGACATTGACTTTTTAACGGTATTCGGAATATCATGAAGCTTAAGGTCGAGGAAAATCTTGTGACCTCTTGCCTTGATTTCTTTTACGATTGAAGGACCTTCAGCATAGTAAAGCTCCATACCGATTTTCACAAAAGGCTTCTTGCCCCGGAATTTATCAAGGAAAGCAAAAACCTCTTCTTTGCTGCTGAAATCGCAAGCAACAATTACATCTCTACCCATCAGTGAGCACCTCCGATAATTTCTTTTAAATCTTTTATGTTATATTTCTCCATGACTGCCGGCAAATCGTTGATTATATCACGGCAAGCACAGGGATTTACAAGGTTTGCAGCGCCGACCTGAACAGCCGTTGCACCTGCGAGCATCATTTCAATTACATCCTTTGCAGTTGTAACTCCACCAATTCCTACAACAGGAACCTTAACTTTATCGTACACCTGATAAACAGCTCTTAATGCCACGGGAAGGATTGCAGGACCTGAAAAACCGCCCATTTTGTTTGCAATTACAGGCTTTTTCGTCTTAAGGTCAATTCTCATACCAAGAAGGGTGTTTATAAGGCTGATTGCATCTGCGCCTGCTTCTTCACAAGCAAGAGCAATCTCTGTTATGTCTGTTACATTGGGAGTAAGCTTTGCAATTACGGGCTTACTTGCAACATTTTTGACTGCTTTGATTACCTCAGCGGCATTTTTCGCATCTGTTCCGAAGTTTACGCCGCCTGCGTGAACATTCGGACAGCTGATGTTCACTTCAAACCAACCGATCTGTTCCTCCTTGTCAAGAAGTGAACAGCACTCAACATACTCATCAATTGTAAATCCGCCGACATTTGCCATAACCTTTTTGTCAAAAACCTTCTTAAGCTTAGGAAGCTCTTCTTCGATTACAGCGTGAACCCCGGGATTCTGAAGACCGACTGAGTTTATCATACCCGATGTACATTCGGCAATTCTCGGTGTCGGGTTTCCGAAGCGAGACTCAAGAGTCGTACCCTTGAAGGAAAATGTACCGAGACAGTTAATGTCATATATTTCAGCAAACTCGTAACCGAAGCCGAAGGTGCCGCTGGCGGGAATAATCGGGTTATCAAGCTCAATTCCGCATAAATTAACCTTTGTGCTTACCATATAATTTCCTCCCTTACAAGTACGGGACCGTCTTTACAGATTCTCTTGTTGCCGTATTTTGTCTTGCAGCTGCAGCCCATACAAGCACCAAAGCCGCAACCCATTCTTTCCTCAAAGCTGTATTCACCACTGCCGACAGCCGTTTTTTCAATAGCTCTGAACATTGGCATCGGACCACAGGTGTAGAAATAAGAATAACTGAGATCTTTCATCGCATCGGTAACAAAGCCCTTTACTCCTACCGAGCCGTCAACGGTTGCAACAATTGTTTTTACGCCAAGAGCTTCAAAATCTGCTTTACAGAAAATTTCATTTTCCGTGTTGAAGCCGAGAATTACAATCGGCTTTTTACCTTCCTTTACCAACCTTTTGCAAAGTCCGTAAAGAGGAGGAATGCCTACACCGCCGCCGATAAGAAGAGGAGTCTCTCCGCTTCTTGCGGGAGTGAATCCGTTTCCGAGTCCCGTCAGGCAATCGCATTCTCTGCCTGCTTCCCATCTGCTCATCTTTTCAGTGCCTTCACCGACTACCTTATAGATTATTGAAATTGAGCTTTCATCCCAATCAAAAACGGAAATCGGTCTTTTAAGGTAGCAGCCTTCAACAGTGATGTTAATAAACTGTCCGGGTGCCGTAAGTGCTGATGTGTTGCCTTCAAGCACCATTTTGTAAACTGTATCAGTAAGAGCTTCATTTTCTCTTACCTTGTAAATACCCTGATACAATTCATTCTCTCCCTTCTTTAAAATATCTTTTTACCCTTTATATAAGTGTGCTTAATTCTTCCTTTTACCTTATAGCCTTCAAAGGGTGTAGCCTTACCCATTGAATAAAATTCATCGGGGTTGATTATATATTCTTCGTCAAGGTCAACAACGCAGAAATCCGCCGGTTGAGCTTCATCGGTTCCGCCCTTGATTCCGAAGCGCTTTTTCGGATTAATGCTCATAAGCTCTACAAGCTTTTCAAGGGTTATAACACCCGTAAGAACAAGATTTGTGTAAAGAAGGGGAAACGCCGTTTCTATGCCGACAACACCCATAAGGCTCTTTTGAAGACCTCTGCCCTTTTCTTCTGCTGAATGCGGCGCATGATCCGTTGCAATCATATCAATCGTACCATCTTTTATTCCTTCGATAAGCGCAAGTCTGTCCTCTTCTGAGCGAAGAGGCGGATTCATCTTGAAGCGACCTTCTTCTTTAAGATTCATATCGTTGAGAATCAGGTAGTGAGGGCCTGTCTCACAGGTAATATCAACACCCTCCGCCTTTGCTTTACGGATTATGTCGACGCTCTCTTTGGTTGAAATATGGCACACGTGATAAGCGCAACCTGTCTCCTTTACAAGCTCAATGTCTCTGGCAATCTGCTGCCATTCACTTTCGCTGCAGATACCTCTGTGACCGTGAGCCCTTGCGTATTCACCGTCGTGTATGTAACCACCCTTAAGAAGCTCGTTGACTTCACAGTGTGCAACAATCATTTTTCCGAGGCTTTTAGCTTTGAGCATTGCCTGACGCATCATTTCATCGCTCTGAACACCCCTGCCGTCATCGGAAAAAGCTATTATGTTTTTACTCAAGCCTTCCATATCGGAAAGCTTTTCACCGTTCTGTCCGACGGTAATTGAGCCGTAAGGGTAAACAGCGATGCAGGCATCGGTTTCAATTATATCAAGCTGTTTATTAAGATTTTCCACACTATCGGGAACAGGGTTAAGGTTAGGCATCGAGCAGACTGCTGTATAGCCGCCGTGAGCTGAAGCAAGCGTACCGGTTTTTATCGTTTCCTTATAAGAAAAACCCGGCTCTCTCAGATGAACATGAACATCTGCGAAACCGGGAAAAATGTAACAATTACCGAAATCAATAATTTCAGCATTCTCAATATCACGGAAAACAACAATGCCGTCTTCAACAGCTAACGGACGGGAAAAGAATTGAGCGTTCTGATAAACTTTTTTACATCTGAATAAGCTTTTCATCTTTAACCTCCGGGAAATTTTAGTCATAAAAAAAGTCTGACGGAAAACCGCAAGACTGAGAAACAGAGCCTTGCTAAATCGCAATCTCTTTTATTTCAATCATTTTATCACAGAGCCGAAAAATTGTCAATGTAAAAACTTATAATTTTGTTCGTAATTTTTTATAAATTATGATTACTTTTGCTGATATTTATGATATAATTATTTATCAAGAATTTTCAGGAGAAAAATAAATGAAAACATCAGTAAAAGCTTACGCAAAGATAAACCTTATGCTTGATATACTTAGTTTACTTCCTAACGGTTATCATGACTTGTTTATGGTTATGCAGTCTGTCGGTCTTTATGATACTGTAAATGTTGAAAAGACAGACTCAAGAAACATCGAAATCATATGCAATGTTGCCGAAATACCAACAGATGGACGAAACGTTGCATATAAGGCAGCTGTTGAGTTTTTCAGTTATACCTCAATTGTAAACGACGGTATACTTATAAATATAGATAAAAAAATTCCCCACGCCGCAGGTCTCGCAGGCGGAAGCGCAGATGCAGCGGGTGTTATAGTAGCTCTTGATAAGCTTTACGGTACAAATCTAAAAGAAAAGGATATTATAGCAATAGGCTCAAAAGTCGGTGCTGATGTCCCCTTCTGTGCTCTCGGAGGTACTATGCTCGCACAATACACCGGAACAGTTCTTTCTCATCTGCCCGATCTCAGCGAGCGCCACATCATAATTGTAAAGCCCGATCAGGAGGTTTCAACCGGTAAGGCTTACGCGGCATTCGACACCGCCGAAAGAGTCCGTCACCTTGATACAAAAGGAATGCTTCTTGCCTGTGTCGGGAACGATTGGGAGAAAATCAGCCTGAAGGTTGGAAATGTTTTTGAACAGTTCATTGAAGTCGCTGACCGAACCGTCATAAAAAGTGTGATGCGCAAGCACGGTTGCCTTTGCTGCTGTATGAGCGGAAGCGGACCGAGCATTTTCGGTGTTTTTGAAGACAAAGAAAAAGCAGAAGGCTGTTATGAAGAGCTGAAAAAGGAGTTCACCAACACTCACCTTTGTACAACTGTTAAAAACGGTTGCGAAATAATATAAGCAAAAGAGGCTGTAAAAAAGTGCAGACCGCATAAAACAAGATAACTAAAGGGTTTCTTTCGGTATTGAACTGCCCCAAATTGTGCGGACAGCACAAAAAAGGACCCTATGGTAGAAAATATTAGATTTTAAGTAATAAACTGATTTCGTTTTTCAAGCGGAGTCAGTTTTGTTTTTAATTGAATTCTCTCATTGTTGTAGAAATAGATGTATTGACCTATGAGGAGGCGAGCCTCCTCATAGGTTCGCAGTTTTGTTCGATAGATACATTCTGTTTTCAGAATTGAGAAGAAATTTTCAGCCAAAGCATTGTCATATGGATTTCCACGCCTTGACATTGAAGGCGTTATGCCGTATGATTGTGTTAGGCGATAATATGCTTGGGATGTGTATTGGAAGCCTTGGTCACTGTGGAGCTGCAACTCTGCAGTGACTTTTTCTTTTTTCTTGGCTTCTTTAATTGTACTTAAAACAAGATTTATGTTTTGTTCAGTACCGGTTTTGTAGGCAACGATACTGTTATCGTACAAATCTCTAATGACCGATAGATACAACACACCTTGCTTTGTGTGTATATATGAAATATCCGTCACCCATTTTTGATTTGGTTTTTCTGTAGAGAAATCTCTATTAAGTAAATTTGGATATCTGTGCAGATGTTCCCCGTAATTTCGGTATTTCTTTCTTCTAATCACTGATAGCAACCCATATTTTTGCATAACTCTAAGTATTGTCTTTGGATTGCGGTAAATACCGTTTCTTTCAAGCCATATATGTACTCTACGATAACCGTAAGTTTTACCACATTCGTTTTGACATACACGTATTTTCTCTGCTAATGGCAGATCCCTTGCTGGAATATCCATACGGGATATAT
>JAZSAM010000032.1:0-19123 GCA_045601905.1 Acutalibacteraceae bacterium | reverse complement strand
AGCAACAACGGAAACGGTTGCTTCCGATGCGTGATCAGCGGCACAGCGCTGAATTGCAGTTGCGATGATCTCTCTTGCAAGGTTGTCGGATTCTTCACGCAGCATCTGCTCGTACTCCATAACCTTGACTGCCTTTTCTCTTTTGAGTGTTTCCTCAAGTGTGGCAATAAGATCAATCTTTGCCTGCTCTTTTGTATAGCCCGATATTTTTTCAAGCATTTCTAACTGACTTCTTTTGATGCTTTCTGCTTCGGAAAGCTGGCTTTCTGCCTGCTTGACTTTTTCTTCAAGCGCTTCTTCCTTCTTTTCAAGGTTGTCAAGCTTTTTGTCAAGACTTTCTTCCTTCTGGATAAGTCTCTTTTCCTGACGCTGAACCTCGTTTCTTCTTTCACGGATTTCACGCTCGGATTCACTTCTGAATTTGTGAATTTCATCCTTTGCCTCAAGAATTGCTTCCTTTTTCTTTGTTTCCGCCTCATTTACGGCGTTGTTGACAATTCTTGCAGCTTCATCATTTGCTGAGCCGATAAGTGCTTCTGCAGTCTTTTTTCTGTGAGCCTGACCGAGAATAAAGCCGAGGACTCCGAAAACTACAGCACAAACAGCCGCAGCAATAATTGTAATTGTGATTCCTTCCAAAGTAGCAGCACCTCCTTTTTTTGAAATTCGGCTCTGCCGCTTGATATATAACGGCATACGCCTTCTTGTTAGCTGTTGTTTACATACGGAAAGACCGTTGTAAAGCATTTTTCATCAAAAGAATTACAGCAGTAATATTACTCGAACGACAGTGCTATTCCACACTATCCCGAATATTTTAAAACAAATTACACAATATGTCAAGTCAAAAACCTTGTGTTTTTAATTAATTTTCATATTTCTTTTCAAATATTCCTTTGATTAAAAAGCTTTTTTTAATTATATTAAAAATTATTACAAAAAAGCTTTTATATTGACTTGTTTTTATCGGATGCATATTATTATATTGTAATACAAAACAAGGGAGATAAAAATGAAAAAAATTGTATCTGTTTTAATGGTATCTGTATTAACCCTTCTTTGCCTTTGCCCCATTAACGCAGAGGCAGCCGTAAGCATCCACGACGGAAAGGATGCTCTTATGGCACAATGGGAAAGCGGCAGTAATCACGGTATTTCCTACAAGGCGTTCACTCCCGAAAACAGCACAAACGGTCAGAAATTCCCGCTTGTTGTGCTTCTTCACGGAAAATACAGCGGCTCGTCAAACGGTGAGCAGGTAAGTGACACGGACTTTTACCGCTGGTCAAGTGCTGAATTTCAGGCAAGATTTCAGGGCACGGGCGGTGCTTACATTCTTATGCCCCGCTGTCCCGGAGGAGATTCAAGCTCCTGGAGCGTTGAAGGTCACCACTCCGACCTGAAAAAGCTTATTGACGGCTTCATTTCCGAGCATTCAGCTTCAATTGACACAAGCCGTATTTACCTTGGCGGTTGGAGCAAGGGCGGTGCAGGCACTGTTAAAATGGCAGTCTCCTACCCCGACTTCTTTGCCGCACTCATCGTCATTGCACCTCACTACACCGTAAACGAAAATCATCTTAAGGCTCTGAAAAATGTTCCGATCTGGCTCGTTGCCTGCAAGGACGACATCACCGCCACCTACGGCACAATGTCAAAGGCGTTCTGGAACACACTCAAGGACACCACCAACGTTCCCTCGAGCTGCCGTTTCACAACCTTCGAAAAATACAACTATTACGATTCCTCGAGCCATTATGTACATCACGCCGTCGGTTATGATCTCCTGAATCAACCTTCAGACTGCGGAATGTACACCGAAAACGCAAAGGGACAGGCCGTGAACATAAACGAAGGCTCAACCATCATTTCCTGGCTTTCCTCTTTCCGTCTCGGAAGTGCCGTGCAGGAGAATGTCTGCCGTTGTGACTGCCATAGCAGTAAGGGCTTCAAGCAGTTCATCTGGAGCATTAAGTGCTTCTTCTGGCGCATTTTCAGTCCGTCAAAAAGAGTCTGCGGTTGCGGCAAAAACCACTGGTAAAATATTTTTTTCGGAAACTTAAAGTCATTTTAGGTTTATTTTAAGTTACGGCTTTAGAATGTGATTGTGCGATGGGAATTGATATATGTTTTTTTCCGATTTTTCATGTATCATCCCTCCTTCCCACCGCACCCCCTCTCCTTTCAAATATGTGTAAAGAGCTCCGGTATTAGTCAGGTACCGGAGCTCTTTCTGTTTGCATAACTGCAATTCTTATTTAACAATAACCGTTCCGTCGGCCTTGATTTCAAGGGTCATTCCGTCCTTGACATAATCAAGAAATTCCTGACCGAGATTGTCAACGGTTGTGATTGTGTCGTCAGTCCAGACATCAGCAAGGATGACGCCTGCTGCTGCAAGGGAGTCAATAGGCTCTGAGAAGAGCATTGCTCTGGGGTGAATGTTAAGGGCAGTTGCGGTGTAAATTACCATACCGCCCGTTGTTGAGCCGATTGTCTTGGGAAGGCAGAGTCCCTTACCTGTAATGTTCTTACCGAAAAGGTCAGGGTTGTTCTGGTCGGAAACGATTGTCTCCTTCTTTCTTGCAAGAGCACTCTTCTGGAAGGATGCAAGTGTGTTGAAGCCACCGTGGGAAACTACTGCTTCAACTGTGCATTCGCCTGCAATAACAGGACGGCCTTTAAATTCTTTTGCCATTTCAAATACCTCCCTTTACTGCGATCTGGCAGATTTCATCGTCTGTGAAATATCTTGAAGTTGTATATGTACGAAGCTTGTTGGAGTTTGTGATAACATTCTTCTTTCCGCAAAGAGGATTGTTCATATACATAAGAGGACAGATGCTTGTAAGCTTAATTCCCATTGAAATGAGCTTGTCGTAGGTTGCCTTGTCGTACTTCTTGAGCTTTTCAACAACATCGGGTGCGGCTGTGAAGATTGTCTTCATACCGACCTTTGTCTTTGTCTGACGCTTGAGCTCTGCTTCAAACTTTGCAGTCCACTGATGAATCTGTGCATAAGTAAGATGGGGACAGCCAATGAAGCAACGCTCGGGCTTTGCATCAGCATTCTTCCACATTACGGGATAGGATGCCTTTACTCTTTCAAGCTCTGCATCGTCGATAACATAAACCTTTGCATCCTTGTTGATGAGCTTTTCGCCCATTTCAACTGCTTCGGGTGTAAGTCCGTCAACGTGGTAAAGACCTACTGCACCGTTTGATGCTGTTGCGGCACCCATATCCTTGAGATAGGACTTTGTCTCGTCGTCAAGCTCTGTACCGATAAAGTCTGTGAGACCCTTGATGTAAGGAACGTCCTCCATAACCTTAAGACCGATTGCCGAGCCGAGAATCTGTGCCTCAGGCTTCTTTGTTGTCTTAACCTCGATAATCCACTTTGCCTTTCTGCCCTCGTCTGTGAGAAGGTCAAACTCGGGCACCTTGCCGAGAATCATACCGAAAAGCTCGATAATACCTGAGTTACGGTTACATCTTGCACCGATAACGCTGTTTGCGTAAACAACGGCTGAGGACTCTGCCCAGGAGAGAATGTCGCCCTTTTTGGGAGTGTTGCCTACCTCGTCAAGATAACAGGCACAGGTGAAAGCATTCTTGTCCTTTAAGCCGAGCTGACGAAGCTGAAGCTCGTATTCCTCCTGCATACCGTAAAGGAAATTGTTGAAAATAAGCTTTTCAATGGGATTACACTTTACGTTTTTGTAATCGATGGGACGGGGGTCAACGGTGAAGGGCATTTCAGCCTTGAGCCCTGCATCAATAAGCTCCTGAGTGATGTTGAAAACGGGTGAAAGCACGGAAATACCGAAGCTTGTTACAAGATGACCGGGTGCGGTAACTCTTGCGAAACGCTTTGCACCGAAGGTTTCACCGTAAAGGATAAGGGTTTTGATAACCTTAGCCATGGTTGCGCCTTTTTCGCCGTTAAGTATGGCTTTTTCCTCATCTGTGAGGATCATTTTAGTTTCCATAGGTTGTTTCTCCTTTTATTATTTTATATCCGTAAGGATGGGTCGCCTTCGCCTGAATATAACCGGAGCAAAGCGACCCGCAATTCTGCATTTCTGTAAAGCCTCAGGGTTTACAGATTAAGTGCGCAGCTGTAGCCTGACTTTGTTGCTTCAAAGACCTTGCCGCCTCTGAAGGAGTCACCGATGTTGTAAACCTCGATTTCGGGGCAAGCCTGCTGAATGTCAAGGAAGAGCTTTTCATCGGGCCTTCCGCCTGCAGCCATAATTACGGCATCAGCCTCAATAAACTGCTCCTCGTTCTTCTCCTTAACCTTGGGGGCAAGAGGATTGAGAACATTTTCGGGAAGGATGGGATTCCATGTAAGATAGGGGTTGGGCACTGACTTATCCATGTTGCGAAGCACCTTGACGCCCTTGTCCTCGATTGAAAGGAGCTTTGTGCAGTTGAAAAGCTTAACGCCTGAGTCGTACATATACTTAAGAAGGTAACCGCGGTTTGCAGTACAGGTGTGATTCATCATATACTCTGTCATTTCAACAACGGTTGCTTCCTTGCCGTGCTCCTTGTTAAGGAAGAATGCAGTTTCGCATCCTACAACACCGCCGCCGATAACAACAACCTTCTTTGCATCCTTGATCTTTTCGGGATGCTCAAGAATGTCAACTGCCTGATAGAAGCTCTTTTCTGTGCTTCCGGGTACAGGGATTACAACATCCTTTGTACCTGCTGAAACAACAACCTTGTCATACTTACCCTTCTTGATAAGCTCAGGGGTTGCTTCTGTCTTGAACTTGATTTTGAGGCCGTATTCCTTTTCAGCCTTTTCAAGACGGTTCTTCATAAATTCAATGTAGTTTGCAATGTCAAACTTGATGCCGGGCTGTGAGCCGGGATTGAGTCTGCCGCCGATGCGGTCACTCTTTTCGATGATTGTTACATCGTGACCTCTCTGTGCGGCGGTAACTGCACATTCAACACCTGCAGGGCCTGCACCGATAACGGCAATTTTAAGTGCCTTTTCAGCCTTGGGAGGCATCTTGGGATAAACCTCTTCAAAGGCAGTTCTCGGATTGACTGCGCACTGGGGATGTCCGCCTTCAACGAATTCATTGAGGCAGCCCTCCTGACAGCCGATGCAGGGAATGATTTCCTTGACTCTGCCGGTTCTTGCCTTGTTGGGCCATTCAGCGTCAGCAAGAAGAGGACGTCCGAGCATAACCATATCGCACTTTTCGTCACGAAGAGCCTGCTCTGCAAGGTCGGGATAACCGAGCTTACCGACAGCTACAACGGGAACAGGTACACCGAGGTTTGAAACGATGCCGTTTTCCCTGAAGTAATCCTTTGCAATCTTTGCAATGTCAAGGAAGCAGCCGGGAGGCATTGATCCGGGAGGATGGGGAAGCCACCAGTTGTCGTAGCAGCCAAGGTCAACGTCAAACATATCAACGCCTGCTTCTACAAGGTTCTTCATATAATCAAGAGTCATAGCAATTGTTCTGCCGTTTCTGAACTTCTTGAGAGATGAAACAGAGTTCATTCTGTCACCGTAGGTCTCGTTAAGAGCGAGAGAAAGATCAATACGGTACATAATCGGGAAGTTCTTACCGCAACGCTCACGGATCTTTTTGATTGTCTTGATGCCGAATGCCTGCCAGTCCTTGAAGGGTCCCATAATGCGACGGTTGAAGGCAGGATTGGTAAGCTGCTCCATAAGGTAGCCCTCGTGGCCGTGGAGGTAAACACCGTCGATGTTCATTGCCTTTGCATCAGCAGCACACTGACCGATGTTTGCGATAATCTTGTTGAGCTTCATTGCGCTCATAGGCACGCAAGGCACCTGAGGCATATACCAGCTGGGATTCATTGAAGCAGACTGAGGAAGCTTCATTGAGTTTACAAGGCACTGGGGGTTACCTACACGTCCGAGACCGGGTGTAACCTGAATGAAAACTCTTGCACCGTAGGAGTGGATATTAGCCGAAAGGTCTCTCCAGCCTGCATAGCAGGTACGGCTTCTGTCGAGTCTTGGGAAGTATGTAAGCTTGTCAAGCTCAGTGATGGTATGGTCAAGACCGTGTGAAACGGGAACAAGACCCGTTGTGATGAGACCTACACCGCCCTTTGCTCTTTCGGTGAAATAGGCAATCATTTTTTCGTTGGGACGGCCTGTTTCATCGCACATTGAGATGTTTCCCATAGGAGCCATCACGAGTCTGTTCTTGATTGTGAGCTTGCCGACCTGAATGGGTGAAAACATACTTTCATAGGGGTAAAGATTCTGTGTCATTTTTCCCTTTTCGAGAGTCTGACCGTCGTTGAACCATTCACCGTAAAAGTCCATCAGATCCTGAATTTGCTTGTCTTTCTTCATTGATTATCCTCCTTGATTTTTCAGGTAAGCTTTTGTAAGCCCGCCTATACAATTTGTATAAAATTACACGGATACATTATAACTCTTTATGTAATAACAGTCAATAAGCACACAGAAATATTTTTGTTTTTTAGTTGTTTACATTCCCTTATTATTAAGCTATAATGTAGGGTGAATAAACTGAAAGGATTGTTCCTTTGATGAAGCATCTGATTCCTTATTTCAAAAAGTATAAATTTATAAGTATCCTTGCACCTGCCTTCAAAATGCTTGAAGCCTGCTTCGACCTTGCAGTCCCCCTCATCGTTGCAGACATAATCGACAAGGGCATTGCAGGCGGTGACAAAAGCTACATAATCCGCCGCTTCCTTCTGCTTGTGCTTATGGCACTTCTGGGGCTTCTTAGCAGCTTTACGGCTCAGTTCTTTGCGGCAAAGGCGGCAATCGGAACTGCAACAGGCTTAAGGCACGACCTCATAAGCAAAATTCAGCAGCTCTCCTTTACGGAAACCGACTCAATCGGCAGAAGCACCCTCATCACAAGGCTCACAAGCGACATCAACCTTGTGCAGAATGGGCTGAACCTCTTTCTTCGCCTTTTTATGCGAAGCCCCTTCATTGTTTTCGGTGCAACTGTCCTCGCCTTTACGGTCAACGCAAGGCTTGCCCTCATTTTCGTAGGGCTTATAGCCGTTCTTTTTGTCATCGTCTTCGGCATTATGAAAATAACGAAGCCTCTTCACAAAAAGGTTCAGGAAAATCTCGATTCCCTGACGGACACAACAAAGGAAAATCTCAGCGGAGTCCGTGTCATTCGTGCCTTTTCCCGCCAGGAGAAGCAAAAGGAAAAATTCGGCAGAAACAACGCTGATCTTCTTTCCTCCCAGCTTAAGGTCGGCAACATCTCGGCGCTGCTCAATCCCCTGACATATGTTGCGGTAAACGGGGCAATCATCCTTGTCCTGTGGCTCGGTGCTGAAAAAATCAACGGCGGAAGCGTTCTTCCCGGTGACATTGTTGCCCTTATCAATTACATCGGTCAGATTCTTGTTGAGCTTGTCAAGCTCGCAACCCTCATCACCCTTATCGCACGTTCCGTTGCCAGTATGGGCAGAGTCGGGCAGATTCTTGACACACAAAGCTCCATGACCTACGGTGAGATTACTGAAGGAAAGGAAAATGATGAAATTCTTAAATTTAAAAACGTAAGCTTCACCTACAAGGGTGCAGGTGCTCCCTCCCTTTCGGGCATCAGCTTTTCAGTTAAAAAGGGCGAAACCGTCGGCATCATCGGCGGTACGGGAAGCGGTAAATCAACCCTTGTGAAGCTCATCACCCGTTTTTACGATGCAACCGAGGGCAAGGTGCTTCTTAAGGGCAGTGACATAAAAAGCTGGGACAAAAAGGCGCTCAACAGCTGTGTAAGCCTTGTCCCCCAGAGGCCTCTGCTCTTTTCAGGCACAGTCAGAAGCAACCTTCTCAAGGGAAATCCCGACGCTACTGAGGAAAAAATGTGGAAGGCTCTCGAAAACGCTCAGGCAAGGGATTTTGTAGAAAAGAAAGAAAAGGGGCTCGATTCCGTGATTGAGCAAAGCGGACTTAATCTTTCGGGTGGTCAGAGACAAAGGCTCACCATTGCAAGGGCACTCGTAGCTGAATCGGACATCCTCATTCTTGACGACAGCTCCTCGGCACTTGACTTTGCAACGGATGCGGCACTCCGTAAGGCGCTTAAGGGCCTACCCGGTGATGTGACGACCTTCATCGTAAGTCAGCGCACCTCCTCCATTGCCCACGCAGACAAAATCATTGTCCTTGAAGACGGCCTTGCCGTAGGCATCGGCAAGCACGACGACCTTCTTTCAGACTGCGACATTTACCGTGAGATTTATCTCAGCCAGTTCAGAAGGGAGGCGGAATAATGAAGGATAAAGCTACTCTCAGAAAGGTTCTGCACCTTATTAAGCCCTACAGATTTACAATTCTTTTAAGCCTTTTCTGCTCACTTTTAAGCGTCTGCGCTCAGCTTCTCATTCCCTATTTTTCGGGAAACGCCATTGACCTTATGCTCGGTGAGGGTAAGGTCAGCTTTGAAAAGGTACTCGGTGTGATTGCCGTAATCGGTCTGACGGCGGCTGTAGCCTCACTGGCTCAGCACCTTTTTGCCGTCTGCAACAACAAAATCACCCACCGTGTTGTAAGAGACCTGAGAGAAAAGCTCAGCAGCAAGCTTCACTCCCTGCCCGTTTCTTACCTTGACTCCCATCCCGCAGGCGACCTTGTCAGCAGAATGGTTGCCGACATTGACACCTTCTCCGACGGACTTCTGATGGGCTTCAGTCAGCTTTTCACCGGTGCCGTAACCATTGCAGCAACCCTTATACTGATGCTTGTGCTCAACGGAGCCGTTGCGCTTACGGTTCTGCTTCTTACGCCGATGTCCTTCCTCGTCGCAAAGTTCATCACCTCACGCACTCACAGATTTTTCACCGATCAGGCAAAAATCCGCGGTGAGCAGACTGCTCTGATAAATGAGCTGATCGACGGTCAGGATGTTGTAAAAGCCTTCGGCAACGAGGACGAAAGCCTTTCACAATTCGACGAAATCAACGAAAGACTCGGACACACGGCTCTTTATGCAACCTTCTTTTCAAGCCTTACAAACCCGAGCACAAGGCTTGTAAACAACATAGTTTATGCCGCCGTTGCCCTCATCGGCTCGCTTTTTGCTCTTTCGGGCGGAGTTTCAATCGGCAGAGTCAGCATCTTCTTAAGCTACGCAAGTCAGTACGCAAAGCCCTTCAATGAAATCAGCGGTGTAATCACCGAGCTTCAGAATGCAATCACCTGCGCAAAAAGAGTTTTCGACCTGCTTGAGGAAAAGGACATAAGCGCGGAAAAGCAAAGCAGTGAAATTCCTGCCGTTACGGGAAGGGTTGAGCTGAAAAACGTCTTTTTCTCCTATACTCCCGAAAAGCCTCTTATCACAAACCTTTCTCTTGAGGTTTCCCCGGGAAGCCGCGTTGCAATCGTCGGTCCCACCGGCTGCGGCAAAACCACACTCATCAATCTGCTGATGCGTTTTTACGATGTTGACAGCGGCGAAATCCTCGTCGACGGCGTAAACATACAGGATATGACAAGAAATGAGCTTCGTTCCCGTTACGGTATGGTGCTTCAGGACACCTGGCTTTCAAAGGGCACCGTGAAAGAAAACATCGCCTACGGAAAGCCCGATGCAACCGACGAGGAAATCATCGCCGCGGCAAAATCGGCTCACGCCCACTCCTTTATCCGCCGTCTGCCCGAGGGCTACAACACAGTGATAACAGCCAACGGTGAAAACCTTTCCGCAGGACAAAGACAGCTTCTTTGCATCGCAAGAGCAATGCTCTGTCTTCCTCCGATGCTGATTCTTGACGAGGCGACCTCTTCAATCGACACCCGAACGGAAATGAAAATCCAGGATGCCTTTTCAAAAATGATGAAGGGCAGAACGAGCTTCATTGTCGCTCACAGACTTTCAACCGTAAGAGAAGCTGATGTTATTCTCGTCATGAACGACGGCAATGTCATTGAGCAGGGCAACCACGAAAGCCTCATGGCAAAAAACGGCTTTTACGCAAGGCTTTACAACAGTCAGTTTGAATAATAATGACAGAAAGGACGATAAAAATGAAAAAGCAGAAAATCGCAATTCTTACCGTGTCAGTTGCTCTCATTACTTCAATTGTCGCAGTAAAAAAAATTTCCTCAAACACCTCAGAGCTGAGAAAGAATGATTTCACTCTTCCCGAAGGCTTTACTGTTACGGCACATACAGGCTGCGAGGGAGAAAGGGACAACACCCTTGAAAGCATCCGTGCAGGGGCGCAAGCAGGTGCAGACATTGTGGAAATTGACCTTCACTTTCTTTCTGACGGAACACCCGTTTTATGCCACGATACTCCGAAGGAAACAAAGATAAGCGAAGAAATGCCTTCACTCGAAAGTGCTTTTCTGCTGCTTTCAAGGCTTGATGTAAAAATGAATGTGGATGTCAAGTCAACGGCAAATCTTTCCGCAGTAGCAGAGCTTTCGGATAAGTCAGGCGTTACCGAAAAAATCTTTTTCACCGGAGTTGAGGAAAAGGATGTTGAAGCAGTAAAAAGTGCTACCCCCGACATCCCCTATTATCTTAATGTAAGTGTTGAAAAAAAGAAGAATACGGATGCGGAATACTTAAAAACACTTGTTGACAAGGTAAAAAATTGTGGTGCCATCGGCATCAATATGAAATTCAAGCACTGCTCAAAAGAGCTTGTTGAAGCCTTCAGAGGTGAAGGTCTTCTTGTTTCCGTCTGGACAGCAAACAGCAAAAGAGATATGCTTAAAAGCCTTAGTCTCAGTCCCGACAACATCACAACAAGAAAGCCTTCGATGCTTAAATAAGTTGTCAGCAGTCAGATAAAAGCAGGATTCAACCCGTAAGTCCTGCTTTTTCCGTTTGTGAGATTTTATGTCATTTTCTGTTGACAACCTGTTTCCGTTATGTTATAATCCCTCACGATATATAAATAACCCCTGTGAAGCCTTCTGAATTTTTCAAGACTGAAGGTGAAGGGAACTCTGGAGAATCCCGTGACTTTTAGTTGACGGGTGCCGAAGGTGTAAGGCGCAAGCTGAATCTCTCAGGCAAAAGGATAGAGTCAATATTATGCATAAATCAATTTCTTTGTGCATACTGATTTTCCGGAGTTGCTGTTTATATAGCAACTTATTTTTTATTTTAAGCGGAAAAATCCGCAAAAGGAGGACACAAAATGGACGCATTACTCAAGCTCGTTCAGACAGTCAACATGTACCTTTCCGATTACATTCTCATCATTCTTCTCATCGGAGCAGGTCTCTATTTCACCGTAAAAACACGCTTTGTCCAGGTCCGTTGCTTCGGCGAGGGCTTAAAGCAGGTTTTCGGTGGAATCACATTCAGAAAAAAGGATCCTGCCGCGGGACTCAACTCCTTCCAGGCTCTTGCAACCGCTGTTGCCGCACAGGTCGGTACAGGTAACATCGTCGGCGCCTGCGGTGCAATCCTCATCGGCGGTCCCGGTGCAATCTTCTGGATGTGGATTATTGCCTTCTTCGGCATGGCAACAATCTACGCTGAAGCAGTTCTTGCTCAGGAAACAAAGGTAAAGCAGGAGGACGGAACCTTCGCAGGCGGCCCCGTTTACTACATCAAAAAAGCCTTCCCCAATGCCTTCGGCACCTTCCTTACAAAGTTCTTTGCAATTTCTGCGGTTCTCGCTCTCGGCTTTATGGGTGCAATGGTACAGTCAAACTCCATCGGTGAGTCCTTTGCAAATGCTTTCTCAATCCCCTCATGGGTTGTCGGTGTTGCAGTTGCCGCCGTTTCTGTACTCATCTTCCTTGGCGGTGCAAAAAGAATTGCCGCCGTAACAGAAAAGCTTGTCCCCGTTATGGCAATCCTTTACATCGTCGGCGGTATTGTAATTCTTATTGCAAGAATCAAGTACATCCCCGAAACTCTCGGTATGATTTTCAAGTATGCCTTCCAGCCTGATGCAATCATCGGCGGCGGCATCGGCTACGCTCTTAAAACAGCAATCAGCCAGGGTGCAAAAAGAGGCCTCTTCTCCAACGAAGCAGGTATGGGCTCAACTCCTCACGCTCATGCTCTTGCGGATGTAAAGAAGCCCCACGACCAGGGTGTTGCCGCAATGATCGGTGTTTTCATTGACACATTTGTTGTTCTTACAATGACAGGTCTTATTGTTATCTCCACGCTTTACGCAGGCAACGGCATCCTTGCTTCAGGCTCGGCAGAGGGTGTTGCAAAAACAAATATGGCAGCCCTTGCCTTCGGTGAGGTCTTCGGCTCCAAGGGTGCAGGCATCTTCGTTGCAATCTGTCTGTTCTTCTTCGCCTTCTCAACAATCATCAGCTGGAACTACTTCGGCAAAATCAACTTTGAAAACCTCTTCGGCAAGAAATTCACTCCGCTGTACTTTATGATTGCAACAGTGTTCATCTTCCTTGGCTCAGTCGCTTCAAACGATCTTGTATGGGAGCTTACCGATATGTTCAATCAGCTTATGGTTCTTCCTAATGTTATTGCAATTGTTGCTCTCGGAAGCATCGTTGCAAAGGCGGCAAAAAAGGATAAGAAATAATCAGATAAAGCATCCGCAAATAAAACCCTCGGCTACAAAAAGCAGCCGAGGGTTTTACAGATATTAGAGAATCAGAAGTTGTCATTATGAAACAGCTATGCACTATGTGTTGCATTACTGTGATGATATAATACACTATAACACTACAAAAATAAAGAAAAGTGTTGCGTTTTTAATATTTTTTAATTTTTTGTTTGTTTTCATACACTTTACGGCAAACTGTAACTATATTACATAACCCTCACTGTAATAGCTTGCAGGGATGTCCTGTGTGGGAGCATTCTTTTCGCTTACGGAGCTTTCGACAATTACATCACTGCAAAGAAAGCCTCCGTCAAGCCAGCCGTAGCTGTCCTTTTCACCGCAGTAAACATAAACCCAGCCCTCGCAGGACAGACTTGCGCCGAGAATGCTCACCTGAGTAAGGTCTGTCAGACTGTGAATGGGTGCAAAGCTGTTTGAAGGTCCCTTTCTCATTGTCAGCCCGTCACCCGAAAAAACATAAGCAGTTTCCGGCTCGTACTCCACATCCGGTGCAACAACCGTGTCACTGTGGCTGAAGGCTTTGCTCACATTTCCGTCACTTACATTCCTTTTAAACGAAAAGGTACTCAGCACTCCTGCAATTCCCGGTGCAATTCCGAAATAATCGGCAAGACCGAAGGCGGTTACGGCAAGCGTACAGCAGACAAGTATAAGGGCAAAAATTTTCCCTGCTGAATTGTCCTTTTTGCTTTTCCCCTTATTGTCCTCTTCTTCATCAGACGGAAAATCATCGGAATCAATGTTCACCCTCTTCACTCCGGATGACGGCATTTTCTCATACGGCTTTTCCGGCGGAAAAATCATATTGTCAAGGCTCATCGGGGCTTCGGCAGGCTTTTTTGCTTTTTCGTTTATGCTCTCCTTTTTCTCCTTTGGCAAAACGGATGAAAAGCCCTGCCTTTCAAGAGCATTTCCGCAATTGGGACAGAAATTCTCCTTTCCCGTAAGTATGTAGCTGCAGTTTTTACAAAGCATAATTAAAACTCCTTTGATGTTGTTTTCCCTCGCTTTTACGGCAGGGATTTTTTTCATATGTGAGTTTAGCACCTTATAAAAACGAAGTTTGTCACATTGAGAGATAAAAATCCGGTAAGTACAATAATTTATTTTCCGATACCGAAATTAATGTAAAAATGCATTTAAAGGCTTGCCTTTTTCCTTGACTTTGAGGCATTAAAATGGTAAAGTATACTTATCTATATTATGAAAGGAACAGATGTAAAAAAATGGAACAGAAAATCCTCAAGCTGCTCGGTGTCAAGGGTACGTTCAAAAAAGACGTCATACCCATGATCAACTACAGCAGTGCAAACATCACAACATCGGGATCGGGTTATGTTATCAGCCTTTATTTCACCCTCTTCCTGACAGGTGTTGTAAATCTTGAACCCGAAAAGGCGGCAATTGTTACATTTATTGCAGGTATCTGGGATGCAATTATTGACCCCTTTATCGGTATTTTAACTGACAGAACCCGTTCAAAGTACGGAAGACACAGACGCTACATCCTTTGGGCAATGCCTCTTTATGCTGTAAGCTTTGCATTACTGTGGAACTCCTACGGTCTTGACGGCAGAGAAAGACCGTTGCAGGCTATCGTTTACTTCACAGTAATTTATGTGCTTTACAAAACGGCTTATTCCTTTGTTGATGTTCCCCATGTTGCAATGCTTCCCGAGCTTGCACCCGATTATGACCTGAGAACGCAGTATAACTCCGTAGGCTATATCTTCAACTCCTTCGGTATGTTCCCCTCGTTCTTCCTTGCTATGGGTATTCTCGCAATTTTCGGCTTCAGTGATCCTGAAAGCGGTGCCGAATTCCCGATGCTTCTTGTGGGTATCATCCTTGCTTTTGTATATGCTATCTGTCTTACACATACCTTCAGGAAAACGAGAGAAAAGCCCTCTCTTGATATGGTGCTGGAGAAGTTTGACTTTAAATATTTCTTACAAGAGTATGCCCTCGTTGTTAAAAACAAGGCATTCAGACAGTATTTTATTATGAGCCTTTGCTATAACACAGCATGTAACTTCTACCGTTCATCTCTTGTATTTTATATAAGGTATATTGCACGTCTTATCAAGCTTTACGGTCTCTTCACCACGGTTGAGGGTATATTTGAGGCTTCGGCTTTCCCCTTGAACTACGCATTAACAATGAAGCACGGCAAGAAAAAGTGCGCTGATGTCGTTACGCCTCTTATGCTTATAGGCTTTGCTTTATGTTTGTTTATGAATCCCACCGACAAAAACAGCGGCTCAGTTATATGGGTGATCATTCTTATGCTTAGTGCCGTGTTCTATCCCTTCGGTAAATCAGGTATAGGCTATGTCGCCACAAACATTTTCCCTGATATTTCTGACATTGACGAAGCAA
Organism: Acutalibacteraceae bacterium; assembly: GCA_045601905.1. Lineage (GTDB taxonomy): Bacteria > Bacillota > Clostridia > Oscillospirales > Acutalibacteraceae > UBA6857. The sequence continues at coordinate 4,156 of JAZSAM010000032.1, read as the reverse complement.
TCACCGGCAGAAGACGTGAAGGCGTTATCGGCACCTTCAACACCCTCATCAAGACCTGTATTTCAACTTCTGTTCAAAGCCTTGTGCTTGTTATTCTCGGTGCCTTCGGTCTTGAAACCGGAACTAAGGTTACAGAATATGAAAAGACCACCGGACTTCTCTACGACCAGCCGGACAGCGCACTTTTAGGCGTACGCCTTTGCGTTGTGTTCATCCCCATCGCCTTTACTCTTCTTTCACTTTTCCTTCTTCATAAGTTCCAGATGAATAAGGCTGATCACAGAATGATCTGTGCTGCAATTGCAACAAAGCACAGATACGGCAATGTCACTCTTACCGAGGAGCAGATTAAAACCGTTGAGCAGATTACAGGTCAGAAGTACGAAAACACCTGGCTTGGCCAGAACAACGACGGCGAAACACACACCGTAGAAGCAAATGAAAACGGCGAATATGATATTCTTCTTGAAAAGGAAGCTGAAATGTCCGCAATCAGATCGGGCAAAATTTCCGTAAAAGAAGAAGCTGAAGAAACAAACGAAACCCTTGAGCTTACCAAAAAGGCTCTCGGCGAAGATTAACAGTAAAGGAGAATAACTATGCAGAGAATCGACATCACAGTAAAAGAACCCCCGAAGAAGGAAAAGAACTGGAAAAATTCCATTAAGGATTTCCTCTTCTATCTTGTGCAGTGGACCTGGGGACTTCCCGTAAACCTTGTAGGCGGTCTTGCTTTTCTCATCTGCACAAAAATCAAGGGCTACCGTTGGCAGCACTTCGGTTACTCAAAAATCGTTTATGTACCCTGGAAGGGCGGCGGACTTTCAATGGGCCTTTTCATCTTTGTGAAGGCTAATCATTCAAACAAAACCTGGACCTACAACTGCAGAATCCACGAGTATGGCCACACCTGGCAGTGTCTGCTTCTCGGACCTCTTTACTATCTTGTAATTGCTCTTCCCTCCGTTATCTGGTGCAACTGCTTTGCAGGCTACAGAAAAAAGAACAACGTACCCTACAGCGCCGCTTACTGCGAAAGCTGGGCTGACTTATGGGGACAGAAGTTCAGCGGACTTATCCAGGCTCCCGAATTCAACCACAGATCACTAGCTGCCGAGGATAAATAAGTCAGCCATCAGAAAAGTTAAATAAATAAACAAACGACCTGCCCGATTTTTCCGGACAGGTCATTGTTATTTATGACATTCTTAATACTTAATGCTTTTTATCGTTTGCTTGAGGCAATCAGCACTTCTTGCAAGAGCGAGCTTTTCCGCAGCCGTAAGCGGAAGAAGGAGCTTGCTTGTTGCGCCCTGCTTACCTACAATATTAAGAAGACTCAGGCATACATCATCAATTCCGTACTCACCGTGAAGCATTGTCGAAACAGTAAGGGGAGTATCCACTCCGCCCATAAGACTGTGACAGATGTGGCACACGGAAGCAGAAACCGCGTAGAAGGTTGCACCCTTGTCGAGAATAACTCTCGCACCGGAGTTCTTGACATACTTTTCAACAATGTCAAAATCTATCTCAGGGTAGGCCTGTCCGTCGGTGCGGATTATTGATGTACTGCATTCGGTAATGGGAACATTTGAAATATTTGCAAGTGACCAGGGAACAAAGGCTGAATCGCCGTGCTCACCCATAACATAAGCATGGATGTTTCTCTGGTTGATGCCGTAAATTTTAGAAAGCCTTGCACGAAGTCTCGCTGTGTCAAGGATTGTGCCCGAGCCGATTATTCTTTCCTCGGGGATGCCTGAATTCTTGCAGAACACATAGGTAAGTACATCAACGGGATTACTTACAATAATGTATGTTGCATCAGGGGCATACTTTGTGATTTCCGGTGTGATGCTGTTGAGAATGTCAACATTTATCTGTGCAAGGTCAAGACGGGACATTCCCGGCTTTCTTGCGGCACCCGAGGTTATAATTACAATATTTGAATCAACGGCATCGGAAAAATCGCCCGAATACACCTTACAGGAATGACAGAAGGGTGTGCCCTGCTGAATGTCAAGCGCCTCGCCGTAGGCCTTTTTGCTGTTGATGTCAACCATACAGATTTCGTTTGCAAGGCCCTGCACCATAAGTGTATAGGCAATTGTCGAGCCTACGCTTCCCGAGCCGATAACGGTAATTTTTTTCATTTATATATCATCCTTTGCTGGTTATTACAGATTTCTCGGATAAGGCTTCTCCTCGTCGGTAAGTCCGAGAAGGTAATCCGTGGAGGTGCCGAAGAAAACGGCAAGCTCAACAAGAACCTCAACGGGCAAGGCTCTGTGTCCGTTTTCATACTGAGAATAGGTGTTCTGCCTTATGTGAAGATACTCTGCAATCTGCTTCTGGGTAAGATCTCTGTCCTCCCTTAAATCCCTGAGTCTCATAAGCTTCCTCCGTGAATAATTTGAGGATATAATAACACAAAAAAATGAAAATTACAATTCGAAATTTTATATAAGGCTATTCATAAAATGTATGGGTTATTCCTCCTGCTTGGCCTCTGTGTCAGGTGACTTTGGAGAAAAAAGAAATCTGTCACTGTGACTTTCACTTCTGCCCTTTTCAGAAAAAAGGGGACAAATTTCCGATTCGGTAAAGCTGAAGAAGTCAAAGGGCTCCTTACTTTGATTAATTTTCATTGCTTCTCCTTTGTGATTTTCATTGTAACACTTTCCCCCTTTTCCCGTATACTGTTGATGTAAGGACGAAGGGAGGTTAACACTATGTCATGCAATAACGGTCTTTTCGGCGGCAACTGCTGCTCATGGATCATCATTCTTCTCGTTTTAATGTGCTGCTGCGGCGGTAACGAAGGCTACAACACAATCGGCGGCAACGGCTGCGGTTGCGGTTGTCAGAACAACTGCGGTTGCTGAAGCTTCAAAGGCTAAGGCCCGAAGGACGCACTTCGAAAAGAGGTGCGTCCTTTTCCTTTTACATTTCAAGCGCTGTCAGGGCTCTGAAGGTGTAGCCCTCCGCCCTTGCCCTGTCAATGATTTCGCCAAGTGCCTCGGCATTGTCGTGAGAAACACTGTGAAGAAGAATTATCGCACCCGGGTGAAGCCTTGACATAACCGTATTTACAGCATAATCCTTGCCTTTTATCTCGTTGACATTCCAGTCGTTATAGGCAACAGACCAGAACACGCTTACATAACCGAGAGAGGCAACAAGGTCAAGGGCACTTTCCGTGTACTCTCCTGCAGGAAAGCGGAAAAACCTTGAAGCATAGCCGTAATTCTCCCTTAAATAATTCTCTGTCGCCTCAAGCTCCTTTGCCATTTTATCACGGCTTATGTCAGCAAAGGAGGGATGGGTTGCCGAATGATTGCCCACTATATGTCCCTCGTTTATCATACGGCTGATAATTTCCGTTTCCTTCTCAATGTGGTCAAGTGTACAGAAAAAGGCAGCAGGCACCTGCTTTTCCTTAAGTGTATCAAGTACCCTTGCAGTAAGGTTATCGTGCTCATAGCCGCAGTCAAAGGTCAGGTAGAGCACCTTTTCCTCTGCCCTTGTGTCAAGGGTAAATGCACCGAAGCGGTCAAAATTCTTCTGAAATTCCACAACCGTGTGGTGTGCCTTGCCGTCAGAGGCAGGGCCGTGGGAATGGGAAAGTGCAGACGAAGAAAGCTTTATGTCGCTTCTTTCGGGCTGTGCAGTAAGGCTGATTTTTGAAAGCGGTGTAAGTCCCGAAGGCGTGCTTCCGCCCTCTTTTCCCTTTATGACGGATTTTTTTATATCAATCGGGTAACCTCTGAAAAGGCTTTCGTCATTTACCACCGTTGACTGATTGATTTCCTCAACCTCGGGAGCTTCTGTAAGTGAGGTCCTTTCCTCGCTTGTCACGGGTACTGACGGGACACTTCTCTGATTCGTTTTACTTCCGCAGGCAGAAAGAAAAACCGAGGACAGAACAAGAACGATACATAATGCTTTTTTCATCGCAATTCTCCTTTTATTGTTTTTTATGTAGGGGCTAGGAAAAAATGCGCAGAATGAGCAAACCGAGCCAAAATAAAGCTTTTTGCTTTATTTTGGGTTACCCGACGGCGTACAGAGGTACTCCGAGGGCGAGGTTTGTTTATAGCATAAAACGCAAAAACCTTGTTTTTGCCTGCTTTTGCTGATTTTTATAGCTTTA
>JAZSAM010000031.1:0-134182 GCA_045601905.1 Acutalibacteraceae bacterium | reverse complement strand
CCATATATGCGGATAAGATTGCGGTAGCGGAGGAGACGGTTCGACTTCGCAGTCACATTGACCAGTTCAAGAAGATGTTTGATGAAAACGGCGGCGCAATCGGACGTAAGATGGATTTTCTTGTGCAGGAGATCAACCGCGAGACCAACACAATCGGCTCAAAGGCTCAGGATATAGAGATTGCACGTTGTGTGGTCGATGTAAAAGCTGAGATTGAAAAAATCAGGGAACAGGTTCAGAATATTGAATAAAACGGAGTGGCAAAGATGAAACTTATTAATATCGGTTTCGGTAATATGATCAATGCGCAGAGACTCGTTGCTATTGTCAGCCCGGACTCTGCACCAATCAAAAGACTCATTCAGGAATGCAAAGAGAGAGGAACCCTTATTGACGCCACTCAGGGAAGACGAACAAGAGCTGTTATCATTATGGACAGTGACCATGTTATTCTTACTTATCTGCAGTGTGAAACTGTTGCAAACAGACTTGACAGCGAACAAGGGGAAATTCTGGAGGATTGTGACGATGAATAAAAAAGGAATGCTTGTTGTCGTTTCAGCACCTTCCGGATGCGGAAAGGATACTGTTATCGGCAAAGTCCTTGAAATAATGGGAGAGGATGCCGTTCTTTCTGTTTCGATGACAACAAGAGCAATGCGCCCGGGCGAAAAAGAGGGTGTAAATTATTATTATGTTTCCGTTGATGAATTTAAAGAACATATAAATAACGGAGATATGCTTGAATATACAAGCTATGGATCAAATTACTACGGAACTCCCATCAGACCGGTTAAGGACAGACTCGAAGAAGGAAAAACTGTTTTTCTTATTATTGAGGTTGAAGGCGGAGAAAATGTTAAGAAGGTTTTCCCTGAAGCGAAAAAGATATTTATTGTTCCGCCCTCAATGAAGGAGCTTGAAAACCGTCTCAGAAGCCGAGCTACCGATTCGGAGGAAGATATAAAGAAACGCCTTGAAATCGCTGTAGATGAGCTTCAGAGGGCTTGTGAATACGATTATGTTATAGAAAATGCCGTGTTAGAGGATGCTGTGAGTGATGTTATGTCAATAATAAGAACTCATCAGCTTGAAATATCAAATATGCAAAATAAAATAAGAGAGGTAATAACAAATGCTTAATCCCGATTTAAGAGAATTACTCAAAAACAACACAAGCCGTTACTCGCTTGTAACAGCAGTCGCAAAAAGAGCAAGAGAGGTTATTGAAACTCCCGAGCTTAACGAAAAATGCGGTACTGAAAAGCCCGTTACCTACGCTCTTGATGAGTTTCTTAACGGCAAGCTCGGAATCAGCGAGCCCGAAGAAATCAGAAACATATAATTTATAAGGAAGTGAAATGATATGGAACAGTTTCTTGCTTTGGTTGCAGTAGAAAATGTTGCATATCATTTTGATATTTTGTACGGTTATACCTTCAGCTCAGAACTGAAAGAGCAGATTGTTCCCGGTGTAAGGGTTCTTGTGCCCTTCGGCAAAGGGAAGAATGTCAGAAGGCAAGGTGTAGTTTTCGAAATCCGCCCTTGTGAGGATGCTTCATCTTACAAAGAGATAATCTCAGTTCTTGATGAAAAGCCTTTGATTACGCCTGAAATGCTCAAAATTTCAATGTTTCTCAAGGAACGAACCTTCTGCACTTTTTTTGAAGGTGTAAAGGCACAGCTGCCCTCAGGTCTCTCATATAAAACAACGGTAAAATACTTTGCTGTTGTACCCGATGAATTACCTTCACTTTCGGAAACCGAAAAAGAGCTTTATAACCTTATGCTTTCTTATGACGGCCTTTGTGATAAGAAAACACTTTACGACAGTCTCGGTCTCGGCTCTGACTGTAACGCTATAGAAAAGCTTGTCGAAAAAAAGCTTGCAGTCAAAAATTACGATGCCTTTTCCAAAATGGGAAATGCAACACACAAAAAGGTTGTTCTGAAGCTCACCTCTGATGAAATCGAAGAAAAATTTCCCAAGCTTACACCAAAGCAGAAAAGTGTAATTCGTGTACTTAACGATATAGGTAAAGCGGATCTTAACGAAATCTGCTATTTTACGGGTGTTACGGCTTCAGTTGTGACTAATTTGTGCAAAAAGGGAATTGCTGAAATCATTGATGAGGAATATTACAGAATACCGCAGACCTTGTGTGCCGATGAAAAGTCCGACAGTGAAATTGTTCTAACGAATAAGCAGCAAAATGCCTTTGACGGAATGCTGGAAAAGTACAGATCAGGTGGGGGAGTATCCCTTCTTTACGGTATAACGGGCAGCGGAAAAACATCAGTTTTCCTCAAGCTTATTGATGAAGTTATTTCCGACGGACGTCAGGTTATCGTTATGGTGCCCGAAATTGCTCTCACACCGCAGATGATGAGCATTTTCAAGGGCAGATACGGAGACAGAGTTGCAATTTTTCACTCGGGGCTTTCAGCAGGTGAAAGACGCGACGAGTATAAACGCGTCTCAGATAAAGAAGCAGAAATCGTCGTCGGAACCCGTTCTGCAGTTTTTGCTCCTTTTGATAATATCGGTCTCATAGTTATTGATGAAGACCAGGAGCACACCTATAAATCTGAATCATCCCCACGGTATCACGCAAGAGATGTTGCAAAATTCAGAGCAGCTAACCATAAGGCACTTCTTCTTCTTTCTTCAGCAACTCCTTCGCTTTCGTCTTTTATCAGCGCAAAAAACGGTAAATATTCCTTTGAAAAGCTTGATGAAAGGTACGGCAATGCTGTGCTTCCCGAGGTTATGGTCGTTGATATGAAAAACGAGCGTAAAAGCGGAAACAAATACAATATAAGCTCAGCGCTACTGGAATTGCTAGAAAAGAATCTGAATGATAATAAGCAGTCGATTCTTCTTATTAATCGAAGGGGCTTCAACACCTTTGCGGCCTGCGATGAGTGCGGAAGTGTTATCACTTGTCCTTCATGCAGTATTTCTCTTACTTACCATAGCGCCAACAACAGACTGATGTGTCATTATTGCGGCTATTCAACGCCCTTTACCCGAGTTTGCGGTGAATGCGGCAAGGAAAGTGTACGGTATGCAGGTTATGGCACACAGAGAATTGAACAGGAGCTTTCCGAGCTTTTGCCTGAAGCACGTGTTATCAGACTTGACACTGATTCAACCTCTACAAAGCATTCTTTTGAGAAGGCTCTTTTAGATTTCAGTTTAGGTAAATACGATATAATGCTCGGCACCCAGATGGTTGCAAAGGGCCTCAACTTTGAAAATGTTACCCTTGTCGGCGTCATAAATGCCGATCAGCAGCTTAATAACGATGATTTTAGAAGTCAGGAGCGAACCTTTGACCTGCTTACTCAGGTTGTAGGTCGTTCAGGCAGAGGCAAATTCAAGGGAAATGCAGTTATACAGACGCTTACACCTGAAAATAATGTCATAAAGCTTGCCGAAAGGCAGGATTACGAGGGATTTTACAACACGGAAATCATTATCAGAAAAGCAATGACTTATCCGCCCTTCTGTGACATATGTACAGTTAATTTCACCTCAGCTAAAGAGGTAAGCGCTCTTAATGCATCAAAGGATTTTCTTTCGGAAATCCGCAACAAAACCAGCAATAAATACAAAAACGAAAAAATTATTGTTCTTGGACCAATGCCGCCAAGAATTTCAAAAATTAATAATAAATACAGATACAGACTAATAATAAAATGTAAAAACACATCGGGCTTCCGGGCTATGATTTCAGAATTACTCGTAGAATTCGGTAAGAATAAAAAATATAACGGAATTACGGTTTCAGCTGATATGAATCCCGAAAGTCTTGTTTAACGGAGGAAATAAAATGGCAATCAGAAAAATTGTTACATCGGAGGATCCGATTTTAAGAAAAACAAGCCGCCCTGTTGAGCGTTTCAACGAAAAGCTCTGGCAGCTTCTTGATGATATGAAGGATACAATGTACAAGTCAGAGGGTGTGGGACTTGCCGCTGTACAGGTAGGCTTTCTTCGCCGTGCTGTAGTAATCGATGTCGGTGACGGTTTCATAGAGCTTCTCAATCCTGAAATTGTTGAGTGTTCAGGTGAAGAGATTTCAGATGAAGGCTGTCTTTCAGTTCCCGGTGAAAGCGGAAAGGTAAAGCGCCCCGAATACGTAAAGGTCAAGGCACAGAACCGTAACGGTGCCTGGCGCACATTCGAGGGTACGGGTCTGAAAGCACGTTGCTTCTGCCACGAAATTGATCATCTTGACGGCATACTTTACACCGATAAGGTGATTAAGGAAAACGCAGAAGAAATTCTCAAAGAAAGAAATGAAAAATAAAGTAGGTGAACTGAATGAAAATCGCATTTATGGGCACACCTGATTTTGCAGTAGACTGTCTCAAAGCACTTGCAGAGTCAGAGCATGAGGTTGTCGGTGTTTTCTGTCAGCCCGATAAGCCTGTCGGAAGAAAGCAGGAGCTTACTCCTCCGGATGTTAAGGTTGAGGCACTTAAGCACGGCTTTGAAGTTTTCCAGCCCGTTTCTCTGAAAAACGGAAAGGGCGTTGAAATTCTTGAGAGAATTAACCCTGACCTTGTTGTAGTTGTTGCTTACGGAAAGCTTTTGCCTGCCGATTTTCTCTCTTTTCCGAAGTACGGCTGCATAAATATTCATGCTTCACTTCTCCCGAAGTACAGAGGTGCCTCTCCCATACATTATGCCGTTCTGAACGGTGATAAAATTACCGGTGTTACAGCTCAGCAGATGGATGAGGGGCTTGATACGGGTGACATTCTCCATAAAGGTGAAATTGAAATCGGTGAAAACGATACAACCGAATATATGTATGAGGTGATGGCTCCGCTTGGTGCAAGGGTGCTTATGGAAACAATTGAGCTTCTTGAAAAAGGCGAGCTTAGGCCTGTTAAGCAGAACGAATCGGAAGCAAGTAAGGTCGGGTTACTCTCAAAAGATATGAGCAATATCGATTGGAATCTTTCCGCTTTTGAAATTCACAACAAAATCCGCGGACTTTATTCCTGGCCGGGAGCTTCAACAAAATTCAATGGAAAAACTTTAAAAATTCATAAAAGTATTTTGAGCGATAAATCGGGTAAAAATATACCCGGAGAGGTTATTGAAAACCGTGGCAGACTTATCATCAGCTGTGGCGACAATAAATGTGTTGAATTACTCGAAGTACAACCTGAAGGAAAGAAACGTATGGAGGTTTCTGCGTTTCTTAACGGTTACGGTATTGAAAAGGGTACTGTTCTGGGATAAAAGGAAGTGTTTTAATGTTCTTTTATGACTATTATTATATAATTCTCGTTGTTCCTGCACTTATTATTTCTTTACTTGCGCAGATAAACATCAAGAAAACCTACGCCAATATGGCTAAAATAAAAAATGCAAGAAATCTTACCGGTGCAGAAGCAGCCGCAAGAGTTCTTACACATTACGGGATCAACGATGTACGGGTTGAAATGACCAAGGGTAAACTTACAGACCATTACGATCCTCGTGGCAATGTGATCCGATTATCACCCGAGGTTTTCTCGGGAACATCAATCGCAAGTGTAGGAATAGCCTGTCACGAAGCAGGACACGCGGCTCAGCACGCACAGAATTATGCACCTATCAGATTAAGAAACACCGTTCTTCCGATTGCAAACATTGGCTCATCAATGGGCTTTACGATTGCAATTCTCGGTTACTTTCTTGGTTTAGAGCTTGTTGTGAATATCGGTATAATTCTCTTTGCAGCTGTTGTTCTTTTTCAGCTGATTACTCTGCCCGTTGAATTTAACGCAAGCTCAAGGGCGTTAAAGGTAATAAACGAAACAAATATGCTTTACGAGGATGAAATGCCGAAGGCCCGCAAGGTTTTACGCGCTGCGGCATTGACATATGTTGCATCCTTGCTCGTTTCGGTAATGTCACTTGTGAGGCTTATTTTACGCACAAACAACAGAAGAAGATAAGGAAGTCCTATGCAGAATTTCAGAGAGATAGCTTTTGATGCGCTTAACAAAATAGAAAAAGACGAGGCATATTCGAACATTGCCCTTGATTTTTCATTATCAAAAATAACAGCTGACACAAGAGACAGAGCTTTTGTGTCCAGTTTGTTTTACGGTGTTATCGAAAGAAAGATTACTCTTGATTATCAGCTTTCTCTTTACTTGTCAAAGCCCATAGGTAAGCTTAAGGCTGAGGTTCTTACTCTTCTCAGAATGGGCGCTTATCAGATTTTATTTATGGATAGGGTTCCTGCTTCAGCGGCAATTAATGAAAGTGTTAAAATTTCAAAGAAAAAAGGCCATTCCTATGCTTCGGGATTAATTAATGCAGTTTTACGTAAAATTGATCAGAATGGCTTAAAACTGCCCTCAGAGGAAAATTACAGTGAATATATGAGTGTCAGATACTCTTGTCCTGAGTGGCTTATAAACAAATGGGTTAAAGAATACGGAAAAGATGATACCACTGCTATTCTTGAAAGCGCACTCGGTAGCAGTGATATTTACATAAAGGTTAATCATCTCAAAACGAATGAAGATACTCTTATTGAATTGCTTTCTGAAGAGGGGATTACTGCAGAAAAAGCAATTACCGAATATTGCTTGAAAATCGATTTAAAGGGTAAATCAGTTGAACGGCTTGACTCGTTTAAAAAGGGGCTGTTTCATGTTCAGGATGCGGCTTGTCAACTTTGTGTAAAGGCACTTAACGCAAAAGAAGGCAACACAATTTTTGATCTTTGTGCCGCGCCCGGCGGAAAAAGCTATTCAATTGCCGAAAATATGAATAACATCGGAAGAGTTTTAAGCTTCGATATCCATAAGCACCGTGTGGATTTGATAAAAAACGGTGCTGAAAGACTTGGTCTTACCTGTATTGAAGCATTTGAAGGTAACGCAACTATTTTTAACAGCAATTTAGGATCAGCAGATGCCGTCTTATGCGATGTTCCTTGTTCAGGCTTTGGTATTATCGGAAAAAAGCCCGAAATTAAATATAAAAACCCTGACGAAATAAAAGGGCTTCCTGCACTTCAGCTTGAAATTCTTAAAAACGGTGCAAATTATGTAAAAAAAGGTGGCAGACTTGTGTATTCCACCTGCACACTTTCTCACAGCGAAAATCAGAAGGTCTGCAAAAAATTTCTTGAAGCAGATAACAGATTTGTTCAGGTAAAGCCACTGCCCGAATATTCAGACGAGTTGAATCTTACCTTAACGCCTCATAAAGACAAAACTGACGGCTTTTTCGTTGCTTGCTTTGAAAGGAAAGAATAATTATGAAAAAGGATATAAAATCATTTAGCCTTGATGAGCTTAAGGCTGAAATAGCCTTGCTGGGTGAAAAAAGCTTCAAAGCAGGACAGATTTACTCCTGGTTACATAAGCGTGGCGCTGAGAATTTCGATGAAATGACTGATATTTCAAAAAATCTCAGAGAAAATCTGAAAAATAATTATGATATTTATAATTGTACTATTGAAAAAAAATTAGTTTCGATGTATGATAATACAGTTAAGTATTTGTTTAAGCTTTTTGACGGAGAACTGATTGAAAGTGTCGTTATGAAGTACAAATACGGATACACAATCTGTGTGTCAAGTCAGGTCGGCTGCAAAATGGGCTGCAACTTCTGTGCCTCGGGAATTGCAGGCTTTGTGAGAAATCTTACAGCTTCCGAAATTCTTTCTCAGATTTACAAGGCACAAAAGGATCTTGACATAAGAATTTCTCACATCGTTATGATGGGGGTAGGCGAGCCTCTTGATAACTTTGATAATGTTATGAAGTTTCTTTCGTTGATTTCTGATGACAACGGACTTAATATAGGAATGAGAAACATATCGATTTCTACCTGCGGTGTCGTAACGGGAATTTACAAGCTGCTTGAAAAGAAGCTTCAGTTGACTCTTTCGATCTCACTTCACGCTCCCAATGATGAAATCCGTTCACGCACAATGCCTGTCAACAATAAATGGAATATTGACACGCTGCTTAAGGCTTGCAAGGATTATACAAAGGGTACTTCCAGGAGAATTTCATTTGAATATGCAATGATTAGCGGTGTGAATGACAGTGACGAATGTGCCAGAGAGCTTGCGACAAAGCTTAAGGGTATGCTCTGTCATGTTAACCTCATTCCCGTGAATTCTGTCAAGGAAAGAGATTACATTAAAAGTGACACGGCGAGAATTAATTCATTCATAAAAATTCTTGAATCGAGAGGGATAAATGTTACGGTCAGACGCACTCTCGGAAGTGATATAAATGCATCTTGCGGACAGCTTCGCAGAGGTGAAACCAATCAGGAAAATAATACATAAGGAGATAGTTATATGCAGATAATCGGTAACACAGATGTCGGCAGATCAAGAATTGCCAATGAAGATGCTTTCAAATACGGCAGCTTCAACGACGGCACCTCCTGGGCTGTTGTTTGTGACGGTATGGGCGGCGTACACGGAGGTAAGGTTGCAAGCTCAACCGCCATTGATATTGTAAGCCAGAAGTTCAATAAATGCTACAATCCGGCTATGGGGACAAGCTCCCTTGAAAATCTCCTTTTGTCTTCCATTACAACGGCAAACTGCATTGTATATGACAGAGGAGCCGGTGATAAAGAGCTTGAGGGAATGGGTACAACTATTGTTGCCGCAATAATTAAAGAAGGCGAGGCCTGCATTGCCCATGTAGGAGACAGCCGTGCTTATCATATAACTGACGATCAGATTACGCTTGTTACAAAGGATCATTCTCTTGTTCAGGAGATGCTTGACATGGGTGAGATCACTCAGCAGGAATTTGAGCATCATCCGAGAAGAAACATCATTACCCGTGCACTCGGTGTAGATGAGAAAATCGACATTGAATTCAACACAATTGAGTTCAAGAAAAATGATGTTCTTATTCTTTGCTCTGACGGTCTCAGCGGACAGATAGGCAAGGATGATTTTCTTGAAATATACAACAACAATCCGTTTGAAACGCTTGCCGATAAATATATTGAGATGGCAAACAACAACGGCGGAGCTGATAATATAACAGCAGTAATTATGAAAGGATAAGGTTGACAAAAATGGAAAATTCAAATTATGTCGGAAAAAGACTTGACGGCAGATATGAAATAATGGAAGTCATTGGCGTCGGTGGAATGGCTGTTGTTTACAAAGCCTTTGACAATATGGAACAGAGAACTGTTGCCGTTAAAATTCTCAAGGATGAATATCTTGCTAATGATGAATTCAAAAGACGCTTTAAAAATGAGTCAAAGGCTATTGCTGTTTTATCACACGAAAACATTGTAAGAGTTTTTGATGTCAGCTACGGTGATATGCTTCAGTATATCGTTATGGAGTATGTTGACGGAATTACACTTAAGGAATATGTTCAGCAGCAGGGTAAGGTAGACACAAGAGAAGCAATTTACTTTATTTCACAGATTCTCCGTGCGCTCCAGCACGCTCACGATAAGGGCATTGTACACCGCGATGTCAAGCCTCAGAACATAATGCTACAGGAAAACGGCACTATAAAAGTAACCGATTTCGGTATTGCACGTTTCAGCAGAAGTGAAACAAAAACTATGACTGAATGTGCAATCGGCTCTGTTCATTACATCAGCCCTGAGCAGGCCAAGGGTAATGTCACCGATGCCAAAACAGATCTTTATGCTGCCGGTGTAATTCTTTATGAAATGCTTACCGGAAGTCTTCCCTTCCAGTCCGACAATGCTGTTTCAGTTGCACTTATGCAGCTTCAGAATGAGCCGGTTATGCCAAGAGAGCTCAACCCGGAAATTTCAGTCGGTCTTGAGCAGATAATTATGAAGGCTATGCAGAAGAATCTTGTTGACAGATATCAGACTGCATCTGAAATGCTTTATGATATTAACAGATACAAGGAAAATCCCAACATAAAGTTCAATTATGCTCTTGATTCAACCGGCGGTGAAAAAGAGGAGCCCGAGGAAATTATTCCCGCTAAAGCACCTGTCAACAGACCCGCGAACCGCCCTGCAAGACCCAGACCTGCTCCGAGACCTGATGCACCGGTCAGAAATCAGCCTCAGCAGACAGTAAAAAATGAGGAGCCGGATGCTGATACAGTTGCCAAAAAGAAAACTCTCATGATTCTCGGCGGTGCAGTAATTGCACTTTTGGTGTTTGCTGTAATACTTTTCTTTGTTTTTGGCAAAAACAATAAGAACAAAATTGAAGTTCCGAAGCTCGAAGGACTCAATTACTATACCGACATTGTTAATAACGATTTATACTCCAACTTTGAAATCAATCCCGTTTTCGACACAGAAAGCACTGAGGCTTCCGGTAAGGTACTTGAGCAAGAGCCCAAAGAAGGTAAAAAGGTTGAATACGGCTCAACAATTACCATCCAGATTGCCGGTGTCGCTGACGGTGTTGAAATCCCTGCTGACATTGTGGGTAAAAACTTCAATGCCGTTGAAATGGAACTCAAGGCACTTGGTTTTACGGTTTTACCTCCCGTAAAGGAAAAAAGCACAAAAATCAGTGTCGGCTCAGTAATCAGAACTGACCCTAAGGTTGGCGAAATCGTTCCTAAGGGTTCTACAATTACAATTTATGTTGCCACTAACGAGGACGTTGAGCCCGTTGAGGTTCCCGATATGATCGGTATGACAATCAGCGAGGCAAGAAAAGCCCTTGAAGCAGTCGGTTTAAAGCTTAACACATCTAAGAGTGAATACAGAAACAGTACTGCAAAATCAGGCACAGTTATCGGTCACGAAAAGGTCGGTGAAAAGGTTCTTCCCGGAACAAGTATTGCTATTTATGTAAGTAACGGTAAGGGAAATACCACAACAGCCGCTACAACAGACGAGACCAGCACAACGACAACTGCGACCACAACAACCGCAACTACAACTACTGCAACGACTACTGCGGCACCTACTACAGAAAGACCTACCACAACAAGGCCCACTACTACGGAGACACCTACTATTATAATTGAGGTTCCGACCGAGCCTGAAGAGCCGGACACTACTATCCCTCCGGAAACTGATCCTCCCGAAACAGATCCTCCTCAGACTGAACCAATTGAGACGGATCCACCTGAGACAGATCCTCCGGAAACCGATCCTCCCGTTGTAGAGGTACCGGTAGTTGAAGCAGGCGAGTGATGTTTCTTTCTGAAAAAGATATGATATTTGAGGGTATAATTCTCAAAGGTATCGGCGGTTTTTACTATGTTGAAACACCCGAGGGTATCTTTGAGTGCAAGGCCAAAGGAAAATTCAGAAAAGAAAAAATTGTACCTCTTGCAGGCGACAGAGTGACTGTCACCGTAAGACAGTCACAGGAAAACACTGTTGATTCCATTTCTGAACGCAAAAATATGCTTATCAGACCCCCGGTTGCAAATATTGATAAGCTGATGATTATTGTTTCAGTTGCTTCACCGTTACCTAATCCGCTTATTATTGATAAGCTGACGGTAATATCCGAAAAGGAAAATATCGAACCGGTTATTGTTATCACAAAAGCTGATCTCGACGAAGAGAAGGCAAAAGAGCTTTTTGATATTTATTCAACAACCGGATACCGCGTTTATACTTTTTCAAGTAAGGATAAGCGTAACCTTGAGGAAATCAAAAAGGAATTCGGTAATTGCATAACCGCACTTACCGGAAATTCAGGAGCAGGCAAATCAACACTTCTTAACTCTATTGATCCCGAGCTGCAGCTTGCAACCGGTGAAATCAGCGACAAGCTCGGAAGAGGACGGCATACAACCCGTCAGGCTGAAATTTTTCATCTTGCAGATGGACTTGTTATTGATTCGGCAGGCTTTTCCAGTATTGAGCTTATAGGAAAAAATCTGCTACTCGCAGCAGACATACAATATAGCTTCAAAGAGTTTGAGGAATTTATTCCTGCTTGCAGATTTACGGGATGCACCCACATAAATAACAAGGGCTGCGCTGTGATTGATGCTGTTAAAGAAGGCAGAATCAGCAAAAGCAGATATGAAAGCTATGTTTCAATGTTCAATGAGCTGAAGGATATAAAAAGCTGGCAAATTTAACACTTATGCACCAAAAATCTCCTTTTTCGTATAATGTTAAGGATGACGATTCAACATTATACAATTAACGGAAGGATGATTCTTCATGGTACACCACCACGGTTGTCCGAAAGGGTTGGTTTTTACCGCCTTCGGCGCAGGCTTGCTTCTGGCTCTTTGTTTCCCGGTGAAAATGATGATTTTCATCCTTGCAGTAATGCTTGTCATCTTAGGGTTGATTTCGTGTCAGAAATGACAAAAGTATGTCAGGAGGTATCTGCTATGAAGGTTGTTGTTGTCAGAAGTCCCAGAGCATTGAAGGGTATTCTTAAGCTTATATTCAAAATAAGCGACAAGGACGGATAAAAAACTTAAAGACTGTCCCGTGCGGTTATACCGTTGGACAGTCTTGTTTTTTCAGAGGTATTTATTATGGATAAACACACAGAAGTAGAAAGAAGTATATACAAAAAATACAGAAAAACAATCTGGAAAAGATTTATTGCCGGCATCAATGAGTACGAAATGATAAAACCGGGGGACTGTATTGCTGTTTGTATTTCCGGCGGAAAGGACTCCATGCTTCTCGCCAAATGCATAGAACATCTTCAAAAGCACAGCGATTTTCCCTTTGAAGCGAAATACCTTGTGCTTGATCCGGGATATTCACCCGAAAACCGTCAAAGAATTCTGGATAATGCAAGACTTCTCAATCTGAATGTTGAGGTGTTTGATGCAGGAATATTCGATTATGTAGATGACATAGAAAAGTCACCTTGCTATATGTGCGCCAGAATGAGGAGGGGGTACCTTTACAAATATGCAAGGTCTATCGGGTGCAATAAAATCGCTTTAGGACACCATTTTGACGATGTTATAGAGACAATACTTCTCAGTATGATATACGGTGCCGAGGTGAAAACAATGATGCCGAAGCTTCACAGTACAAACTTTGAAGGAATGGAGCTTATAAGACCTCTTTATATGGTAAGAGAGGCTGATATTATTTCGTGGGCAAGATACAACGATCTGCATTTTTTACAGTGCGCCTGTCATTTTACAAAAAAGACTGAAGAAACCTCCGACAAGGAGATGGAATCAAAGCGAAAAGAAATGAAGGAGCTGATTTCTTCTTTCAGAAAAATCAACTCCAACATTGAAATGAACATTTTCAGAAGTGTACATAATGTTAACCTTGAAACTGTAATCGGTTACAGAAAGAAAGATAAAAGGTACAATTTTCTTGATGATTACGATGATCAATCAGATGAGCTTTTCCTTTAAATCGTCAAGATAATACTTGATGTATGCATCGCAGATTTCATCTATTCTTCTTTCAAAGAAGGCATAAATGTCATCAAGAGGACATCTATCATAATTTTTTACATACCATTTAACAACACCCATAACAGAGCCTGAATAAAAGTTCGAGAAAATCTGAGCTTTATACTCGGGGATACCTTCAAGAACCTGAGTGAGCTTAAGTGAACAGAAGTCGGTTATTACATTGATGAGAGTTGTATCAAAGGAAAGTGAATGTCTGTCTGAGAATACAGCTGCAAAAAGAATTTTGTTCTGGTCAATAAATGTGAACAGCACCTTAACAAAGGACATACAGCTTTCTTTGACGTTTTCCGGCGAAGGATAGCTGAGCACCGGAGTAAAATCAACATCCGAAAGAAGCTGCATTACACAGAAGTTGAGAAATTCGGTCTTATCATTGAAGTGCTTGTAAAAGGTGGCACGGTGAACCTCTGCTGTGTCACAGATTTCCGAAATTGATATTTCGTCAAATGATTTTTCATTAAGCAGCTTCATTAAGCTTTCAATGAGCTGCTTGTTTGTTCTTTTTACTCTGACATCGATTTTTTTAGTTTCCATTATTTTCTCCTTTATCAGCGCATTTCTTCGCCTTCGTATATGTTAGCTTTTACTTCATCAATTATATTTCTGAGCTTTTCAAGCTTGATTTTTGTTCGTCTTTCAAAGTAAGGATTATCGTAAAAAATCCTGTTTGAGAGACTTTTTATTTTTTGTGAGCGTTTTTCTTTGAAAGTGATTTTATCAAAGCGCTTCTCGAATTGATTATACAGATCTTCTGTCTGATGACGGAACTCCGTAACCTTATCCGTTTGCTTTTCAACAGCTTCTTTAATCAGAGCATATCTTTCCTCAACATTATCTTTCGCACTTCCAAGATAGGAATTCATTGTATCAATGACATTATTAAGCTTAAGCTGGAGCTTTCTGATATCAAGTGCTTTTATAACAGCATTGATAAGATCAAGGATGAAAATAACAAGAATTACCGTAAAAATCCACACAAGGTAATCACCGTTAATCTTATCGTAGAGCTTATCTACGGAAGGATGAATAACTCTGACAAAAACTACGGAAATAACGCCCCAGTAAAGTGAATGCTTCAGACAAATTCTTCCGTTTATGTTGAGTAGCTCATAGGTGTAGTCCCACCAACGCGCCGCAAAAAGCTTTTCCATCAAATAGCTTGTTATATATTCAACAATATCACAGAAGATAATTCCGAGAAGAAAAACAATTAGCGGTTTATCCTTAAACGGATTATATATAAGAACAGTCATAACAACCGCGGCAACTCCGTAAATCGGACAGACGGGGCCGGTAAGAAAACCTCTGTTAATTATCTTTTTTTCACCTATTGAACAGTAAATTGATTCAAGCAGCCAGCCAGCTGCACTGTAGAAGAAAAACAAAAGCGAGTATTTTATAATTAACTGCATAACTAAATATCCTTTATATCATTTAAAAATTTATTTTTATATTTTTTGCTGACAGAGAAGATTACTTCTCTTGTTGCACAGTATTTGTCACAGAAGGTAACAACCAGACCTTCCTTGTATTTTGAAGGCTTGAGAGTCAACGGCCACATATGACAACGTATAATATCATCTTCCATCTCTGAAAGGGCAGGGTAGAGCTCTTTTGCGTTAAGACAAGCGTAATTCGGATGCTTGTACCCGTGTAACCGGTGCCAGCCACCGGTTTCTCCGTCGCGCCAATCATAATAAACAAGGTCGTGCATAATTGCAGCTCTTGTTGCGGATTTATAGTTGAGAGAAAGCTTTTTACATATTTTATACGTCATAAAAGCAACGGTTGTTATGTGCTGTAAACGGTCGATTTCAAGATGCTGCTCATAAGCCTTAAGGCTCTGAACCTCATCGCTGAAATACAGCTCGGAAAATTCTTCAAGAAAACCTTCATTTTTGACCTTATCTAAGTTGTAGCTTTTGCAATAAGTTTCATAAAGTTTGCCCATTGTTAGCTCCTTTAATTATTTTTATTGTAGTGTTCATAAATAAACCTTGCGACAGCATCTTCATCATTTGATCCGATAACATCTGTTGCTGATTTTTTCAGCTCATTGTGTGCATTTGAAACGGCATAAGCTTCATCGGAAACCTCAAAAAGAGGTAAATCGTTGAGGTTGTCACCGAAGGCAACAATCCTATCAGCACCGGTAAGTCGTTTGATTTCAAGGGCTGCAGTTCCTTTTGAAATGCTTCCGTTCATTGTTTCAAGGAAGTTGCAGTCAGTATAATTATCAGAGTAAAAGCTTGAAGCTACCGAATCAAATCCCGAAATTTTATTGTATATACCCTCGAGCTCAGAGGGCTTGTCAAAGCTGACGATGTAAAGCAGCTCCTCGGGCAAATCGAGATTATATTCATCAACCTTAATAAATTTCTTAAGCTTACGATTCTTTCGGTCGGAAATATATTCCTGTTGATGTGGATTATCGATTTCAGTGTAGTGTATCTCAAGATAATCACCTTTGTTCATATAAAGCATAGGATGTTTATTGAAATCACTATAAACAGATAATATGTCTCGTGCAGTGTCTTTATCAATTGAATGGTTGATTACACTTTTTTTGAGTTTTGTATCAAAAATTGAAACTCCGTTCATCAGAGCGATGGGAGTATTAAGACCTATCTCGCTGAACATATCAAGAACCGTTGCTTTTGTTCTTGCCGTAGCAACAGAAAAAATGATGCCGTCTGAAATTAGCTCCTTGATGATTTTTTGTGAGGTTTCAGATATCTCTGCTTGCGAATTCAGAAATGTGCCGTCAAGATCGGTTATATATATAGTCTTCATTTTATTACACCTGAAATTAATATTGCATCTATTATAACACCTTGCAACAAAAAAGACAACTGTAGAATTAAAAATGTTTGATATTTTTATTTTTAAGTTAATATTTAGAAATCGGAAAATTAAAGTTTATTTTAGGTTTAAAAGGTAACATTTTTGTAATAAATTTGTTTGGTACCTGCAAATTTTAAATCTTGATCTCTCAGTTCAACTGTTTTAATTCTTGTTACAAAGCATGATTTAATCAATATATTTTAAGGTTTTTGATTGAAATGTATTGAAATCCTGAAGCAAAAGAAGTATAATATAGGGTATATTATTCTGTGTAACTGTGTGTAGGGCTAACCTTGATTGTTCGCAGTTGCATTTTGTTGAAGGGGATACACCATGTTAGGAAAATTTGTGAAAGTGCGTGTAACTGCTCCTATGTTCTCTTACAACAACAGATTTGGCTTTGAATATAAGCTTAATTACGGTGTGATTGAAGGCTTCAAAAGCAAGAAAAACACTCCTCAAAGCGCTTATATTATGGGCATCGATCATCCTGTCAGAAATTTTGACGGCAGAGTAATTGCTGTTGTCAGACGTCAGGCGGGTAAGGGAATTGTCTGGGTAGTTGCTCCGAAAAGTACAAGATTTATTGTAAACGACATCCGCAGTGCAATCGACTTTGCAGAAGGAAGAAACAATTATACAATTGACTGTCTTTATGAAAGCTCGTGCGGTGCAGTTGTTTACCGTATGGATCAGGGCAGAAGAAAATTTCTTCTTATCAGAAATCGACGGAGTGCACACTGGGGATTCCCAAAAGGACATGTTGAGCCGGGAGAAACAAGTGAACAGACTGCCATCAGAGAGGTTCTCGAAGAAACAGGTCTTCACATAAAAATTCTTCCTGATTTTGTCAAGAAGTCAGACTACACCATTCAGGGTAAGATTGAAAAATCCGTTCAGATTTTTCTGGCTCGAACCGAAGAAACAAATTATACTCTTCAGGAAGAGGAAATCGAAGAATGTGGTTGGTTTACCTATGAAAAGGCACTTAATTTGCTTAATTACGAAAATGATAAAAACATTCTCAACGAAGCAATGCAGTACTTTATTGTAAACAGAGAATAAAAGTGAGGATTTTAAAATGACAGAAAGATTAGCTGAATTTTTCGTAAATTCGCTTGACGGAAAGGCTTCATCTGAAATCATTGCATTTATTGTTTCTATGATGCCGATTCTTGAGCTCAGAGGCGGTCTGATAGCTGCCAAGGTTATGAATGTTGAGTTTATCAGAGCATTTATAATCTGCTTTATCGGTAATGTTTTGCCGATTCCTTTTATCCTGTTTTTTATTAGGAAGATTTTTGATTTCCTGAAACGAAATGAAAAGCTTGGCGGGATTATAATCAGGATTGAGGAAAAATCTCTTTCTAAAGCCGATAATGTCCGCAAATATAAGCTTTGGGGTCTTTTCTTTTTTGTTGCAATACCGCTTCCGGGAACCGGCGCATGGACAGGAGCTTTGATTGCTGATTTGCTCGGAATTCGTGTGAAGGATGCATTCCTGACAATTATGGCAGGTGTATTTGTGGCAGGGATTATTATCTCTGCAGTATCTTACGGATTATTCGGTCTGTTGGGAATGTAAATCAAGTATTTTTTTCATAAAAGCTAAAAATCGAATTAATTATATCAGTTAATTTATACTCCGGAGGGGAGTCATAAAATTGATAGCTGATATTCGGAGGAAAGCATGAAAAAAAGCATAGTTTTTATTATGGTTTTACTTGTAATCTTCAGTTGCCTTTTTACAAAGCTTGACGATGATTATCATGTAATACCGGCAAACTTTTTTACTGCTACAGTAAAAAAGAACAAAGACAATAAGCCAGAGAAAATTGAATACAATTTTTCTGATAATGTTGGTCAGATACCTGAGAATATTAAAGCTGAAGCAGATAAAATCAGCAAGAAATACAACTCAGCCGCTGTACAGATTGCTGTTATGAAAAACTTTCAGCTTCAGTACACCTATGAATACGGTTATGCTGATTATGCAAATCAGACAGCAGTGACATCAGACAGTATTTATCGCGTTGCATCTCTTTCAAAATTTGTAACAGATGCTGTTTTTATGAAGCTCTGTGATCTCGGTAAGGTTTCAATTGATGATGACATCAGTGATCTTCTCGGATTTAAAGTAAGAAATCCTCAGTATCCTGATATTGCTATCACACCGGCAATGCTGATGTCACATTCAGGAACGGTGGTTGACTCCACAACCTTCGAGGCCTCACTTGCAGGTGACTCTACAATGACTCTCAGGCAGGTGCTTGAAGCACCTTATACCTTATGTGTAGGTAAACCGGGTGAATTTTATTTCTACAGCAATTTCTCTGTTGCCGTAGTTGGTGCCATCTGTGAGCTTGTAACAGGCAGATACTTCAATGAGCTTGCTAAAGAGTATTTCTTTGATCCTCTCGGAATAGATGCTTCTTATCTTGCAAGCGAGTTAAAAAATACAAATCTTGTTGCTGACCTTTCCGGTCTTAATTCTTCAACGATGCTTTTAGCAAAGCCGAGCAGTACAATAGGTCAAACACATCACCTTGTTCAGGGCAACCTATTTGCTTCTGCGAAAGATTACCTCAAGTTTGTTGCTATGATTGCAGCAGGCGGTGTAACAGAAAACGGTGAACGGCTCCTTTCAGCTGAAAGCGTTAAGGAGATGCTCAAAACCCGTATTTATGATGCTGCCGGAATAGGCTCAGGTTTCGGATGTGAAGAGAATAGTGCAGCATTACCCGGTCGTACAATTTACTCGCACACAGGCGATGCTTACGGTATGTATTCCGTGTATGCCTTTGATCCTAAAACAGGTGACGGTATAGTTGTTCTCACCTCAGGTGCAAGCAGTGTTTATCTCGATTCTGTCGGCATTAACGATAATTGCTATGAGTATGTAAAGCTTATGTTCCCTCAAATTGAGACTAAAGCTGAATAATTATAAGCAGATGCTTGATCAACCGATCAAACATCTGCTTTGTGTTATTAGCTATTTAACTCAAAAAGGGCTTTTTCAGCCTTTTCCCATTCATCCATGGCTAGCATCAGTTCGTCCTCGCAAATGCTCATTTTACCTTGTATTTCGGAAAGTAACACATAATCAGAAAGATTGTTTTCATCGTTCAGCCGTGCATTTAGTGCTTCAAGCTCCGCTTCCAGCTTATCGACCTTTTCTTCAGCTTTTTTAAGAGCTTTTTCACGCCTTGACTTTTCCTTTGCAGGAGTTGTGTATGTTGCCCGAGAAGCTTTTTTAGGTTCAGAAGAGGGGAGGGGATTGATTGCTTCTTCACTTCTTTTAAGCTGGTAATTTTCATACTCCTCAAATCCGAATTCAAACCATCTGACAGTTTCCTTACCTTCAAAAGAGATTATATGTTGCGCTATTTTCTTTACAAAGTATCTGTCGTGGGAAACAAAGAGGAGCGTGCCGCTGAACTCGGAAAGCATTGTCTCAAGAGCTTCCTTTCCTATAATGTCCATGTGATTTGTAGGCTCGTCGAGGATGAGAAAATTCGGCTTTCTTTTGAAAATTTTGCAAAGGGCAAGCCTTACTTTTTCGCCGCCGGAAAGTACATTGACATTTTTGAAAACATCCTCTCCGCTGAACAGAAAAGCACCTAACGCGCTTCTTGCCTCAAAATCAGTAAGAGAAGGGAATTCATCAAGAAAATCACTAAGAACTGTTTTGTTGCTTGTATACTGCGCCATTTGTTGATCGAAATAACCTATTTTGACATTAGCACCAAAGATATAATTACCGGAAAGAGGGGAGACAGCACCGATGAGAGTCTTAAGAAGTGTTGATTTGCCGAGACCGTTCCCTCCCAGTATGCCGATATGCTGACCTTTTTTTATGTCAAAGCTGACCTTCGAAAGCATTTTATTATATCCGATTTCCAGATCTCTGACAGTGAGAACATCGTTAACAGACTGAATGTCAGGTTCAAATGCAGCTTTGAATGTTTTAATATCATAGCTTTCTGGCGGTTCGATAAGCTCCATTCGCTCAAGTGCTTTGATTTTAGACTGGGCCATAGCTGCTTTGTTTGCTTTGTAGCGAAAGCGTTCAATCAATTCATTGAGTCGTGCGATTTCCTTCTGCTGAGCTTCGTAATCTTTGGCTTGTTTTTCTCTTAAAAGCTTCTTTTGTTCAATAAAATGAGAATAATTTCCATTATATTTATATGTTTTTCCACGTTCAATTTCGTAAATTGTATTTACTGTTTTATCAAGAAACATTCGGTCGTGAGAAACAATAACAACAGCTTTTTTATAAGATGAAAGGTATCCTTCGAGCCATTCTACAGCTTCGATATCCAGGTGGTTGGTAGGCTCATCGAGCAAAAGTAAATCAGGCTTTGACAGCAGCAGCTTAAGAAAAGCAATTTTTGTTCTTTGTCCACCGGAAAAAGAAGAGAGGGGACGTATTTTATCCTCGTCCGTGAATCCGAAACGCTTAATTGCAGCCTCGTATTCTTTTTCAAAATAGAATCCGCCATTATTTGTAAATACATCAAGAAGTAAAGTGTATTTTTCAATAAGCTCCTCAGTGGGCGAGTTGTCCATCTGAATTCTTAGTTTTTCAATTTCATCGCGCATTCGGATAATTTCCGAGTAAGCATCACGGATTTCATTTATGAGAGAGTTGGAATCATCCTTAAATGCAAGCTGACTGAGGCTTCCGATAATCGGCTTACCCGAAACTGTAAAAATGCTTTTCATTTCGGGATTATCTCTTGACAATTCTAATTCTCCTGCAATAAGACGAAGAAGAGTTGTTTTTCCGCAACCGTTTCTTCCGACAATTCCGATTTTACTGTTTGTGTTGATTTCAATATTTATTCTTTTTAAAATTGGCTGACCTGAAAGGTCAACAACACCATCCTGAATTTTAATTTGCATAACGTACATCCTTAAAATTGATAATATGTATTCTATCATATTTTGCACATAAGCACAAGGTTGAATCTGATAATTTTTAATTTCACTCTGAAAGGAGATATTATCGCCAACATCAATAAGCAACTATACAAAATAGATATTTCCGCCATATATTTTGTTGTTAAATTTACTAAAATGAGGTGTTTTTAATGGATTGTGGTTATGCTATTTATAAAGCTGGTTCTTCTGATGAACCCGCTTGTGTTGAGCTTACTAATAAAATTAAGGGTTCTATGTATAAAGTTGCTAAAGAATTTGTTTATATTGGTTTCCTTCTTGCTGAATGTGATTATTATGAAACATATAAAGAATGGGGATATTCTTCTATACATGAATATGCTTCTGATCAGTTAGGATTTAAAAAGAGTTCTACATATAATTTTATCAATGTTTGTAAAGCTTTTTGTAATCCTACTGAAACTTTACCATTTTCTTATTTTGTGAAAGACTCATACACTAATTTTAATTATAGTCAGCTTGTAGAGATGTTATCTATGAATGATAAGCAGCGTTCTCAGGTTACATCTGATATGACTGTTAAGCAGATAAGAGAAGTTAAAATGTCTTTTCATGAGCCTGAATATACCAAGCTTTATTATATGCAGTTTAATTTTCAGAAATTTAGAGAAGTTTATCATCGTAAAATTAATGGTAAGAAGTTTCAACTTACTGTTTCAGGTCATAAATGTAAACCATCTGATATTAGGCCTGATGGCTATATTGTTTCATTTCATTATGGAATTCTTAATGATTGTGGTCGCGGTTGTGGCTATAATCGTATTGTTGATTATAAAGAGTTTGTAGATTTGGTTTTAAGATTTTGGAATTTTTATAGTCAATCTGACGATTCCAGATGTCTGGAATCTGTCCTGAAAGAATCTCCCACTCTTGATGCTCCTGAAGAAACTTCTGCTCCTTCTTGGGTTCCTGTTTTTCGTGTTAATGGTTGGCATATGGTTTGTTCCTGTTGCGGTGCTCGTTGGATGTTAGATAGTGTTCAGCATATGTGTATACAAACTCCATATTGTTATAATTGTGGTGTTAAGTTAAAATCTGTTCCTACTCATAAGATTGTTTCTAAATCACATAAATAAACACAAACCCGCCTTTGAGGCGGGTTATTTTTTATGTTATTTTTGGTTTCTTAATCTGTCTCTTGTTTCTTCATCTTCAATTGTTCGTATTTGTGAGTTTACATATTTGTTTATTGCTTTGATTCTGTTGTCACCGTATCCTGTTCCTATTGATACAAGTGCCATTCCTCCAAGTATAGTATATAAAGCATATTCACTGTTTATGAATGTGTACAGTACTAATAACAGTCCGATGAGAGCTATTATACCGCCTCTTAGCTTTATCTTGTTCAGCTCTTTTTTTCTCATTTTTAACAAGTTATCGATTTCTATATCGTATTTGTTTGGCTTATAATTGTTATTTTTCATTTTTGACATCTCCTTATTTATGTTCTTACTTATATATTCTTTCTTTCTTCAAAAAGTAACATAAATAATTTATTTTTTTGGTAATGGTTTTGGTTCGTTTGTGAATCCAAGTATGTAGTCTGCTGATTTATTGAAATAATGACAGTATTGTTTTATATCTTGCAGTGACGGTTGACTTTCTCCTGTCTCTAATCTTGATATTTTTCTTTGTGTTGTATTGAAAATAGTTGCAATTTCTTTTTGAGTTTTATCAATATCTTCTCTTAAGTTTCTTATTCTTTCGTTAAAATTCATATATATAACCTTCTTTCTTTTGGTTACTTTATACGAATTTTATCATAGACGGAAAATGTCTATTGACTTTTAGACGAATATCGTCTATATTTTTATTTGTAGACAGAAATCGTCTACAGAATCAGAAGCTGAATTTTTTCCTATATTTTCAATTCGGCTTCTGAGACTTTGAAAGGATGATAACAATGACACCTGATGTTATAGGTTTATTTTGTTTTTGTGTTGCAGGCTTTATTATTACTTCTGTGTTTTCTGTCAGAACTTTTATTGAGGTTAAAATATCCAACGAGAAATACACATATATCAATGAAATTTTTAAGCAATATTTTGAAATCGAGGATGATAACCATGATGCAACTTGATGATATTATCTTCTTTGTTTTCGGTATCTTATGTGGCATCGGTCTTGAGTTTGCTTTAGGCATGACATACGGTCTCAGATGGAGAGTTTGGCGTAAGCTCGTTAAAAGAAGACTTGATAAAAGCTCAAGTGACCTTGAAGCGTATGTTGATTCACTTATTGACCGTGAAAACGGTTGATATAGATTTTTCGGTCATTTTTGACATCCTATTCGACACCGGGAGAGACTGGTGACAGCCCGGAACAGACGGGCACCTTTCTGAATTTTTATTTTCTCATAAATCCTGATTTCCGTTTTCATCAGGTTGACAGCCCGGAACAGACGGGTACCGTATGGGACAGTAGCTCAGTGGTAGAGCTTTCACAACATTTGAAGGGGTATTGTGATGAAACGCCCTTGGTCGTTGGTTCGAGTCCAACCTGTCCCGATATTTTTAAAATCCTACAAAATAAGAAAGGTGGAAAAAAACAATGGAAAATGTATTTCAACTCGTAGGTTATCAGAAGTATGATTTTAAAGACAAAAAGACAGGTAATGAAATTAAGGGTCAGTCAGTCCACTTTGTTACCGAGCCCACATCACAGCAGAAGCAGAACGGCTTTTTTGGTAATGTTTGCGGTAAGGTTTCTTTTCCGATGGGCGCGCAGGTTCCTTCGCAGATTAAATGCGGTGAACATTATGAGTGGATATTCGGCTTTACAGGCGGTCAGCCTAAGGTAATTGGCTTCAGGCCTGTTAACAAATAACGCTTTTTCATTTCCATATTTTTTTATAGGAGGGTAAAACAACATGCAGTTTATAAAACGCTTTGTAGTTGTATTAACTTGTATTGTTGTTTTACTCTCTTCTTTTATTAATCCTGCAGCTGCATTTTATGATCCTTTCACGGGTGAAGAAATGCTTTTTGATGCAGAAAACGGTATTTATTATTCACCGTATAAACCGCTTGATTATGAGCCTTTTCAGCCTTTTTTATTAACTTCACCTTCTTATCCTGATGTTGATCCTATCAATCTTCCTTGGATGGAAATGCCTGATTTTGTTCAGGATATTCTTTACGGTGAGCCTCAGGGTAGTGTTACTAACGCTTCTTATTCAGGCGTTTACAAAGTTCCGTTTTTGTTTATTATTGTATCTCCTGATGTAATTCATGTTTACGCAGGTTGGAATATTTCTATTTCAGCTCTCTATCGTTCATCTCAAGAAGTTATAGATAATACACCAAACTCTATATATATTACCGGTATAAAGGCAATTGGTCAGGTATGGGATAATGCAGTTTGTTATCATGCATATTATGACCATCGATATAAGCTCTTAACTAATTGGGCATCTGTTGATCCTGTTTCTGTAGGCGATAATGATAAGATTGTTCGTTATGGTTATTTGGTTTTGGCTCCTGAAGATCCTCGTGATTATTATGTTTACGGTTACAACGGTATCGGACCCGGTAGAACTTTAACCAGTATTCAGGTTTATGAGGATTCAAGTGTTTATACTCGTATTCGTGCCGTTGGTGATCCCGTTGCCGGTTTCGCTAATGGTAAATATCTTGATATGCAAGTTAATTTTAATAGTTATATCGGTTATATTACTCCGCCTACACCTGATGAAATATCTGCTTCTACTTCTAAAGGCATCTGGGAAACTCTTAAAGAAGTTCCCGGTGATATTATAAGCGGTATTACAAGTGCTCTTACTACAATGCTAAATATGATTTTGTATTTTCAAAAGGATAAGCCTGTACATGAAAATCCTTTTGAAAATATCCTTGGTGGTATTCAATCATTCTTTGATGAACAAATGAATGATGTAACTGATTTTAAAAATTCGCTTAATTCAACACTTGAAAATGTTGTTACATATATTGAATCCGGAAGCGGCGTCATAAATACGTTTCTTACCGCCGTTCCGCTTCTTTCTGCTTTTGTTACCTTCTTTGTTGTATTTTGTATTGTAAGGAAGGTGATTGGCAGATGATTCGCATTTGGTGGTATATATCTGATTTTTTCGGATTTATCTTTGAAATACTTTCTTCTGTAGTCGGTTGGATAACTTCTGTAATTTCTCTTATATTGTCCTGTATCGGCTTTTTGGGTGAGCTGTTTGTTGCTTTGCCTACAATCTTCAAAATCTCGCTTATTGCCCTTGTAGCTGTCAGCGTGATATATAAACTGCTCGGAAGGGAAGGGGATTAAATGAATAGTATTATCACCTTGTTTTCTACACTTTTTAATTTACTTCTTGAAACGGCAATTTTTGATATTCCTGTTCTCATTTGGTTGATTCTCCCTGCAGTTATTGCAATAGTTATTAAATTTATTCAGGGAAAGAAGTGATTTGGTATTGAAACGTTTTATACTTGTTGTTTGCTTGTGCTCTTTAATGTTGTTCTGCTTTCCTTGTGTGAGCTTAGCTGCAGATTATAACACTACAATTCCTTCTTATGTTCCTTATTCAGGGGGTGCATTCTTTGAGGTTTTCGATTCCAATTTGGGGAAAGTTACGTGTATCTTTCCGATTGACTTCCAAAACAATACTTTTGGTTTTGATAGTAGCGGTTCTAATATTTACAATCTCACTAATAGCACAATTAACGGGTACGTCATTACCTCAGGCGGTGCAATATATACTGCAAGAGCTACGAGATTCAATTATGTCGAGTACCGTGTATCTACGACTACAGGAACTTATATCGGGTTATCTCCTGATATGAGTACTCTTACGGCTACTAATTTAAATTTTATTACTGATGATTCTGAGCTTTATAATGATTCTTACTTTAATAAAGATAATTATATAATGGCTCTTTTGACTATACTTTGCATTTGTGAAGCTTCAAATGTATTAATTTCACTCTTCAGGAGAGGTTACAGACTATGACAATTTTTGATTATGTTCGTCAGATTATCGGACAAGCTCCTTCAGGCTTCGGCTTTCTTGAGTATATTTTTGGATTTGTGCTTCTTTCTTTTATGCTCTTTGTGCTTTATAAAGTGTTTGAAGCATTTATATCAATGTTCAGATGAAAGGGGGAGTATAAATGTTTAACTTTTTAAGTGTTGCAACTATGGCAGAAATGGAAGGCGGTATAGATAGCCTTATTACTACTTTTAGCACTATTTTTACTGCCGGCTGGAATATGATAAGCGGTAACTGGTTCCTGCTTGCTTCTGTCGGCCTTCCGCTTATTGGTGGTCTTTTGTTTGCAATAGTAGGACTTTTTAAGAAAAATAACTAAGGTGATTTTATGAGTGGTCTTGATTTTTTTGTCAGTCTTATCGGTTTGGCAAGCTCTGCAGTTAATCATTTGATTTCTTCTGTGTTGTCTACTCCTGCCTTTATTATACCGTTTTCAATAACCTTTGGCTGTAGCTGTATTTACTTTGTTTACAGAGGTTTAAAGAGGTGATTTAATGAGTTATGAACAGATATATAATTCTTTATCTGAAGTTTTTAACGGCTTTTTTAACCAGGTTTTTAATCCTTTTATTGATTTTGTCCATGACACTCCTTTGCTTTCTGTCGGTCTTATGGTTTCAGCTCTGCCTTTGGTGCTTATTGTTGTAGATTTTTTTGTTGATGCTTCTCATTCTACAGAGGATTCAACTGTTTCTTCTAATAGTTTTTTCTTTTCTCGGTTTAATAAGATTTCAAAGCGTGCTTACGCTAAGAATATTGAGTATGAGCGTAATAGACAACATGATATTGCTAAGCGTTTATCTGATGAATTTTTTAAAAATAATCCTCATAAGATGAGCGTTACTATTAATGGTTTTCGCTTTCTTGCTCCTGATTTTGAGAAAAAGAATTGGGGTAACTCTAAACGTACTACTGTTACAAAGACATATCGTTATGATGGTAACGGTGAATTATATGTTTCCGGTACTTCAGTCAGAAGTACTGAAAGTTATAACAATACCTCTGATTTACAGTTAACTAATAATTATGATGTTGATTAATAATTCCCTTGATAATTAAATATGAAAATGAAGAAAATTTAAAAGAAAGGGGGATATATAAATGGGTGATCAGGTTTCAACCACTGTAGCACTTATAGAAGATGTTATTTCATCTGATGATTATGCGGGTGTTATTGAATCTGTTATTTCTTCCATGATTGCTGTCATTAATTATGTTATTGGTGAACCTCTTCTTATGTATGGTCTCACCTTTGCTGCAGTTGCCGGTCTTACGGGCCTTGTTTTTAAAGTTTCTAGACGACTTGGATTTAAGGCACATAGATAAACGATGAGCGTGAGCTCTCGTTTATCGTTTGTTTGTATTTTATGTTTTTATTCTATTTTAGGAGGTGATTTTTTTGGCTAATTTTATTTCTAATATTTCATTCTTTTTTACTTATCTTTTGAATTCTGTAACTTACGTTCTCAATTTTATTACTTCGAATCCGGTTCTTTCCTATTCGGTTTATGCAGCTCTTTTTGGCGGCGTTTTCGTTTTTGCTATCAGTGTTATTCGTAAGTTCGGAGTCAGAGGTCTTGCTTCATCAGGTCGCAGACGTCGTCGCAGAGGCTAATTTTTTTATGAAAGGGGGCATAGAGAGCTTTAATTAAAAGTTTAATATGCTCTCTTTTTTGTCTATGGAATTTATATCAAGTTTATTTGATTTGTTTTTGTATCTTTTTGTTTCGGTATCTACTTTTGATTTTATAACTTATCTTTTTACAGGTCTTCTTGTTATGTCTCTTGTTTCATCTGTATTCAGAAAGGGGATGTATCGTAATGGGTAAGAGATTAACACGTCATTTACTTGGCACTACCTGTGGTATTGTAACGGGTGATAAGGGTGCAGGTAAAAGTACTCTTTTCGCATATATCGTTGATGCCTATCAGAATGCAGGCTATCCTGTTTATTGTCAATATCCATATAAAGGCTGCTATCAGATTCCTATGACTCATTCTATCGTTAACGGTGTAGAACGTTATGATGTTGACAAGGAATGGCTTTATTCAACTAATCTTTCAGGTTGCTGTGTTCTTATTGATGAAGGTAAAACTGTATGGCCTGCCCGTTCTTATGCCAAATGGACTGTAGCTGATGAAGACTTTTTTAACTATCTTCGTAAGTGTGATATTCATTTGTTTGTTGCTACTCAGGCTTATGACGGTTTAGATTTGAATGTTAAAAGAGCTGCTGACCAAACTTATTATCTTACTCCTGGTTTCTGGCATTTTACACATATTGAAGCTTCTCATACTACTCTTGCAAAAGTAGCTGACAGAATGACAGAAGTTCAGGGAAGAATGTTCAGAAAAGGTATGCAAAAAGTATCTTGGGATATATGTGAAGTTCCTTCCGGCGATTTCCTTTTTTGGCGTAAGAAATGGTATAACAAATTTGTTTCTACTCATACCTTCCTCGATAAGCCTTTTAAAGAATCTCCTATGTGGGATGAAACATTTGATTTTGACAAAGCTCAGGAAGAACAGGGTTATGTATCTTCTCGTTCTCTTATGGATTTATGGCGTGATTATTTCGGCTCTGAAGATGAAGAAGAAGTAATGTCTGATGATGAAATTTTATCTGATGAAGAATTCTTTCATCGTTCTGATTATAATGATGAAATTACTGATGATGAGATTAATTTTGATAATATTCCTTCCAATCTTATCCATTTTGTCGGTAAAATGACTAGAACAGTAGAAAACAAGGAAAGTATACAACAAAAAATCAAAAAGCGTTTTAAGGGGCAAAATAACGAAAATTACGAAGAATAAAAAAAATAGAAGTTCCCCAGCTACCAACTTGAAAACTTCTATAATCATGTGCTGCTGACTATTGTCAACTGCTCTTTGATTATACCTCAATATTTAAAAAATGTCAATCCCTCTTTTGTGCGTTCGTTGAAGGGTAGTAGTTTTCAATGGTCAAGCTGTGGTAAAAACGGCTTCAAATATCTTTCTTTAATTTTTCTCTCGGGTAGTTTTTTCCATAGCTTTGGCTGTTGGAAACTACGGAGGGAAACAGGCAAGCGAGCGAACGAGTGCAGTTTGTGTCCCTCACGTGCGCGCACGCGCGCGCGTATTTAACTTGACTATATACTCAAATCTCGCACATTTTTTAAATTTTATTTTGTAGGAGGTATAAAAATGGCAGTTGCTAACGATGTGGCTGAAAAGTATATGCAGGGCAGGTTGTTCGTTTCCGGTCGTACAGTTGAAACTTACACCTATAGTAAGCCTATCAGATACGGTTATGAACGTGAGTATGATATTAAGCGTAAGCCTGAGCCCGGTGAAAAGCGTGCAGGTAACCTTGTAAGAGCTCAACGCCAAGTTCGGCAGATAATTTGGTCGAATATCGGCAGATATACAAAGTTTCTTACTCTTACCTATGCTGAGACAGTTCTTGATGTTGCTACCTTCAAGAAAAATTTTAATGCTTTTCGTATGGGTATGAGCCGCAGGGGATACAAGATGCGTTACCTCTATGTTCTGGAACGGCAGAAGGAGAGGGGAGAGCTTGAAGGCAACGAAGGCTGCCTTCATTGCCACATTGTATTATTCAATGATGAGTATATACCTTACAAGGATATTCTTGAGTGTTGGCATTATGGGAGTATAGATATTCATGTTCTCAAGGGTTGCAAGTATCACGATAATCATAAATCAGCTGAAAAGATAAATGATTTAGCTGCATATGTTAGCAAGTATATTACAAAAGATTGTGTTGCTATGCCGGGTAATAAGACTTATTGTTGTTCTCTTGGCTTGGATCGTGCTCAGCTGCATCGTGATTTTTGTTATATGTGGAATACCGGTCACGGTTTTGACGGTGTTCCTGATACGGAGTCTGGTGAAATTTTTGATAGTATTAGATCTATTACGCAATTTAAATTTACTTGTACTTCTTCTTTTTCTTTTGTTG
This sequence comes from Acutalibacteraceae bacterium, assembly GCA_045601905.1. Taxonomy (GTDB): domain Bacteria; phylum Bacillota; class Clostridia; order Oscillospirales; family Acutalibacteraceae; genus UBA6857. Next base: position 104,018 of record JAZSAM010000031.1, on the reverse strand, counting down.
ATTCATCAGGTAAAGAACAACATATCGGTTTAACTTATATGCAAGGTAGGTTAAAATAATGCTTTCTGAAAATTTATATAATCGTATTTGTCAATTGTTTTTTAATGAGGATGTTCGTTTGAGTAATAATCTTGTTGAAATAGAAAATTATATATTCCATTATCGTCCTATTGAGCCTGAGCCTTATATTAAGCTTGTTCAAGCTCAGACTGAGAAGGCGTATTTTGATAAATATATTTTTTCTATTCTTCGTTGGTTAGATTCTTTTGTTGAAAGTGGGTGATTGTATGATTTAAACAGTCAACTATACAAAATAAATATTTTGTATAGTTGAGGGGAATAATTAATTCAGTTTAAACGGTTTTATCGATTTAAGTCAGATAATGTAAATAAAACAAATATAATCATATTCTTTATTTTTATGGTTATTTAACCGATTTATTCAAGTTTTTGTTTTCAGCGCTTGAACTTATACTATGATTTACTAATATTTTTTTAGTTTATGCTTAAAAAAATAAACTGTTAAATTACTTTTTTAACAATGAATATTTTTTTGTTGTTTCATTTTTGCTAATAAGTCACCATATTAAAAAATTCCATTTGATAGAAATTTTTAAAATGATCTGAGCATCATTAAATAAAAACTGATCAAATGACTTTTTCTTGTTTTATTATACTTTCCGTTAATTTTAACCCGACTTGACAGATTTTTAAAAATTTTGTATAGTTGTTATGTATCATTATGTATGAGGTGTATTATGCTTCCATATTTAAACAGAAATTTGCTACCGGAGCTTGTTAATGAATTTATTGACGATCTTTCGGTAACCAAGGACCGTTCCGAATCAACTCTTAATGAATATGCATCAGATATAAGGCTGTTTTTACGTTATATGGTCTCAAAAGAAAAAAAGCTTTCGACGCCTGATGAACTGCCTTCTGATTATGATTTGTCATATCTTGACAGAAATTTCTTTAATAAAGTAACTTTAAAGGATGTTAACAATTTCTTAACATATTGCAAAAATGAACGACAGCTTGAAGCCCGAGGCCGTATGCGAAAAGCTTCATCATTAAGAGGTCTGTTTAAATATCTTTCTGTAAAAATGCATTATATTGATAAAAATCCTTTGGAAATGCTTGAGGTCGCATCTTCCAAGAAAACACTTCCTCGTTATCTCACACTTGAACAAAGCATTGATTTACTCAATGCGGTCAACGGAGAATTTAAAGGAAGAGATTATTGTATACTTACCTTGTTTCTTAACTGTGGCCTTCGACTTGCTGAGCTTACTGCTTTGAATGTTTCAGATATAAACTTTGATACAAAGACGATGGTTGTCAAGGGTAAAGGAAACAAAGAGAGAATGGTTTACCTGAACAAGTCATGCATACTTGCTCTGAAATCTTATCTTAACGAAAGACCCCGTGACGGACTTGCGAACGATGATGCGAGAAAAGCTTTGTTTATCAGCCGACTTAACAAGCGTATGGGTCGCCAGGCTGTACAGCTTATGGTTTATAAATATCTTAATGCCATCGGCCTTGAGGGTCAGCATTATTCAGTTCATAAACTAAGACATACAGCCGCAACACTTATGTATACTCACGGCGAAGTAGATGTTTTAACCTTAAAAGAGGTTTTAGGTCATGAGAATCTTTCAACAACCGAAATATATACACATATAGAAAATCAACAGGTCAAGGATGCAATTTCGAGTAATCCTCTGTCAAAAGAAAAGCCGGCTAAATAATGCCGGCTTTTTATTATTTGAAATTAAACAGATTAGAAAACACCTTTATTAATCCGAAATCAGTTATCCATGAAAACAAAAATATAATAAGTATTATCAGGCTTTTTATGGAGTAATCTGTGATATTTTTCACTTGCGTGTCTTTGTCGTTATATATTATTTTCCTGCTCGTGGCAATACAATTTTTTGTCATTAATAACATAGCCAGAATAAGAATACATTTTCCCGGGAAAAACACAAGTAATGTGTATTCAAGGCCTTTCAATGCATACTCACAATATAAATTTGAAACGATCAGTGTAAGACCCACTGATTTGATTAATGTAACAATCGGAGCACCTACAGAGCCTAAAAAGCTTCCGCCAAGAATAAACATTATTATAAAATATAAAAGTCCGTACAAAACAATACCCGATAATATTTCCATTGTGGTTTTATTAGTGAATATTGTATTGAAATCAATAAATAGCTCAAAGATTTCTTTTCTCGTGCCGTTATCAAGAAATATATACATTATAAGTCCGACAAGTAAACCGGAGAAAACAGACAAAAAAGATATCGCCAGATCTTTGTCCTGCAGATTTATTATTTTATTCGGCGGTTTTATGTGCATTTTATACACACTCCTCTCCCCTCTTTTTATCTCTTGATCTTCACCTTTTTCTTAATATTAACAGATAACATTCCGCCGATTGAGGAGGAAATTACAGACCCGAGTAAGCAAACAGGAAGCATATAATCAACAGAAAATGAATTTACAAACAGAGATATAACCAGTAAAATCAAATTGAACGGCAACGAAAATAATACACCATAAATATAACCTTTCTTTCTTTTAAACTTACCTGAAATAAACCCCGAGACACTGCTTCCGATTATCAATGCCGCCGGAGTAATCCATTTAAAATCAGTTACCTTAATTCCGGCTATAAAGGAAATGAAGCAAAATAATATAAAGACTGTTGCCTGAATACAAGCACATTTAAGAATAAAAGAAAAATCAGAGTTGTTATTTTTAGCTGCAGTTTTCTTCGTTGTAAAGCTTTTATTTTTTATCATAAAAAAAATCCCCCTCAATCCTCTTGTAAAAGGATATGAAGGGAATTTTAACATTATTACAGAACGTCTTTGTTCTCTTTTGCCTTTTTCTTTTCTGCCTTTGCTTTTTCAGCGGCAGCCTTTGCTGCTTCTCTTTCGGCGGCAAGTCTTTCGTTTGCTGAGTTGTTCTGCTGAACAGCCCAACGAGTGATTGTCATCTTTGTTCTGTCAACACCTGTTTCGATGATAAGCTTGTCTTCCTTGACAACAACGACCTTACCGCAGATACCGCCGATTGTTGTCATTTCGTCGCCGACATCAAGAGCGTTACGCATTTCCTGTTCTTCCTTCTGTCTCTTCTTCTCAGGACGGATTGTCATGAAATACATAAGAGCAAACATACCGATAAGCATAAAAATCATGCTTGAGCTGCCCATAGGTGATGTAGGAGCCTGAGTTAAAAAGTTCATTATTTATTCCTCCGTTAATAAAATATCCTTGTTATTATATCAAAAGACAAATCAAATATCAAGTGTTTTTATTTATTTTACCCTAATATTTATATTCTTGTATCAAGTAAATCAACGTATTTTTCTTTAAAGTCGTTAAAGGTTCCGTTATCAAGTGCTTCTCTGATTTTCTCCATCATATTATTATAGAAATAAAGATTGTGGATAACACAAAGTCTCATTGCGAGCATTTCCTTTGCCTTGAAAAGATGTCTGATATAAGAGCGTGAGAAGTTTCTGCAGGTAGGACAGTCACATTCTGTATCGATAGGAGAAGCATCCTTTTCGTATTTTGCGTTGTTGATGTTTATGATGCCCTTCCATGTGTTGAGGTGACCGTGACGTGCATTACGGCTCGGCATAACACAGTCAAAAAGGTCCACTCCCCTGCTGACACCTTCTATTATATTACCGGGAGTGCCGACACCCATAAGGTATCTGGGCTTATTCTCGGGCATATAGGGCTCTACGGCGGAAATAATACGGTACATATCTTCCTTGGGCTCACCGACAGCAAGACCGCCTATAGCGTATCCGTCAAGGTCAAGCTCGGCGATTTCCTTCATATTTTCAATGCGAAGATCTTCAAAGGTGCAGCCTTGATTAATACCGAAAAGAAGCTGATTTTTATTAATTGTATCAGGAAGGCTGTTAAGTCTGTCCATTTCAGCCTTACAGCGCTTAAGCCATCTTACGGTACGGGCACACGAATCCTTTGCATACTCATATTTTGCAGGATTTTCAACACATTCGTCAAAAGCCATAGCAATTGTAGAACCGAGATTTGACTGAATCTGCATACTTTCCTCGGGTCCCATAAATATCTTTTTTCCGTCAATATGCGAATTGAAGGTTACACCCTCTTCATTGATTTTACGAAGTCCGGCAAGAGAAAAAACCTGAAAGCCGCCGCTATCGGTAAGAATGGGTCTGTCCCAACGGGTGAATTCATGCAGTCCGCCCATTTCTCTGACAAGCTTATCACCGGGGCGCACGTGAAGATGATAGGTGTTAGAGAGCATAACCTGGCATCTGATTTCCTTTAGATCAATAGCTGAAAGAGCACCCTTGATTGCGCCGCAGGTTGCAACATTCATAAAAGCAGGTGTCTGAACTGTGCCGTGCACTGTTTCAAACTCACAGCGTCTCGCATTACCTTCTTTTTTTATAAGCTTTAACATATGTCACCTCAAAAATACTGCATCGCCAAAGGAAAAAAATCTGTACCTTTCTTCAACAGCCTTTTTATAAAAATTCATTGTATTATCATAACCGCAAAAAGCACTTACAAGCATTATAAGCGTGCTTTCAGGAAGATGGAAATTCGTGATAAGAGCGTCGATGCATTTAAACTTGTAACCTGGATAAATAAAAATGTCCGTCCAGCCTTCACATTCCTTGATTTCACCCTCAAAGGTTGCAACGGATTCAAGAGTTCTGCAGCTCGTTGTGCCGACACCTATAACTCTGCCGCCGTTTTTCTTCGTTGTATTGATAAGCTCTGCTGTTTCCTTCGGTAACCAATAGTGCTCTGAATGCATATGATGTTGTGTGATATCTTCAGCCTTTACGGGTCTGAAGGTACCGAGACCGACATGAAGTGTGACGTAACCGATTTCAACACCCTTGGCTTTGATTTTTTCCATCAGCTCCTGAGTAAAATGCAAGCCTGCTGTCGGAGCTGCGGCTGAACCGAGCTCTTTTGAATAAACGGTCTGATAACGCTCCTGATTTTCAAGCTTTTCAGTAATGTACGGAGGCAAAGGCATCTGACCTATCTGTTCAAGGCAATTATAGAAGTTCCCTTCATAATAAAACCTTGCAAGTCTGTTTCCACCTTCGAGAACATCAATTATTTCAGCCTTGAGTATTCCGTCTCCGAAAACAAACCTTGTTCCTATTTTAGCTCTTTTACCGGGACCTGTTATGGTCTCCCACACATCGTCACCTTTGTTTGTAAGGAGAAGGAACTCGACTCTTGCACCGGTTTCTTCCTTTATTCCGTAAATTCTTGCAGGAAGAACCCTTGTATTGTTAAGAATGAGACAATCACCCTCACGAAGCTCATCGACAATATCATAAAAATGCTTATGCTTGATTTCGCCGTTAAGCTTATCAACAGTCATAAGTCTCGAGCTGTCACGCGGCTCAACGGGATGCTGTGCAATAAGCTCCTGCGGCAGATCATAATAAAAATCAGATGTTTTCATTTTAAATTCCTTTACTTAAGAAAAAATCCTAAAATAATTGACAGATAATCAATTAAGTGATATTATATAAAAGTTATTTTATATTATAGTGCATAATGCTGAAATAGGCAACAGTTTTATGCAAAAATAATAAGTAAAATTTTAAAGAGGTGTTTTTTATGAAAAAATATAAGGTAGGTATTATAGGTGCCACAGGTATGGTAGGCCAGAGATTTGCAACAATTCTCTCTGAGCATCCATGGTTTGATGTTACTGTTCTTGCCGCAAGCGGACGTTCAGCAGGAAAAACCTATAAGGAAGCAGTAGGTGAAAGATGGAGAATTGCTGATCCTATGCCTGCTTCAATGGAAAATATGATTATCAAAAACGCAACAGATGACATCAACGAAATTGCTTCAGCAGTTGACTTTGTTTTCTGTGCAGTTGATATGAAGAAGGATGAAATAAGAGCTCTCGAAGAGGCTTATGCAAAGGCAGAATGTCCCGTAATTTCAAACAACAGTGCCCACAGATTCACTCCCGATGTTCCTATGGTAATTCCTGAAATCAACGCTGATCATATCAAGGTTATCGAAGATCAGAAGAAGAGACTCGGCACAAAGAGGGGCTTTGTTGCTGTTAAGTCAAACTGCTCACTTCAGAGCTATGTTCCTGCTATTTATCCTCTTGATAAGCAGTTCGGAATCAAGGATGTTCTTGTTTGTACTTATCAGGCAATTTCAGGTGCAGGTAAAACCTTTGAAAGCTGGCCTGAAATGGTTGATAATGTTATCCCCTTCATTGGCGGTGAGGAAGAAAAGAGTGAGCAGGAGCCCCTTAAAATCTGGGGTAGCGTTGAAAACGGTGAAATCAAGAAGGCATCATCCCCTGCTTTCACTGCACAGTGCATCCGAGTTCCCGTTTCAGACGGTCATATGGGTGCCGTATTTATGAGATTCGAAGACGGCAAGAAACCTTCAAAGGAAGAAATCATCAAGGTTTGGGACGGCTTTGCAGGAAGAGCTCAGGAGCTTGACCTTCCCTCTGCTCCCAAGAAGTTCCTTCATTACTTCACAGAGGACAATATGCCCCAGACAAAGCTTAACCGTACTCTCGAAAAGGGTATGGCAGTCTCAATCGGCAGACTCCGCGAAGATACACAGTACGATTACAAATTCGTTTGCCTTTCACACAACACACTCAGAGGTGCAGCTGGCGGTGCTGTTCTTCTTGCAGAACTCCTTTGCGCTGAGGGTTACATTGATTAATTTAATAACCTTATATTAAGGAGGTATTCTTTTGAGCTCTGTCTTTACAGGCAGCGGTGTCGCTCTTGTGACGCCCTTCAGTGAGGACGGTAAAATCGATTATAACGTTTTTGAAAAGCTTATAGAATTCCAAATTGCAAATAATACAGATGCTATTATTGTTTGCGGAACAACCGGTGAAGGTTCAACTCTCACCGTTGATGAAAGACTCAGCTTGTTCCGTTTTGCCGCAGATAAGATCAAAGGCAGAGTTCCTCTTGTCTGCGGTACAGGCAGTAATAGCACTTCTTTTTCTTTTGAGGTTGCATCACAAGCGGAAAAATGTGGCGCTGATGCTCATCTGATGGTAACACCTTACTATAACAAGACCTCACAGAAAGGACTTGTAAAGCATTATTTTTATTTGGCTGACAGACTTGATAAGCCGTTGATAGTTTATAATGTCCCCTCAAGGACCGGTATGAACATCACCCCCGAAACCTACAGAGAGCTTTCCGGGCACGAAAATATTGTCGCAGTAAAAGAAGCAGATACAAGTATAACAAAGCTTGAGAAATCAATAAGCCTTTGCAGAGGTAAGCTTGATTTTTATATAGGCAACGACGATATGATTGCCGTTGCGTGCGCTTTGGGGTGCAAAGGAGTTATTTCGGTACTGGCAAACATTCTTCCTTCGTTCACTCACTTAATGACTTCTGAAGGCGTTTTCGGCGATTTTAAGAGTTGTCTTTCGATGCAGAATGAAGTTATGACACTTGCACATAATTTGTTCTGCGATGTTAACCCGATTCCTGTTAAAGAAGCGATGGCACAGCTTGGTATGTGTAATAGAAGGCTCAGACTCCCGCTTTGCGAAACCGAAGAAAAGAACAAGAATTTACTCGCCTCATTGCTTAATGATTATAAATATCTGTTGCAGAAAGAAATGGGCTAGAAAAAAATGCGCAGAAGCCAAAATAAAGCGTTCAGCTTTATTTTGGTTTACCCGACGGCGTACAAAGGTACTCCGAGGGCGAGGTTTGTTTATAGCATAAAACGCAAAAACCTTGTTTTTGCCTGCTTTTGCTGATTTTTACAGTTTTAAAGGGTTTCTTTGGCAGTTCAATACCGAAAGAAACCCTTTAGTTATCTTGTTTTATGCGGTCTGCACTTTTTTTACAGCCCCCACTTTTGCTTTTAATTTATTCTGATTAGTATGCGTAAGTGTAATCAAGACCTTCGATCCATTCACCCTTGATGAAATCTCTGCCTCTTACAACGATTTCATTTTCGTAAACCTCAACTACAACACCGTCACCGGGTGCATAATCAACAGTTTCTGTTACACGGGGAAGGTTAACACAGTTGATGCCCTCAATCTGATAGAAGTTGTCTTCACCAAGGTCATCGTGAATGTGGCCGTGAAGATAAAGAATGCCCTCATAATTCTTAAGAAGATCAACGAGCGCTCCGCTTTCAAGAGCTCCCTCGGGAATTCCTCTGAAATAGTTTGCAGGATGATGGTTGAAAACGAGTGTAGGTGCATCTGCAGCTTTAGCCTCGTCAAGAACACTCTTGAGCCAGTCATACTGAGCCTTGCTCATTGCACAGTCGTTAACGGTAAGCTCCTCGGATGCGATGAAAATCATATAGCAACCGTTCACTACTCTGTAGTAATAGCCGTCACCGATGTCATTTCCGAGATAGAGGCGGTTATTGGCAACAAAGTTATTTTTATGCTCTTCGAAATCACCTGTTCCGTTGCCGATGTCGTGGTTACCCATAACAACAAAGTTTTCCTTTGCAGGGCTGATTGCCTTGACCGCATTATAGAAAAGAACGTTTTCGAGGAACTGTCCGTTCATAACATTATCGCCGAGATAAACGGCGGCGTCAATGTTTTCTCCGCCCTTCATACCTTCAAGAACATTCTTGAGATTTTCATAGCTTTCGGGATTGTTTGTTTCAACATGGGTGTCGGAAACTGCTGCAAAGCTCATAATAAGCTTATCGGGGTCCTTTGCCTGATAAGCTGCTCCCGTGTGACCGAATGCCGGAGACATCATCATAAGCAGAGTCATAATGGTTGCAATGAGATCCTTAAGATAAATAATAATTGTCGAAATGTCCATTTTTCTCCTTCTTTCTTAAATTATTAGAGTGTGTATCAAACCTTGAAAATCGTGAGACTTTCAAATTTTTCACCTTTTTTGAATGTGCATTGGGGAAAATCGGGATGATTGGGGGTGTCGGGATAGTACTGTGTTTCAAGGCAGAAGCCGTAATGCTTCTGAAGCTTTATTCCGCCCTTGCCGATTTCTGTGCCGTCAAGGAAATTGCCCGTGTAAAGCTGAACTCCGGGAAGATCGCTCATTACCTCAAGCTTTCTTCCGCTTTTTTCGTCCTTTGCCCTTGCGACAAGACGAAGCTTTCCGATTTCACCGTTTACACAGAAATTGTGGTCATAGCCTCTGCACATTATAAGCTGTTCGTCATCGGCTCCGATGTCCTTGCCGATTTTCTTGCCCTCGGTAAAATCAAAGGCTGTACCCTTTACGCTTCTTAATTCGCCCGTGGGAATGCTGTCAGCATCAGTGGGTGTGTAGTAATCGCAGTTGAGCATCAGCTCTGTGTCGAGCACATCACCATTTTCAACTCCGCCGAGATTAAAGTAAGCGTGGTTTGTCATGTTGATGACAGTATCGGTATCAGTAACTGCCTTATAATGAATTTCAAGCTCATTTTTCTCTGTGAGAATGTATGTCACAGTTACATCAAGGTTACCGGGAAAGCCCACTTTTCCGTCAGGGCTCTTGTATGTAAATTCAACGGCATCATCGTCAATTATAATCGCATTCCAGATTGCACTGTTGAATTCTCCGCCACCGTGAAGGCAGGTTTTGCCCTTTTCATTCAGTGTGACCTGATATTCTTTTCCGCCCACACTGAATTTGCCGCCGCAGAGTCTGTTTGCATACTGACCGATGATGTTTCCCGTATAAGTGCCTGATGCCATATGACCTGCAACTGTGTCAAAGCCCATAATGATATCACCGTTTTTACCGTCCTTGTCGGGACAACACAGACTCTGAAGCGTTGCACCTCTTGTGATTATTCCTGCAGATACACCGTTATCGTTTTCAATTGTGAAAAGGTGTACGGGAGTGCCGTCAGGCATTGTGTCAAATAAAGTTTTTGTAATGCTCATTTTTTTCTCCTTAAAAAATTAACCGATAAGTTATCTTACCGGTTAATTGTATCACATAATTTTTTATTTGTAAATTAATTTTTATTTTTTTCGGGAAGCTGAGCAATAATAATTGCCGCAAACATAATCACGCAGCCGACAGCTTCTCTGGGACTCGGTGCAAGGTGAAGCACCGCCATTGATGTAAGCACCGCAAAAACGCTCTCGAGGCTCATAATCATTGAAGCAAGCGTGGGCTCGGTTTTCTGCTGACCGAGAATCTGCAGAGTGTAGGCAACACCGCTTGACATTATGCCCGCATAAGCAACGGACGGAAGTGCGGCAACGATCATTTCAGCTTCAAAGCCCTCAATAATGATTGCCGGGAAAAAGCTTAATGCTGCCGCAACAAAAAACTGTATGCAGGAAAGCTTTATGCCGTCAACATGAGGTGAAACCTTATCAATTACAAGAATGTGCACCGTATAAAGTGCGGCACAGATAAGCACAAGCAGATCCGAAAGCTCTACGGAATTACTTTCCGTTACACACAAAAGATAAAGAGCAACCACCGAAGCACCGATGCAAGGCCAGATAATCGGGCGCACGCGCTTTTTCATAAAGAGGGATGAAAGAGGCACAAGAAGAATGTAAAGAGCAGTGATGAAGCCTGCTTTGCCCGGATCTGTACCCTCGTCAATGCCTGCCTGCTGAAAAACTGATGCAAGGCAAAGCGCCGCACCGCAACAGATACCGCCGATTAAAAGTGTTTTTTTCTGTTTCTTTTCAGGCTTTACATAGTTGCCTCTCTTCTTTTTGAAGGTGTCCGAAATGAAAATTACGGGAAGAAGAACAGCTCCTCCGAGAATACTTCGAAGACATATAAAGGTAAAAGGTCCCACAAATTCTGCACCCGTTGTCTGTGCAACAAAGGCACTGCCCCAGATAAAAGCACAGATGAGAAGCAAAAGTGAGCCGACAAGCTGATTTTTACTGTTTTGTTTCATGTGAAAGTCCTTTCGTTTCGGGATGCTGCTAATCTTAGGGTGACGAGTATAATCCGAACCCGTTTTTTACGGGGCGGATTTCCGCCAACTCTTTGTTAAAATACTCGTAAATCCGAAAGGATTTACTGCGTTTTATGCCTTGATTTGACAAAAATCCCCCTCGTAAAAAATCTACGACCTAAAAGTGCGAATTTTTGATGGATTTTTGGATGTTGAGGAAGCCGACAGGCTGTCGCCTTTCAAATCCGAAACGCCGAAAAGCCGCAAAAACTCACGCTTTTGGGCGAGTTCGGATTATACTCGTCACCCTAAGCAAAAGCCGGTATGTACTGACCGAGAAAATCGAAGAAACAGCACACAACGGGTGCAAAGAGAAGAGAGGGAAGATAGTTTGCAACCTTGAATTTTGAAATCCCCGTAAGGTTAAAACCGAGAGCAAGAATCATAAGCGAACCCACGCAGGTAATTTCTGCAATTGCCCCTGAGGTAAGAAGAGGCTCAAGCACTCCTGCGAGAAGAACAATTCCTCCCTGAAAAACGAGGACAAAAATTGCCGCAAAAATTACGCCCACACCAAGAGATGCAGAAAGCATCATTGAAGAAAAAAGATCAAGAACACTCTTTGTATAAATCATTGTGTGATCGCCCTTGAGTCCTGAATTGAGCGAGCCGACAATAGTCATTGCACCGACGCAGAAAAGCAGACTCGCCGTCACAAAGCCTTGTGCGATACCTGCCTTTTCGCCGTCTCCCTTTTTGAGCTTTTCAGAAAGAAAGTCTCCCGCCTGACTAAGCCTTTTGTCAATGTCAATTGCCGTTCCCACAATTGCACCGAGCACCATAGAGAAAATTGATACAAGCACATTTTCGCCCTTGAGCATTCCCTGGATGCCGATAAGAACTGTACAGAAACCGATTCCCGTCAGAACAGCATCGCTATATTTTTTGGATATTCCTTTTTTGAAAATGAGTCCGATGCAGCTTCCGATAATAACCGTTGCAACATTTACGAATACACCTACCATAAGGTTCAACTTCTTTCATCTTGAAATTAAGGGGTATTATATCACAAAAAAAATTGCAACTCAAGATTTTGTTTTATATTTTTTGTATTCTTTCGGGAAATCTTCCTAAAATAATAAACGAACGGTTTTTCTCACGTGAAACAATCAGTGAAAGGATATATCCAGAATGAAAAACACCAAGCATCCGCCCTTTGGCATAAAAGATAAGCTCGGCTATCTCTTCGGTGATTTCGGCAACGACTTCACTTTTCTCCTGTCCTCAAGCTTTCTTATGAAATTTTACACTGACATTATGGGTGTAAGTGCAGGCGTGGTCGGCACCATAATGATGATTGCAAGGCTGACTGATGCTTTCACGGATGTTGCAATGGGGCGCATCTGTGACAAAAGCCGCCACACCGAAAAAGGAAAGTTCCGCCCCTGGATTCTTCGGATGTGCGGCCCCGTAGCAATTTCCTCTTTCCTTATGTATCAGGGCTCACTTGCCTTCCTGCCTTACGCTTTAAAGGTGGCCTATCTTTTTGTAACCTACATCCTCTGGGGCTCTGTGTTTTACACCTCAATCAACATCCCCTACGGCTCAATGGCATCTGCAATTTCAGCCGACCCGGGTGACCGACAGTCGCTTTCAACCTTCCGCACAATCGGAGGAATGCTCGCAGGTGCAATTGTAACGGCGGGCGTTCCCTTGATTGCCTTCAGAAAGGATGAGGCACTCGGGATAGATGTGATTGATTCTTCAAGATTCACCCTCACTGCAGGTATTTTCTCTGCCCTTGCCGTTATCTGTTATCTTCTTTGCTATTTCCTTACAACAGAACGGGTAAAATCAGCGGTTAGTGTAGAAGCGCAAAAGAGCAATAATGTTTTTGTTATGCTGAAAAATGCGGCGAAGAACCGAGCACTCATTTCAATAATTGCAGCTTCCGTTGTAATGCTGCTTGCTCAGCTGACAATGCAGCAAATGGCAAACTATGTTTACCCCGTCACTTACGGGAATGCAAAAATGATAAGCCTTTCCACCGTGCTGATGGTTTTCGGAATGGCAGTTGCCGCCTTCTTTTCAAAGCCCCTTGCACGAAAATACGGCAAAGCTGAGCTAAGTGTAATTTCAAATCTCTTTGCAGGAATAACCAATCTTATTCTTTATTTCTTACGCCCTGAAAATGTACTTGTCTACATTGCTTTCCAGGCAGTAACCTGGGTTGGTCTCGGAATTTTTGCAATGGTCAGCTGGGCACTCATCACCGATGTCATAGACTACAGTGAAATCAGAAACGGCATCAGAGAAGACGGCTCGGTTTACGCCCTTTACTCCTTTGCAAGAAAGCTCGGTCAGGCGGCATCGTCGGGTGTTTCGGGCTTTCTTCTGACTCTCATCGGCTACAACACGGATAACATCACTCCGCAGATAAAAAACGGCATTTTTGACATTGCAACCCTTGTTCCCGCCGTCGGACTGATTCTCCTTGCCCTCATTCTATGGTTCTGGTATCCTCTGAAGAAAAAGCAGGTCGAGGAAAATGTGCGTATATTAAAAGAAAAACACGAAAAGAACAACTGAACTTTTTAAAGGAGCTATTATGAGACAGACAGTAAACATCAACAGAAAATGGGCTTTCAGAAAGGGAGTTGATACCCCTCCGGAAGAAATTGACAACGCCTGGTGCTTTGTCAACCTTCCTCACACCTACAACGCAATCGACGGGCAGGACGGAGGAAACGATTATTTTCGCGGTAAAGCCTGCTACATGAAAAAGCTTAGCAAGGCTGAGGACCTTCCCGAAAGCGAAAAATACTTTCTGGAAATCAAGGGAGCGAATTCCGTCTGCGATGTTTTTGCAAACGGAAAGCATCTTTTCCGCCACGAAGGCGGATACAGCACCTTCCGTGTTGACATCACAAGCGAAGTGAAAAACCCCTTTACCCTTGCAATCGTAACTGACAACAGTAACCATCAGAGCGTTTACCCTCAGATTGCGGACTTTACCTTTTATGGCGGCCTTTACAGAGATGTAAGCATCATCTGCGTTCCCGAAAGTCACTTTGATCTTGAATATTACGGTGCACCGGGAATTGAGGTTACTCCAACCGTGACAAAAGAAAATGCAGAGATAAAGCTTGTTGCCCACCTGAAAAATGCAGAGGGTCTAAAAGTAGTTTTTTCGGTTTTTGACAAAGACGGAAATGAAATCGGCACACTCCCCGCCGAAAAAGACGGCTCAGCAATTTTCCTGATTGAAAGTCCTCACCTCTGGCACGGCAAAAAGGATCCCTACCTTTACACCGCAAAGGCAGAGCTTTTCAAGGGCGGCGAGGTCATTGACTGCGTAAGTACCCGTTTCGGCTGCAGATTTTTTGAAATCAACCCCGAAAAGGGCTTCATTCTAAACGGAGAGGAATACCCATTAAGAGGTGTTTCCCGTCATCAGGACCGTTGGGAAATCGGCAACGCTCTTCTGCCTGAGCATCACAAAGAGGACATGGCGCTTATCGATGAAATCGGTGCAACCTGTGTCCGGCTTGCCCATTATCAGCACGACAGCTTCTTTTATGATCTTTGCGACGAAAAAGGACTCGTTGTGTGGGCAGAAATTCCTTACATTTCCCAACACGTTCCCGACGGCAGAAAAAATACGCTGTCACAGATGAAGGAGCTTATTGCACAGAATTACAATCATCCGTCAATTGTTGTGTGGGGTCTTTCAAACGAAATTTCCATGAAGGGCGATAAGGATCCCGACATGATTGAAAACCACCAGCTCCTTAACGACCTTTGTCACGAAATGGACAAAACAAGACTCACCACAATGGCGGTTGTTTCTCCCTGCCCCACCGACTCACCCTACCTTAAAATTCCCGATACCCTCGCTTATAATCATTACTTCGGCTGGTACGGCGGTGATGTTTCCATGAACGGACCCTGGTTTGACAAATTCCACGAGCAACACCCGACTGTGCCTATCGGCTGCAGTGAATACGGCTGTGAGGCTCTTGACTGGCACACAAGTGAACCGCATCAGGGCGATTACACCGAGGAGTATCAGGCATACTATCACGAAGAACTCATAAAGCAGCTTTTCAGCAGGAAGTATCTCTGGGCAACCTTTGTGTGGAATATGTTTGATTTCGGAGCCGATGCAAGAAACGAGGGCGGTGAAAACGGACAGAATCACAAGGGACTTGTAACCTTTGACCGAAAATACAAAAAGGATTCCTTTTATGCCTATAAGGCGTGGCTTTCCGATGAGCCCTTCGTTCACATCTGCGGCAAGCGTTACATTGACAGAGCCGAGGATGAAACAAAGGTTACCGTTTACTCAAATCAGAACGAGGTTGAGCTTTTCGTAAACAGAGTCAGCGTCGGCAAAAAACAATCAAAGGATCACTTTTTCCGCTTCAGTATCCCGAACAACGGCGTAAGCCTAATCACCGCCGTCTCAGGTGATTACCGTGACGAAAGTCTGATAAGAAAGGTTGATCGCTTCAATGAAAAATACCGCCTTAAAGAAAAAGGTGCAATCCTCAACTGGTTTGACGTAACGGAACTTGACGGCAGACTTTCTCTTAACTCAAAAATCAGCGACATCACAAAAACCGAAAGAGGCAAGGAAATTTTCGAGGATCTTATGAGAGCCTCCCTTGCGGCAAAGAATGAGGATGCCTCTGCTTTTTCGGGAGCGCTTGAAGGTGAAGCAATGAGAGAAATGCTCGGCAACTTTACACTTTTGAGAATGCTTAACATGGCCGGCGGAATGCTGGGAATTGAGCTTGACAAAAAGCAGCTTCTCGCTCTTAACGGCAAGCTCAACGAGGTTGAAATAAGCAGTTAAAAAATCGGCAGGTGTTCTCCGTAAAGAAAACACCTGCTTTTTTTACTTGTTTACAATCAGCTGATTTGTCGTGATTTTCTTGGCACCGATAAGCACCATTACATCCTTGAAGACTGTGTTGTCAACGGTCCATGCCGCAAGGGTAATGCCATTCTTTCTTGCTGCAAGCCATCCCTTTATGCTCTTATAAAAGCTCAGGAAATGGAAGCTTACGGTGTCAACACCGTTTTCCACGCACCAGTTGATGTCGTCCTCTGAAATTTTTGAAACGAGAAGCTGAAGCTTTGCATCCCCGTCAAGCCTTTTGTACTCTTCAAGATACTCTCTTTTAAAGGAAATGATATTCGCCTTTTCGCTGAGATTGTATTTTTCAAGAGCAGCCTTTAAGTCGGGCAGATACTTCGTATCGCAGTTTTTAATTTCAACAATCGGTGCGGTCTCTGTGCCTTCAAGCTTTTCAAGAACCTCATCAAGGGTGGGAATCTGAAGATCCTTGTAATTTTCAAAGCCTTCTCCGCCGTCAATTTTAAGCTTTCTTATCTCCTCGAGGGTGTAATCAGCTACCATTCCTTCACCGTCGGTCATATCCTCAACGGATTCATTGTGAATTACAACCCACTTGCCGTCCTTTGTGGTGTGAATGTCAAACTCACATCCGTCATAACCGTATTCAACGGAAAGCTCAACTGCAGGAATTGTGTTTTCCGGCGCCATACTCGAAAGCCCGCGGTGCGAAATCATTTCAGGCTGATGTGAAGTGTGTGCTGAGATTGAAAAACTGTCATTGATATGAGGAATATACCAATGGTGTACCATTATGAATGCCACTGAAAGCGCAAGCACTGCCACAACCGAAAAGAAAATTATCAGCTTTTTGTATTTTTTCATTGTCCTCACCTTTTCTTCTTTTTTCCTCATTATACTATCAAAGAAGAAAAGTTGCAACACTTATTTTTTATACGCCAGTCTGTCCTTAAGAGGATAAACGGAGAGGAAGCTCTGAAGTGTAGCTCTTTTTCCCGAGCCGGGATCGTTTATGAGGAACTTGTCCGCAGAAAGCATTTCACCGCCCTCATAACCGTAAACAACAACCCAATGCTGACCACCCGAAGCTGTTTTTGCGCCGACAATGACGGGCTTACCTTTTTTAAGAAGAGAATAAATCTCCGAAAGGTAAGTGTCCGATGCAGAGGATCTTACATAATCTGTCGGCCAGTAAAGTGAACCTGAAGCCGAATAAGAAAGCCTCTGTGCCATCTGCCGTGGTGTGACCGTCACGGACGTCGCGTAGGATTCTGTCATTGCAATTGCCGTTGTAAGACAGCCAATCCTTCCGATTGTTCCGCCCTGTGTGCCGATGGGATAATCCTTCCAGCGTGAGTCATACTGTTTAAATGACGGAACATTGAGTTTTACACTCGGAAAAGCTTCTGCAGCAGAGCTTTTCTTAAGATATGACTTTGCCACATATCCCTTTTTGTTGCCACCATAAACAATACCTGACCAAGTAGAATTGCTTTTTACAACGAGCACCTTCGTTCCTCTTTTAAGGGTATCTGTAACTGCACGGTCCATTCCGGGCCCCGAACGGACATTCAATACACCTGATGTAACATTTACCGTGCTTTCAACAGTCGACGGATAATTTCTGATGTGCTCCGCCTTTGCATAAGAAGTTTTGTTCTGATTGTACCTTACACGGTACCAAGCCCCTTCCTTTTCTTCGAGAGTAAGCCAGCTCCCTTTTTTTGCGGTTGTAACAACCCTTGATGAAAGAGAGGGCTTCTCTCTCAGATTAAGGCTTCCCGATGAGGTGACAACCTTACCTGCAGTTGCCGCAGAGGCGCCAAAGGAAAAAATCAGCACCGCTGAACAAATGCTCAGAATAAAATAGAGTAACTTTTTCATTTTACCTCCTGTGGATGCTTTGGATTTTTTTGCGATGCATCCTCGCTGATTATACCACGCAAAAGCAACTTTTTTTGCAGGTAAATAATGTATACACAATCTGTAAAATAAATTTACATCTTGACAATGTCTTTTTTTCTTATAACACTTGAACATTTGAAAAAAATATGGTAATCTATTAAAGTACATATTCAAATTTAAGCTTTCAGCGAAAGGAAGATATTATATGCTTGAACAGGTTGAAAACAAAATTCAGGAACTGAAAAAGCTCCGTGCAGAAGAATACTACAAGAAAAAGGATGCTGACCTTAAATCCTGGGGCCTTACAACAAAGGTTGACGGCAAAAAGGTTACTCCCATCATCGTTACTGACGAGGAATATGAAGAGCTCGTCAAGGCTTCAAACGGTGTAGGAAAAATCGGCAGAAACTCCGTTGCGATTATGCTCAACATTCTTTCAATCGGAATTGTTGTTGTCGGTGTTATCGTAGGCATTCTCCTTGCCGATCTTGCTGAAGCAGCCTCTATCATCACCTTTACTGCCTCTGTTGCAGTTTCGGGTGTGCTTGCAGTAATCTTCAGAGCACTTGCCGAGGCAATCAGACTCCTTCAGCAGCTCATCGACGCAAAGCCCATTGAAAAGCCCGACCCTGCCGCCTTCAAAAAGCCTCAGGTTAAAAAGGCAGGAGCAACAAGACAGCCTGCAGCACCTGCTCAGCAGCCCGCCGCTCCCGCAGCACAGGCTCCCATGTATGTTCCCTATCCTGCACAGAATCAGACTTATGTTTATCCCTATCCCGTATACGCTGCTCAGCAGCCTGCAGCACCTGCTCAGCCTGCAAATATTGCTTATACTCCCGAGGGTGTTCAGGCATACTATCAGCAGACTCCTGCTCAGCCTGCAGCAGAAGCACCCGTAACCCAGTAAAGACTCATACATCCCACCGTCACCGTTGACTTCTTCGGTGGCGGTTATTTTTTTGTCACGTGAAACACAGTCATTTGCAACACTCCCCTTTTCATATAATAAATACGGGTGATTATATGAATTGTTCAATTACAGACCTTCGCAACAAGGAGGTTATAAACGCAAAAAACGGTTGCCGTCTCGGCAGTGTCAGCGATGTGGAAATTGACACCTGCTCCGGCTGTGTTGTTTCAATCATTATCTGGGGCAAAGGGAAATGCTTCGGACTGTTGCCCTCTGACGGTGACATAAGAATCTGCTGGAAGGACATTGAGGTAATCGGTGATGACACAATAATCGTGTGCTGCGAGGGTAACTTTGCCTGCTGCAACAGCTCACGCAAACGGAATTTTTTTGAGTCTCTTTTCAAGTGACGGCTTGACCGCAGAGGATATAACAGTTATAATGATATAGAAATAAAACCTCAGGAGGTTAAAATATGAAGAATAAAGAGCTTCTCAGCAAAATGACCCTTGAAGAAAAGGTCAGTATATGTTCAGGTAAGGACTTTTGGACACTCAGAGGCGTTTCCCGTCTCGGCATCCCTGAAATCACACTTACTGACGGTCCTCACGGTCTGAGACTTAAAAATCCGAACAGCAACAAGTCAAGCCTTGCTGACTCCGTTCCTGCAACCTGCTTCCCCACGGCGGCAACAACTGCCTGCTCCTGGGATGAGGATATGCTTTTCAAAATGGGTGAAGCAATGGCAGAGGAATGTCTTGCTGAAAAGGTAAGTGTAATTCTCGGCCCCGGTGTGAACATCAAGCGCTCTCCCCTTTGCGGAAGAAACTTTGAATACTTCTCGGAGGATCCCCTTCTCGCAGGCAAGATGGCAGCCGCTCTTATAAGAGGTATTCAGTCAAAGAATGTCGGAGCCTCCCTCAAGCACTTCGCCGCAAACAGTCAGGAAAAAAAGCGTATGACAATCGACAGCGTCATTGATGAACGTGCTTTACGTGAAACATACCTGACTGCTTTTGAAATAGCTGTAAAAGAATCTCAGCCCTGGACAGTGATGAACGCTTACAATAAGCTCAACGGAACCTACTGCTCAGATAACGGCTACCTTCAGAACAGGATTTTACGCGACGAATGGGGCTTTGAGGGCATTGTTGTCACAGACTGGGGTGCAGCCAACGACAGAGTGACGGGAATGATCAACGGTAATGACCTTGAAATGCCCTCCTCAGGCGGCTACAACGATGCAAAGGTTTGCAAGGCAGTCCGTGAGGGCAGAATGAAGGAAGAAAGCGTTGATGTCTGTGCTGACAGAATGCTTTCTCTCATCCTTAAGTCAAAGCAAGCTTTGACTGTCACATCCTACGACAAGTCAGCTCACCATAAAATTGCCGCTGAGGTGTGTAAGAACAGCCTCGTGCTTCTGAGAAATGAAGACAACATCCTTCCCCTTTCTAAGGATAAGACCGTTGCCGTAATCGGTGAAATGGCGCGTTGCCCCCGTTACCAGGGCGCAGGCAGCTCAAACATCAATCCCACACAGCTTGATGATGCCTTTGACGCACTTCTGAAAAAGGGCTATAAGCTTAACTTTGCTCCCGGCTATAACAAGAAAAAGGATGTAGTAAACGAAATCATGCTCAAGGATGCCTGCATTGTGGCAGAAAGAGCAGACACAGTGCTTCTTTTCATCGGTCTTACAGAAGAGTACGAATCCGAGGGCTACGACAGAAGCCATCTCAACCTTCCGGCTTCTCACGTGAAACTTCTTGAAGAGATTCTCAGAGTAAATGAAAATGTTGCCGTTGTGCTTTACGGCGGTTCACCCGTTGTTCTTCCTCACCTTGACAAAATCAAAGGTCTCGTTAACGGTTACCTTGGCGGTCAGGCAGGCGGAAGTGCTCTTGCCGAAATTTTAAGCGGTGATTTTAATCCCTGCGGTAAGCTTGCTGAAACCTATCCCCTTTCTCTTGAGGACACCCCCTGCTACAGCAGTTATCCCGCTTCCGGCACAACTGCAGAACACCGTGAAAGCATTTTCATCGGCTACAGATACTATGATACAGTGAAAAAGGATGTTCTCTTCCCCTTCGGCTATGGCATTTCCTATACAGATTTTGAATACAGCAATCTCAAGCTCTCAAAGAAAAAGATCAAGGATACAGACGAGATTACCGTTTCCTTTAAAATCAAGAACACAGGTAAGGTTGCAGGTGCAGAAATTGCCCAGATTTATGTAAAGGATAAGGAAAGCACAATTTTCTGCCCCGAAAAGGAGCTTCGCGGATTTAAGAAGGTCTTCCTTGAAGCAGGCGAGGAAACGACTGTCGAAATCATTCTTTCTAAAAGAGCCTTTGCTTACTACAATGTAAACATCGGAGACTGGCACGTTGAAAGCGGTGAGTTCGAAATTCTCGTCGGTGCATCATCACGTGACATCAGACTCAACGGCAAGGTCACCGTTGAAAGCACAGTTGAAGCCGAAATACCTGATTACCGTGGAACAGCACCCTGCTACTATAACGGCACGATGAACGAAGCAACTGATAGGGAGTTTGAGGCAATTTTAGGCAGACCTCTTCCTCCGTCAGAAATTGACAAAAATGCTCCTCTTACTCTTCTTAATTCTCTCGGAGATGCTGCAAACACAAAATGGGGCAAGGTTATAAACAATCTTATTGACAAAGCACTGAGCACTGTTGCCGGTGAAGATCAGGCTATGGGCATGGCCAAGGCTATGGCTCTTGAGATTCCCATAAGAAATTTTGTTACAATGAGTGCAGGCGTCTTCAGTGAGGAAATGGCAAAGGGTCTTCTGATGATTCTCAACGGTGAAAAGCCGGCTGCAGGACTCGGAAAGATTCTTGGCGGACTTTTCGGTGCAATAAGAAAGTTGCCCGATTTACTTAAAGCTATATAAACAATAAAAGTTCTTTGAATACTTTCTTTCAAGAAAGTATTGCCACGCGGCGAGCGAAAAAAGAGCACGACTGATTCAAACGCTGTCGTGCTCTTAATAGTTTCACATTATCCAATCGTTTTTTCTTCGCATTGATTCCACCCTTAATACAAAAGGACACTATAGTTTAAAGCTACAGTGTCCTTTTGTTCGTCTTTATGCATTTTTTCTATGACCTCGCCGGTCGGGCGTTTCTTTCTTGAAAGAAAGAAACCAAAGAACTTTTATTGTTTTCGTCATATTACAAAAACTCCCCACCTCTTTCGAAGTGGGGAGTAATTTTGTTCAGTCGGTTAACTTCTGACCGTGAAGCTTACTTGAAGATGCTGAAAATCTTTTCGAAGAATTCCTTAATCTTCTTGATAAGTCTCTGGAACCAGTTGAGTGATTCTTCTGCATCTTCAACTGCATCCTCGTGGTCTTCGTCAGAACCGATTGTGTCATCCCAAACGCCTGTAAGATCTTCCATGATCTTAGCAATGCTTGAGTATGCACATCCACCGCTACCTGCTGCATTGAAGAGTTCCTTGAAGATGTTAACAACCTCTGTGATGTTACCGTTGAGAGTCTCATTGAATACAAGGACTAAGCCAAGTGCTGAGAAGAGACCGCCTACGATAATGTCAGGTGCGTTATAGATCTGAGCCTTAAGGAAGAGCTGGTTGATAGCGTATCTTACAGTTTCCTTAGCGCCGGACTGGAGATTGAAGGTTGCTGCAATCCACTCAACAAGTGCATTCTGGTTGTCTTCGTCCTCGAAGAGCTCGAAGAGCCATGTGAATACAAGTGTGAGAACGTCGCCCTTATCTGCTACGATGAAGGTCTGAGTTGTCTTGTTAGCTCTGTCTTCATAACCTACAGGATAGTTCTTGATGTACTTATCGAGATCTGCCTGATTCTTAATTCTCTGCTCGTTGACGAAGGAGTTAGCAGCCTTCGAACGTGAGGTTGCAACTTCCTTGATGTCACTTGCGCCTTCCTGAGCAAGCTTCATCCAATCAATGTCGGGAAGGTGGAGACCAAGCTTCTCACCGAGGATATTGATGGGAATTTCGATGCTGCCAAGGAGGTTACCAAGGTTGAGCATTTCCATAAGGTCAAGTCCGAGGAGACCAAGGATTGAGTAGATGGGAGCTACAAGGTTTCTTACTATAAGGCCTACGCCTTCGTTTGCAATGAAGTATGCAACGTTGGGAAGGATTGTAAGAAGTCCGTCAATGGGCTTGTTGAGAAGTGTATCAGCGAAGTAGCCGATTCTCTCAAGGATGTAACCCATGAGCTTGGAGTTATCTGCAAGGTATGCATTCTTGTATGCTGCTACAGTGTTAACTTCGCTTGCCTTGAGACCGAAGGCTTCAAGGAGAGGAATGATTGCGTAGTCATAGCCGTTGCCGCCCATGATTCTTGCAATACACTTAACATTGCCTTCCTCATCAAACTCGTATGATTTGCCGTCTTCTGTCTTGGAGGGAAGAACTGCAAGAGCCTTGCCTTCACCAACAAGGAGAAGCTCGAGTACACAATTGAGAGGATTGAGGATTGAAGCAAGTGCGTTAGCAAAGCTTGTTACTGTGCCGTTTACGCCCCAGTTGATGCCTGCAACGTTTACGTCTGCCCATGTGCCGCCTGCTGCTGCAACTCTCTTGAGTTCCTTAGCAAATGCTGCGTTATGGTTCTTATAGTCGTCATAAGCCTCTGCATAGCCTGCAACTGAGAGATCAAGGCCAAGAGGTGTAACGTTGCCGTTACCGTGGTCAACAACAAGGATTGCGTCCTCACCGGATGTGAGACCGGAGATTGTACCAAGGATACCGCCTACGCTGTCGCCACCAAGGAGACCTGTGATCATACCAACGAGATTTGATGCAAGATCATTGGTGAGAAGTGTGCCGATGAGACCCTTGAGCGAGCCGAGACCTGCCTTCTTAAGAATGTCATTAATAAGGGTGTCAACATTCTTAGCAATGATATCAGCATTCTGCTCTGTCATGTACAGATAGGTGTTGTAGTTAACGTTCTTGTTTTCTACCTTTCTGTTCTGTACAGGAATGTAGTTTGCACCGTCTGCACTGAAGATCTGACCGATAAGCTCAATGATCTTTGTGGGATCCTTGATAATGTCGGTTACGATGCTTTCAAAGTCGCCAAGGTTGAGACCGAGTGCTTCCTTGAGTGCGTTCCAGTTGTTTTCAGTAAGAACTGTCTTAAGAAGTGTTACGAATGTATCGCCGTAATCACCCTTGATGTTCTTGTAAGCTGCACCGTTGTAGATATCCCACTTGGTATCCATTACAGAATCAGTGAAGTCTACAATACCGTTCTTATCAGCGTCAGCACCTGCTGCCTTAGCAAGAGTCATCCAGTCAAGGTCAACATCGAGGTTGAGAGCCTTACCGCTGATTACAAGACCTGCAAGAAGATCTTCAAGGAGAACTGCGATGTCGTTGCCTTCAAGCTTGAAGGTGATACCTGCGTCGATGCCGGGATGTGCTTCGCCAAGGTAAACCTTAAGCTGTCCGCCGTTGATGAGTGCGCCTACATCGATGGGAATTGCGATCGGGAAGATTTCATCTACTGCTGCGATTACGCAGTTAACAGGAGCGATGAGATTTTCAACGATTGTTGCAAGGCTGCCTGTGCCAAGAGCATAGCAGAGATTTGCAAGAATGCTGAGTACGCTTTCGATGGGAGCTGCGAGGATTTCGTCAACTCTGTCGAAGAGTGTTGTAAGAATCGGGTAGAGTGCGCTGCCGTTGTTTTCTGCGACTGCAGCTGTGTACTCTTCCTGAGTCATGGGAACGATGCCGAAGAGCTCAAGGAGAGGAACGATTGCGTAGTTGTAACCGCTACCGCCGCTGATTGCGATTTCTTCGAATACAGCGAGAGTCTTGCCTGCCCAGATTCCGTCCTCGAAGTCTGCTCTTACCATACCGCCGTCAAGGAGAAGGGTAAGTACGCAGTCGAGAGGAGTAAGGAAGTCGCAAAGGAGATTGATGAAGTCATCTACATCACTGATGCCCCATGCGTATGCGGAAGCTACCTTTTCAGCTACAGGATTGCCGTCTTCATCCTTAACGATGTTGCCGTCTGCATCCTTAGCGTAAACGATGTTACCGTCTTCGTCCTTCTTATCTTCGCTATGAGCTGCCCATACATCTGCCCATGTCTTTGCATCGCCGATGTATTCGTCGAGCTTTGATCCGAACTTATCCTGCTTGAAGGTTGCAGGAGCAATGCTGAATGCCTTACCGTCTGCAGTATTCTTGATGTTTGCAAGATCTGTTACGAGATCCTCAACCATTGTGATTGTTTCTGCGGGAAGACCTGCAAGAAGCTTAGCAATTGCACTTACAAGAAGGTTTGCAATGTCATCCTTAACGAAGAGCGGGTAAACGAGATCTGCAAGGTTGCTGATCTTGTTGCCGTTTTCGTCAGGCTTAACAAGGAGTTCAAGAAGTACGGGGATAAGACCGTCAAGGTTGGAGATAACCTGGTTGAACTGCTTATGAGCTGCTTCTGAATCATAATCTACTACAGTCTTCTCAATTTCAGGCTGATCGTATGTCTTGTACTCAACAAGATATCTGTTGAGGAGCATGAGAAGAAGATCAACTACTGCATCTGCGGAGCCTGCAAGTGAGGTAATGATATTGTATACCATGTCATCCTTGCCGTCTTCTGTCTTCTCTTCAATACCGATTACTTCGCAAAGGATATTGAGGAAGTCTGTTGTAAGTACTGTTGAAAGTACATACATGATGCCGCCACCGATGTCTGTTGTCCATTCTGCTGCATCTGTCTTGCCTTCTACAAGTCCTGTTGCAGGATCTGTTACCTTGATTGCTGCCTTAGCAAGGTCAAGGAAGAAGGTGTCGGGAAGTGCGTTAACAACGTGGATTGTTTCTCCGGTCTCTTCGTCCTTAATCTCGATGCTGGGAAGGAGACCGTTGATGAGGTCAACAAGGATTGCACCGTTGTCGCCTGCGATGTTGATGATGTTGGTGATGTTGAGCATCTTACCGTTGGGAAGCTCAATCTTAGCAAGACCTGCGATGAGTGAATCAAGCTGATCTCTGGAGATTACGCCGCCGAGAGCGTCAACGATACCAAGTACAGGAGCTACAAGGTTCTGGATTACAACTGCAACGTCGTCGTTAGCAATGAAGTAACCAAGGTTTGCAACTGCTGTGAGAATTGTTGTAAGAGGAGCCTTCTTAACTGCACCTACAAGGTCAACAAGGAGAGTATCAACTACTGCTTCGATTGCTGCGTTTGCTGAATCAACCTTAGCTGCGGATTCAACAACAGCCTTGTTTGTGCCGGTGATGATTTCTTCAAGACCGAGTGCCTGGTAGAGGAGAGGAACGATTGCTGACTCGTAAGCGTTGCCGCCCTTGAGTGTAAGCTGTGCCTTCTGACCGTTATTTTCAACGGTTACTACAAGGTCTTCGTTTGTAAGAAGGAATGCAAGAACCTTTTCAAGAGGCTTGAGCATATCGAGGATTGCGCCTACCCATGCGTCCTTACCTGCAACGCCTGTGAATACTGCTGCAAGCTTACCTTCTGCATCGGTGTTTGCTTCTACTACGTCTGCCCATGTTACAGCTGCCTTTTCGTCTGCTGTTGCAGCTTCTGCGTATGCCTTTGCAACGTAAGCGATAAGCTGTGCGTTGCCTGAGGCTTCTGCGAATGCTACAGGAGCGATGTCGATGCCGAGGAAGTCCTTAAGGATGTCGGTAATGTCTGAACCGAGACCCTTGAGGATACCGAGAAGAGCATCTGTGATGGTCTTCATCATATCATCTGTAAACAGGAAGTCGTTAAGGAGATAGTTGACAATATTGTCAAGAGTTGCGTTCTCATTTGTGCCCTCATAAAGCTTAGCGATGAAGTCCTTTTCAGGATCCTTACCGTCAGCAAGGAGCTCAATGATTACGGGAACAGCCTTAACAAGAACTCTGTCGAGACTTTCAACTGCTGTCTTAGCATCTGCTGCCTTTGCAAATTCGAGTACGCCGAGATACTTGAAGATGTAGTCAAGTTCCTTAACTTCGTATTCACCTGTGAGGATGAGTACTACTGCAGCTACGATACCCTTGATTGAGTCGGGGCTGCCGATAAGTTCTTCGATAACACCCTTGAGAGTGGGATCGAGATCCTTAAGGAGACCTGTTACAAGGTTATAGATGTTCTCGCAGTTATCTTCTGTAAGAACTGTGTCAAGGAGCGTTACGAGAGCATTTGCTGCATCACCTGTGAGATTTACAAGGTCTGCAACCTCAGGATTCTTAACTGTGCCAAGATCGTAAACCTGCTTTGTACCGGTGGTAAGAATCTTGCCGTCGCTATCCTTCTTAGCCATCTTGGCTGCGATTGCAGTCCAGTCAAGGTCAAGGTGGAGATTAAGCTGAACGTCACCGATCTTAAGGTCGCCGATAAGATCATTGATGAGCTTAGCAAGGTCTGCGCCTGCAACGTTTACAGTGATACCTGCAGGAATGCCTTCGTGTACCTTACCGAGGTAGAGACCGAGGATTTCATCTGCTGCAACGTCGATTCTGATTGCAAGCGGGAAGAGATCGTCAACTTCTTCGATAAGAGTATTGAGAGGAGCGAGGAGGTTATCAGCGATTGCGTTGATACCGTCGCTGCCGATGAAGTAGAAGAGGTTTGCAAGTCTTGAAAGGAGCTCATTAAGAGGTGTTGCGAGGATTTCGTTAACCTCAGCAATGAGTTTTTCAAGGATGTACTTAAGTGATGAGCCTGTTTCAGCCACATATTCATCATATTCTTCCTGAGTCTTGAGACCGTCTGCGCCGAATGCCTCAAGGAGAGGAATAATAGCGTAGTTGTAGCCGTAACCACCCATGATTCTGATGTCGTTGCGGTCGCTTGTTATATCGTCTTCAAGAGCGATGATGGGCTTACCGCTGAGAAGAATCTGGAATACGATGTCAAGAGGCTGGAGAAGGTCACATACAAGAGGAATGAGATCTTCAAGGTCTTCGATCTTCCAATCGAATTCACTAAGCATCTTGCTGTTGCGAGTACCGGCAATAAGGTTGCCTTCCTCGTCAGTTGTACGTGCTACTGCAACTTCTGCTGTTTCCTTATTGTTGTCAACATCTGCTGTTACAAGGTCAGCCTCTGTTGAGTAGAACTTCTGATCCTTACCTTCTGCATCCTTATAAGTGTACTCATAAGTGTATACAGGTGTAAGAGTGTAAGTCTGAGCAGCTTCGCCTTCGCCTACAGTGATTGAATTAAGGTCAGCATCAGCATCCCATTCAGTTACTGTCTGTGCAGGAACTGCTGCTACATAGCCTTCTTCACCTTCGGTACCTACTGCATCCTTACCGGGAATTGTGTAGGTGTATTCGTACTGAGTATACTTAGCTTCAACTTCTGCCCAGGTCTTTGCATCACCGAGGAAGTTGTGGAGCTCTGAACCAAAGTCAGCGTCCTTCCAAAGAGCAGGAGCAAGAGTCTCAAGCTTGATATTTGTAAGCTCGTATACATAACCGAGGATTGCATCAAGGTCAAGGTTTTCGTTCTTGTCAAGGCCTGCAAGTACAGGAACAAGAGCGTTCATGATGAGGTTTGCAAGGTCAGCATCTGCAACGAGACCGTTTATAAGTCCGCCGAGAGTCTTACCGTCTGCAAGCATTGCAACTACAGTATTGATGATGGGATCAAGTGCTGCAACTGCGTTTGTAACATTTTCATTGTTAAGGAGAGCTTCATCTTCAGCATCCTTACCGAAGTTATCGTAAGGAGCTGCTGCGGCTGTGCCGGTGGGAAGAGTAGCCTGCTTAACCTTTGAGTATACAACGTCATAGTCGTTGAGAAGCATTACAAGTACATCAACAAGCTCATTTTCCTTGTCAGCCATTGTGAGTACGGTTGCACCGATACCCTGGCTGAGATCAAGACCTACCTTCTTGAGGATTGTCTCGAAGAAGTCGTAGTCAAGAACTGTTGAAAGAACGTACATGAGTGCGTCGCCTGTGTTGATTGTCCAGTTGTCAACATCTGCACCAACTGTTGTTACATCAGCACCATCCTTTGTGCTGTCTTCGATAACATACTTAGAGAAGTCTACGAAGAAGTCATCGGGAAGAAGGTTGATAACCTGAAGAACCTTGTAGTAAACGGTTGTCTTTGTACCGTCTTCGTTTTCAATTTCTACAGGCCAGTATTCGCCATCGGGATCTGCCTCAACCTGTGCTTCTGTGTAGGTAACGATCTTGCTTACCTGCTTGCCGTCTTCTTCAACAATTACCTTTTCGTAAGCTCTGATACCGCCGATAAGGTCGTTGATGAGAGCTACAAGGCCTTCACCTTCAGCACCTGCAATGTTGATGATGTTGGTGATGTTGAGAGGCTTGCCGCCGGGAAGAGTAATCTTTGCAAGACCTTCGATAATTGTGTCAAGCTGATCTCTTGAAACGAGAGATTCAGCAAGCTCAAGAATACCGAATACAGGAGCAATAAGATTCTGGATAAGCTCGTCAAGGTTACCGTTTGCAATGAAGTAGCTGAGGTTACCGACAATCTTAAGGATTGAGGTAATGGGAGCTTCACAGATTGCATCTACAGCGCCCTTTGCATCCTCTGTGCCGAGGAGAGCGTCAACGATATAACCGAGAGCTGTTGTTGTGTCTGCTGCTGTTGCGGGAATTTCAACGCCGAGCTGCTTGAGACCGAGACCGTTAAGGAGAGGAACGATTGCGTTTGCGTAACCGTCTGCACCCCAGAGCTTAACGCCTTCGATTTCAAATTCGAGTTCCTTACCTGCGAACAGGAAGTCAAGGATCGGGTTGAGAGGCTTAAGGAGATCGAGGATTGCGCCTACGAATGTATCCTTATCTTCTACACCCCATGTGAATGCGTTTTCGCCTTCACCGTAGTTGTATGTCCATACAGTCTTGCCGTCCTTTTCAGCGGATGTTGCATAGGCTGCACGAACGTCTGCCCATGTTACTGCCTTCTTAGCTTCGTCAATAGCCTTTGCCTTGTCTTCATCAGTTGCATCGTCTGCAAATACAAGTGCATCAACTGCCTTTGTTACAGCCTTACCAACATAAGCCTGAAGCTTAGCATTGTCTGTTGCCTCTGCAAATTCATAAGGCATAAGCTTGATGGGAAGAATTGTTGCAAGAATGTCTGCAAGCTCTGCTGTGATAGCATCTGCAAGAACATTGTTGAGGATTTCCATAAGACCTGTGAAGTTCTCTGAAGTGAATGCGAATTCACCGAGGAGCCAGTCAACGATATCGGCAAGAGTTGCATTTTCCTTATCGGAAACGCCGACTACCATCTTCTCAAGGAAGTTGTAATCTTCTTCCTTCTTATCAGCTGCGGGAGTACCGAACATCTTAAGGATGCCAACAGCCTCACGGTCAACCATCTTATCGAACTTGCTGATTGCTGACTTGATTTCATCATTCTTATAGTTGAAGTTGAGTTCACCAAGGAACTTGTATGCGAATGCTAAGGGATAACCGGTCATTTCGCCTTCGCCTGTGAGGAGAAGAACTACTACGCCGATAAGCTTTTCAATAGCATCGGGATCTGAAAGGATGTCGTTGAGGATATCCTTAACCTCCTGAGGTGCATCCTTAAGGAGACCTTCTACAAGGTTCTTGATAGCTTCAGTGTTGTTCTGAGTAAGAAGAACCTGAAGGAGAGTTACGAAGGTGTCAACAACATCACCTTCAATGTTGTAATACTTACCGTCAACGTATTCGGTTGTGCCTTCTACATTTTCGTAAGCATCATAATCCATTGCGGATGCCGTCTTGGCTATCTTTGCACCGTCTGTTGACTGCTTTGTAGCATCTTCAGTCTTAGCCATCTTAGCTGCGATCTCAATCCAGTTGAGGTCAAGGCTGAGGCCGAGCTTGGTGCCGTTAATTTCAATACCTGCAAGCAGGTCATTAAGGAGAGTTGCAAGTGCGCTAGCTTCTACGTCTACATGGATACCGGCTTCGATACCATCATGTGCCTTACCGAGGTAGAGACCAAGGATTTCAGCGCCTTCTACACCAACCTTGCTTACATCAATGTTGATAGCAAGCGGGAAGATGGGATCTACTTCTGCAATGAGAGTATTGACAGGAGCAAGAAGGTTGTCAGCGAGGTCATTGATAGCATTGTTACCAATGAAGTAGAAGAGGTTTGCAAGTCTTGACATAAGCTGTGATACAGGAGTTGCAAGGATTTCTTCAACCTCTGCAAAGAGTACATCAAGAACATACTTGAGGTGTGAACCGTCAGCTTCAGCCTGTGCTTCGTATTCAGCCTGGCTCTTGAGGTCGGTTGCACCGAGAGCCTCGAGGAGAGGAATGATTGCGAAGTTGTAGCCGTCACCGCCGCGTACTGTGATTTCTGCGGGATAGGGTTCTACATCTGTCTTAGTGTCAGGAGCAACGATGATGTTTGCACCTGCAAGGAGAAGCTCGAATACTACATCGAGAGGCTTGAGAAGGTCAACTGCGAAGTTCTTGAGACCGTCGAAGTTATCGATGTTCCAATCATATTCGCTTACCATCTTTGACTTCTGAACAGGACCGACAAGTTCAACTTCAACTTCAGCAGTATCAGCCTTACCGTCAACATCATATGTTGTGTAATTGTCCTTATCAAGGATGATGGTCTCTTCTTCCTTCTCAGCTTCTTCACCTTCGCCGGTTACTACCTCGTAGGTGTATTCGTATTCGTTAACTGCAGTGAGGTCATAGGTCTTAGCGTCCTTACCTTCACCGATTGTGATTGTCGTTGTGCCTGCGGGCTTGAAGACTGTTTCAGTCTTAGCTGCTACATAGCCTTCTTCACCTTCTGTACCAACTGCAGGAATTGTGTATGTGAATTCATACTGAGTATAGAATGCTTCTACCTCTGCCCATGTTACCTTGCCGTCATTATCTGCATCGGCTGCAAGGATGAACTTAGCGATTTCGCTGTCAGCATCTGCAGTCCATGCGGAGGGATCAAGCTTAACATCGAGGTTGGAGAATTCCTTAACATATCCAAGGATTTCATCGATGTCGAGTGAAGCAAGGAGAGGAACAAGAAGGTTCATAAGAAGGTTGCCGAGATCTGCGCCTGCAACAAGGTTTTCAATGAGACCCTTGAGTGAATCAGCATCCTTAACAAGGAGACCGATAATTGCGGGTACAAGACCGTCAATTGCCTGGAGTGCCTGTGCAAGGTTTTCATCAGTGAGAGGAGTCTTGGGATCAACATTGATCTTTGTGATGTCAACCTGAGCGTACTTGTTGTATACAAGCTCATACTCGTTGAGAAGCATTGAGATAATGTTGATGAGGAGATCTTCGTCACCGCTGAGGCCGTAGATAAGGTCACCGAGAACGGTTCCCTTTTCAGCCTTTGTTACATTACCGAGGAATGCGATGAAGTCATCGGAGCAAACTGTTGAAAGGAGATACATAAGTGCGTCAGCCTTATCAACGTTCCAATCGGTAATTTCAAGTGTCTTTTCGGGAAGCTTTGCAGTTGCATCTGCCTTTTCGGCGGGTGCTACACCCTTACAATCAATAGCATATTTGCTCATGATTTCGAAGAAGTCAGCGGGAAGAGGCTCAGCAAGTCTGATTACGCCGTCTTCACCAACGAGTTCAACCTTGGGAAGGAGACCGTTGATCATTGAAACGAGCTTGCTGCCGTTTTCGCCTGCAATACCTGTGATATCGTTAAGATCCATCTTGATGAGACTCTTGAGGAGCTTGTTGATATCATACATTGTAAGCTTATCAGTCTTCTCTTCTGTTACAAGCTTACCTTCTTCGGTCTTCTCAAGGAAGATTGAAAGGAGACCTGTTACAGGAGCGATGAGGTTATTGATAACAAGTGCAATACCATTGTTTGCAATGAAGAAGGATGCGTCACCGAGGAGTTCAAGGATTGTTGAGATGGGAGCCTTTCCGATGTCTGAAACGAGACCGAAGATTCCGTCTACAACTGCCTTGAGCATTTCATTTGCATCGGCATAATCATCTGCTTCTTCAGATTCGAGCTTAATGTTGAGTGCCTTTGCAAGAGGAACAAGAGCTGTTTCGAAGCCGTTGCTGCCCTTGAGGCCGAATGTGTCGATGAGGATGTTGATGTCTTCACCCTTGAAGAGGAATGCAAGGAGAGGTTCAACAACAGCAGTTACTTCATAGAGGATACCGAGGAATGCGTCCTTATCGGAGATATTCCATGTTTCTGTGAGAATAACCTTAGTTACTCTTTCGTCCTTATCATTTGTGACAGCTATAAGGTTGTGTTCCTTACCGTCAGCATCTGTATAAGTCTTAGCGTCTGCATTTGCATCATATACAGTTGCATATTCTGCTGCCTTATATCCTTCTTCGCCTTCAGTGCCTTCTGCTGCCTTTGTCTCGTACTTATATTCGTACTGCTTGTGAGCATCAGCAATGTCAGCCCATGTGAGACCTGCATCCTTATCAGATGCTTCGTGAGCATTGATGAATGCTGCAACCTTACCGCCGTTAGCTGCGGAAATTGCTGCTACGCCTGCGGGTGAAAGGTCGATATTGATAAGTTCCTTAACAATGTCAACGATTGTGTTGAAGGTCTTTTCTTCGATACCGCCGAGGAGTCCTACGATGAGACCGAGAAGTGTATTCATCATATCGTCGTTGAATACAAGGTCGTTAAGGAGATAGTCAACTACAGCCTTGATGTCAGCGTTTGCTGCATTTGCACCGAGACCGTTGTAAATATCAGCGATGATTTCAACAGGCTTGTCAAGGTCATTACCGAGAAGCTTGAGAAGCTTGGGAATGAGGTTATTGACAATCTTATCGAACTTGCTGATTGCTCTTTCAACAGCAGACTTACCGCCGTCAAGGAGACCACCCTTGATATTCTTATAATCTGCATATTCAGCTTCACCAAGGAAGTAGAATACCATTTCATCGATCATTGCGCTGATTTCGTAGTTATTAGCAAGGAGCTTGATAACTGCGCCGATGAGAACATCAGGATTCTCGATAGCCTTGTTGAGGAGAGCCTCTACTTCAGGAAGATTGCTGAGATCAACCTTGAGCATCTGAAGGAGAGCGTCAATATTTTCGGGAGTAATAACCATAGCGAGGAGAGTGATGATTGTTGCTGCTGTGTCGCCCTGGATATTCTTACCGGGTGTGCCGAGGCAGATATCCCACTTGGGATCTACCTTGGAATTGAAGTATTCAATGTCGCCCATTTCGTCAAGCTTTGCTGACTTAGCAGCGATATCCTTAAAGTTAATTGTGATATCAAAGCCTGCTACGAACTTAGCGAGAACCTTTGCAAGGAGCTCTTCAAGAGTATCGCAGTCAAGGTCAAGAGTAAGACCAACCTCTGCACCCTTGAGTGCTACGTCTTCGCCAAGGAGGATTTCTGCAATGCTGCCGCCATCCATAAGCTGAATAAGGTCTACCTTGATAGCTACGGGAAGTACACCTTCAATAGCCTTGATTACTTCGCTGAGAGGAGCAATAAGGTTGGAAACGAAGGTTGTTGCGCCGTCCTTGGAGATTGTGTATGCAAGGTTTGCAAAGAGACCGAGTACGAAGTCAAGAGGTGTGTCAAGGTTGTCGTTTACAGTGTGAAGAACTGTCTTCAGAATGTAACCGAGTGTACCTTCGTCTTCAATTGTTGCTTCGTATTCTGCCTGAGTCTTGATGCTTGCAGCGGGAACGCTGAGAGCCTCAAGAAGCGGGATAATAGCGTAGTTGTAGCCACTACCGCCCATGATATTGATTTCTTCGAATGCGCCGAGTGAATCGCCGTATGCCTTTGTTGTTGCAAAGTCATAGGTACCACCTGCAAGGAGGAGCTCGAGTACGCAGTCGAGAGGCTTGAGAAGATCTGTTACAACTGCAACAAGCTTGTCAGCCTTTGCGTTGAGGCCTTCTGCATCAGCAATGCCCCATACGAAGTCAGATTCAACCTTGGTGTTGTGAACACGCTTCACTTCACCCTTTTCGGTAAGTGTTCCGTCTTCAAGCTTATAGGTTGTTTCGCCGATCTTAACTTCCTTAAGGTCGTTCTTTGTTGATTCATAAACTGTAGGTGTGGGAGCTACATAGCCTTCTTCACCTTCGGTGCCCACTGCGGGAGCCATATACTCATAACCATAGTATACGGTTTCAACCTTTTCAAGCGTGTAGGTCTTTGCGTCT
The DNA here is from genome assembly GCA_045601905.1 of Acutalibacteraceae bacterium. Lineage (GTDB taxonomy): Bacteria > Bacillota > Clostridia > Oscillospirales > Acutalibacteraceae > UBA6857. Next base: position 69,238 of record JAZSAM010000031.1, on the reverse strand, counting down.
TCGCCTTCACCTACTGTGTAATCTGTGCTGTCAAGCTTATCGCTGTAATCCCATACAGTTTCGTACTTAGCTTCAACTGCGGGCTTGTAGTCGTCCTCACCTTCTGTGCCTTCAGCTGCCTTAGCTGCTTCTACCATGTATCTGTATTCATACTTGGTGTAGAACTTAGCAACATCAGCCCATGTGAGGTCAGCTACAGGGATTCTTTCCTCGCCTGTTACATTGCCGTCTTCGTCAACAACGTCTCTCTTAACGTCAACTGCTTCGATGAAGGGAGCAAGGAGATTATCTTCTGCATAGTATGCAGGTGTGAGGTTAATCTCAAGACCAACGATGTCCTTAACATAACCGAGGATGTCAACGATAGTATTCCATGTCTTTTCATCAAGACCGCCGAGGAGACCAACAAGGAGACCTACGAGCATATTTGCAATCTTATCTGTGTAGAGATTGTCTGCTACAAGAGCTTCAAGGCTGCCGAGATCAAGGAGACCAAGAATTTCGGGAAGAAGCTTCTGGAGGTTATCAAGAGCAAGCTGTACTTCTGTCTTTTCTACGCCGTACTTAGCATAATTGGTTGCAGCAGGAACAAGTGCTTCTGCTGGCTCTTCGATAGCCTTATAAGTGATTACATACTTGTTGAGGAGCTTGATGAGAATTTCTGTTACATTCTTTGTAGCATCCGGGCCCATTACGTTGTCGATGATTGTCTTGAGGATGCCTTCCATCTTGGAGGTATCAACGAGACCGCCAACAAGACCGTCTGCAAGAGCGAACTGAAGGAGACCTGTAAGTGTGTACTTAGTATCGCCAACGATTGTGATCATCTGGCTGCCTGTTGCAGGCTTAGTTGTAGCATTGCCGTCTGCATCTACCCAGATGTCGCCTTCCTTCTTAGCTACGATCTGACCTGCCATATTTACATATGCACCTTGTTCTGTGTCGTAGAGAGCGGAAGTTGCGTTTGTCTTGACTGTATTGATTACAGTATATTCACCGAGGTAACCTGCAAGCTTAAGAATCATGTTCTTATTGATGAGGTTATCCTTCTTGATAAGACCGTTGATCATTGAGCAGAGACCGTCAACAGTAACCATACCGTCTACCATTACTGCTTCGATTTCGGTTTCACCGTTCTTTGTAAGACCTGCCTTATCGAGATAGATTTCTGCCTTTGTCTCGTCGCCCTTTGCAGTGTATGCGAACTTACCTTCTGCATTTGTCTTCTGAACCTTACCGGGAACAGTTGAGTCATCAAGCTTGAGCATAAGGAGATCAAGAGGAAGACCGATTGTGTCTGAAAGCTCGATACCTTCTGCACCGATGATAGGCTCAACAACTGCGATGAGGCCGTTTACGAGCTGGAGAACTGAGTCAACTGCATTGTATACGCCGTCACTGCCAAGGAAGTAGAGGAGTGAGGGCAGATATGTTGCAAGATATGTTACGGGGCTTGCTACAAGGTTATTAACGAAGCCGAATACTACGTTAACGATGTAGGAAAGCATATCGTAAGCATTGTTGATTGCATTGAATTCTGCAACGGTCATGATACCGTCTGTGTTGTCAGCGGAGTATGCACCGAATGCTGCAAGGCCGCCGATTGCATCAAGGATGGGAACAAGGAGTTCTTCGTAGCCGTTTACGCCCATAAGCTCAACGTAACCGTTACCGATTTCCTTGCCGTTTCTTGAATCGTCAATAACTGTGGTAGCTACGCCGTCAGCATTGTATTCAACCATGTTAACGGGCTCGTAAGCTGCCTTGTCGTGACCGATGAGAGTGAGGGTCTTGCCCTGGAATACGAGCTGGAGTACGGGGAAGAGAGGCTCAACGATAACTGCAAGAGCCTTGATGAATGCAGTCTTTTCATCATCTGCACCGTTTACGCCCCAAGTTACGTCTGCTACGTTTTCGCCATCAACTTCCTTATTGAATTCAGCCTTAACGATTCTGTTATCTTCATCGTCAACAACAGCTGTAAGAGCTACTTCGTACTTAACTTCCTTAGCAGCTTCGCCTTCACCTTCGGTCTTTGTAAGCTCGTAGGTTGTTGCGTTTTCATCTGCAAGGTATACGGTGAACTTCTTATCTGTACCGTCGTCGTTCTTACCGTCAACATACTCGTAAGCATAGAGAGGTGTTGTGTCATTCTTAACAACATCTGCCCATGTTTCAGCATTGCCGATGATGCCGGAGAGAGCTGCTACTGCATCTGCCATTTCAGTCTTATTTTCATAAGCCTTCTTAACTGTTGCAAGGTAGCTCTGAGGATCAAGCTTGATGCCTGTGAGACCGAAGTATTCGATGATTGTACCAACGATATCAGTTGTGCCGATAAGGTTGATGATGAGAGCTGCAAGAGTATTTACAAGCTCATCAGACCATACAAGGTCATTGAGGAGATACTCAACTACTTCGTAGAGGTCAGCTACATCTGCATCAGTTGCGATAGCATCGTAATTATCGAAGATATCGTTAAGGATAGTGGGTTCCTTACCGTCCTTGGGAGCAAGGAGATCGGAGAGGATGGGAGCAATTGCGGGAAGTGCATTCTTAATGATGTTATCAAGCTGAGCGGGAACTCTTTCTGCCTTTGCCTTATCATCGTCTGTTTCAAGTGCATTGAGATGGCTGTGGTCAGGAGTAATGTATTCGCCGTAAAGCTCGTTATAAGTGATTGTGTAATTTTCAAAGAGCGCTGTGATAACGTCTGCAATTACAAGACCGTTGAAGTTGCCTTCGATGAGGTTGTTGAGGATGCCTGCAAGGATATTCTCTTCATCTGTGAGGTCAACCTTTGCAAGCTTTGCAATTTCGGTAAGGAGTGACTCTGAAAGGACATTGTCAAGGAGATATACAGCTGAGTCAGCGATGTCAGCCTTGAACCAGTCAACAACATAGCGGGTCTCTTTAATTTCACCGAGATCCTTTGAGTAGAGGTCATCCTTAATCTTGATGAGCTTGCCTTCTGCATCTTCATAATAGTAGTAGAAGTCTGCATCTGCAGTCTGCTTATTAATTGTAATTGCATGAGCTGCATAATCAGCGAAGAAGGTTTCGGGAAGAAGCTGGAATGCTGCTGATTCGTCTTCTGCTGTTGTTTCATCGTCCTTTACAAGGAGAGGACCAACAAGACCGTTGATGATCTTAACGAGGTTAGATCCGTCTTCGCCACAGATCTTGAGGAGATCTGTAAGAGCATATGCATTGTATTCCTCAAAGTCGGGAACGATTTCACCGTCTACGGTTTCTGTTGTTACAACATACTTGCCTTCGATGGGTTCACCGTCACCGGCAGTGATGTAGTATGTTTCATCTCTGAAGGTGATTGTTTCACCATTATCAGTTGCCTGAACCTTAACCTTAATGGCGTTACCTGCTTCGTCCTTACCGTCAACCTCTGCATAGATGGGAGCCTTGTAGTTGGTCTTGACAGTATAGTCGATGTCTGTGGGCATAAAGTCTGCGAATACGCCGCTGAGAGTTGCACCGAGGAGATCGTCAAGAAGATCGCCAACGATGGGATCAGCAAGGTTGAGAAGTGCAAGTACGGGTGAGAGAAGGTTGTTGAGAACAACTTCAGGACCGTTACAGCTGATGAAGTATGAGAGTGAGGGAAGGAGAGTGAAGATATACTCAAGAGGACCGTCAGTGAGGGCTTCTACGATTGAGAAGATACCGTCAGTGATAGCTGTAAGAGTAAGAGCTGTACCTCTGCCGTTTGCATAGTCGTCAGCTGATACGATTGTGCCGCCAACCTGGTCAACTGCAAGTGCCTGGAAGAGAGGCATAATTACATTAGCATAACCGTTGTTTCCGTAGAACTCGAGTACGCCGCTGTTTTCTGTATTTTCATCGGGAAGAATGTAGAGTGAGTCGCCACGGAGCAGGAAGTTGAGGATGCCTTCAAGAGGTACAACGATTCCTGCAAGGATGTCAACGAATGCATTCTTAGCTGCATTGTAGCCGCCTCGTGATGCTGCAAGGTCAATGCCCCATGCAAATGCTGCGTCACCTTCAAGAGCATTTACTCTTGTTGCGCGAACTTTTTCTATGATTTCTTCTGTCTGGATGACATCGTCGATAACAATATTGTTTCCTTCGCCGTCAACCTTGTTCACAGTCTTGGTAACTGTCTTGATTTCGGGAATACCCTTAGCTTCGTTATCCCAGAGAAGGTTTCCGTCTTCGTCTGTTGCCTGCTCATAACCGAACCATGTCTTGCCATCAACGCCTTCAACGTCTGTACCGTGAAGGTCAGCGTCCTTGCTGTACATATAGTTGGTTTCGTATGAGTAGAAGTCCTTAGTACCTGCATCTGTTGCAGTAAGCTCATAAACGTTGTCGCCATCCTTAAGGATAAACTTGCCTTCAGCATCAGCCACGAGAGCTTCGTCTACATAGTAGTACTTGGTCTCGCCTTCAGCATCTGTATATGTGTATTCATACTTTGTTGTCTTTGTAACATTGTTGTATGAGTATACGTATACTGTGTAGTATTCTGCGATATCCTGCCATGTTACACCGTCAACGCCAACCTGAACTTCAAGTCCGTCATCGTCAAGAACAACGTCGCCGTTTTTGTCAACTACGTATTCTGCTGCAGCTGCATTTATAGCGGGTTCGAGATATGCGGTGATTGCATCAGATGTTGTAGCTTCCATGAAGCCGTAAGGTGTGATATCAATACCAACGATCTGATCAACAAGAGGCAGAACTGTATTGAGTGTGCCTGCGAGGTCTTCACCGCCGAGAAGGCCGATGAGAAGTCCCATAAGCTGGTTCATTGTCTGATCGTTGAATGCATAGGCTTCGAGAAGCTCGTGAACGAGATCCTTGAGGCTCTGGCCATGATAGCCGCCGATCTTGTTGATAAGAGTCTTGATAAGCTCAACCTCTTCAAGCATCGGAATGAGCTCGGGAACTACTGTAAGAATTGATTTGTCAAGCTTCTTGATAGCTCTTCTGAGCTTACGCTGTGTAAGAGTTGTGCCCTGGATGTAGGTCTCGTAAGCATATTCAACCTTTTCGAATGAAAGGTAATCCATAACCATAGCTTCTACGTCATATTCGTTGAAGTATGTAAGGAGAACTACGAAGAGCTGATATCTGTTTTCACCGGTAAGTGCCTTGAGAATTGTGTCAACAATGTCGCCTTCCTTGATTTCAACACCGAAGGATGCAAGGAGACTTGTGAGCATTTCGCCGCCAAGGAGAGTTTCGGAGATAATCTGTACAAGAGTATCTGCACGGTTAGCCTTAACGCCCCATACCTTACCGTTTACTGCACCGTAAGTGCGGATTGTGTCAACCTTTTCGATCTTGCAGGTCTTTGTAAGGATCCATCTGAAGATGCCTTCGATGGGCTTAGCATCAGCTGTGCCGTCACCGTCCTTGTCGAGACCGAGGTTGATGGGAGTCTTATCCATATCTTCTGTACGGATAAGAGTATATTCCTTGTCCTCTGCTTCTGTTTCGCCCTTAACAATATATGTTGTAGCGTCTTCAGTATCGAGGTAAACAGTTGTATATTCTGCAGCCTTATAGCCTTCTTCGCCTTCTTCGCCTTCAGCAGGCTTTGATTCATACTTATAGGCATAGATGAACTTATTAGCCTTGTCAAGAAGTCCCTGGAGAAGAGCTTCAAGACCTTCAGCGGTAAGAAGTCTTGTGATAAGACCGTTATCACCGTAGAATCCATCAACAGGAGCAAGATCGTTGGGAACCATAAGGTTATCATTGATAAGATCAGTGATGAGAGCAACGATGTCAAGTGCTACAAGAGCATCGTCTCTGCCTTCAACTACAACTTCCTTAGCTGTGATGTCGTTAACCATGTCAACGAGAGTAAGCAGAGGTGCAACGAGCTGTTCAACAGCCTGTGCAAGACCGTCGGAGTAGATGAAGAATACAAGCTCGGGAACGAGGTCAACGATTGTCTGGATGGGAGTATTAACTATCATCGAGATAAGACCGTCGATGTATTCTACAACCTTAGCTGTGAATTCTGCATTGTCAAGAGCTGCAAAGTCAGCCTTGTTGAGGAACTTCTGAGCGCCGATGTACTTATCAACACCGAGCATCTCGAAGAGAGGTATGATGAATCTGTCGTAGCCGTCGCCACCGGTAAGGTGTACGCCGTCAAGAGCTACGAGATCAGCTTCTGTGAGAAGGAATCTGAGTACGGGTGCGAAGGGAGCAAGAATCTGTGATACAAGTTCAAGAATATCCTCATAATCAGCAATACCGAAGGAGTTGGTATCCTTGAGCTTGAGCTCGTACTGATATGTGTAAACGATGTTGCCTTCTGCATCTGTCTTTACAACATAGGTGTCAGCAATAGCTTCTTCGCCTTCAGCGACTGCTGAGCCTGCTGATGTGTACCATGTGTTGCCCCAAGCGTCAGTTACCTTTGTGCCGTTTGCATATACAGGGATCCAAGCATCGTTTTCATCGAGTGCATACTCGGGAACGGGCTTGCCGTCTGCATCAGTTGCATAAAGGTTGAGTGTATCTTTTTCGTATGCGGGTGCAACATAATCTGCTGCGGGTTCTTCGGGTTCAACATACTTCTTGATGGACTTGAGACCTTCGTATGCTTCTGCCCATGTATCGTAATCTGCGAAGTATGTGTTAAATGCTGCGTTTACTTTCTTGAAGTCCTTAAGCTCAACGTCAACGCCCTCAATGATTGTGGGGAGAAGACCTACGATCATTGATACTGTTGCGTTACCGCCAAGGAGATTTACAAGAAGCTCTACAAGCTGTGTTGCGAAACCGTACTTGATTTCCTTGGTTCCGTCTTCGTTTTCAACTTCCTTATCTGTCATAAGATCAACAAGGAGGTTGTGTACCATGTCTTCAAGGTTTTCACCCTGGAGCTTGAGATCGCCGAGAGCATCAGCGGGAAGCATACCGAGAACTGCGGGAACGATTGCACCGATAAGTGAGTCAAAGTCTTCGGGAAGCTTTTCCATCTGAGCCTTATCAAGGCCATTACCTTCTTCGCCGTATACAAGTGAGTTGGTTGATGCTGCAGCGTTGAATGCGTCATATGCATTATCAGCATTAGTTACACGAGCATCTTCATACTCGATTTCGTACCATGAAAGAAGGTCAATAAGAAGTCTTTCAAGAGCTTCGGGATCCTCGAATACACCATAGAGGAGTACAGTGAGGAGATAGTTGCTGTCTTCTTCAGTAAGAGTTGTCATTGCATCCTTGCCGAAGTCGAACTTGAGAAGTCCGCCGATAAGGTCACGGATACCGGGAGTAAATACGATATCATTGAGAACCTTGATAAGAACGGATTCACGGTCAACAGTATAAACTGCAGCATCTGAAAGTGAGTGTGAACCACCGCGTCTGTCAGCGTTGATTGTTACTGTAACCTTCTGTGAGGGATATCTTGACCATGTGTCGTCAGCAGCCTTCACACCGGGAAGCCATGCGATTGAAGCAAGGTTAAGGAAGATGAATTCAGGATCAATGATTGATTTGAGAGCTGTACCGTTAATTGATACACCTTCAAGAAGTTCAACAACAATATCCTTGAATGTGTAGTTTGCACCGTCACCGCCGGAGAGATCAAGTGCGGGATCAACAAGCTCAGCAATTGCTGCTTCACCTGCGGACATACCTGCATTTGCGTCAGCTTCTTCAACTACCTCGAGAAGGTATGCTGCCGCTGCACCACCTGTTGTAGCCTGATCTTCGGGCTCGGTGCTGTCTGATGTTTCGCCTGCCTTGTCGTTCATATCCTTGATAAGGCCTCTGAGGAGATCCTTAACAAGACCGAGAAGATCAATCTTATAGATCTTTTCAATCATACCTGTAATTGTTGTTACAGGAACAAGGAGATTACTGAGTATTGCATCTATACCGTCACTTTCAATAAAGTGAGCAAGGTAAGGAATAATTGTAAGGAGAGTGTTAACGGGTCTTGCGCAGAGTGAATCAACGAGTGCAAAGAGTGCATCAGTAATGGTTGTGAGCATAATCTTGCCGTTGTCATCATCAGTGCCAAGAATATTGTCAGCACCGTAAACTGTTGCCTTGTAGGTTGCATAATCTACAAGCTTGTCAGCCTTAAGGAAGTATTCACCTTCGTTGTCGTTAGCTGTTGTAAGATCATCTGACCAAGTGCCGTCAGCATTCTTGTTTGCACGGAGTGCGGGAATACCGAGAGCCTTGATGAGAGGAAGCACGAAGCCGTCATAGCCTGCAGCACCCTTGATGGAAATCTTATCAAAGATGGTGAGCTCGCCTTCACAGAACAGTGCTGCAAAGATGGGAGCAAGAGGCTTAATGCAGTTCCAGAGCATGTCTACAAAGTCGTCACGGGTCTTGAGGCCCCATGTTGCATTGATCTTGACAGCAGTCTTCTGCTTGTCGGTATCAACCATTTCAGCCTCGATAAGATGCTTGACTTCTTCGTTTACATCTTCTGTTGTAGCATCGTCTGCAATTTCAATCCATTCAGTCTTACCAGCCTCTTCGAGCCAGATTTCCTTATCCTCAAGCTCGCCTGCATCATTCTTTACTGAATAGGTGTACTTGTATTCTGTTACCTTTACAGTTGAAGTTTCGCCGGTTTCAGTGTCAGTTACCTGCTTGTCAACCTTACGCTCGGTCTGCTTCTGAACCATATCAGCGATTACAGCAATTTCTTCTGTAGCTGCATCGTTGTCGTGGTCAAGCTTTGTAAGACCCTTTTCGTCTGCAAAGTATGTTGCGGTTACTTCACCTTCATCATTCTTAACAACATACTGATACTTGGAGTTAGCCTTAACAACCTGATCCCATGACTCAGCGTCACCGATAGTTTCAGCAAGCTGAGGAACATTTTTCTTGAAGTTCTGCGGTGTGAGGTCATAGCCTGAGCCTGCAAGGATATCAAGAACGATATTAACGATCTGTGATGCGCCTTCACCGCCAAGAAGACCGATGAGCATATCCATGATGCTGTTGAGACCCTTATCGTCATAGAGATATGTCTCGAATACAGCGTCAACAATACCCTGAAGAGTGATTGTGTCATCAGTTGTAATACCGAAGAGCTTATTGAAAGCACCGCTTTCGTCCTCTGCTGTGTCAGGATCGTCTTCCTTGGCAAGCATATCCTTGAGGAGTGAAAGGTTGAGAATCTTACCAACAAGTGCATCAAGGTTATCAATAGTTGCAGATGTCTTTACACGTGAGATTTCTGTAACCTTTTCTTCACCTGCTGCAAGGTCCTTGTTGTGTTCAAGAACTTCTTCGTGTGTATCGAAGCCTGCATCCTCGTAGAATTCGAAGTGGTTTTCAGCTTCGATTTCCTTAAGCTCAACTCCTACAATCTGCTTTACATCATAGTCTGTAAGAAGAGCTACGATAAGAGCAACAAGCTCGTTGGGATTATTGAATACGTTTGTGATGATTTCATCAAGGAGCTCAGCATCAGAGGTGTTATCATCTGTGATGTCATAACCGAGAAGTGAGCCGATAACTTCCTTGAGCGTTCTATTCTCGAAGATAAAGTCAAGAAGGAACATGAGAACTTCTGCCTTGCTTACGCGTACTGAACCTGTTGAGGAAATATATACGTAATCAGCATAGTTGTTTGCAATATAGCTTTCAGCTTCTGTGGTGTGTTCACTTACGGGATCACCAAGAGCTGCGATTGACTTAAGGAAGCCCTTAAGAGTACCTGCACGGCAGTCTCTTGCCTGCTGACGCATCTGCTTGATCTGTTCTGCGGTTGCGCCGCCGTTCATTTCAAGCTCGTCAGCATCCTTAATAAGCTGCTTAGCCATATGCTCATTTTCCTTATTAAGGAAGAGAACTATACCGTACTTGCCGCCGTAAGGATCATCTTCGCCTACAATGCTTGAAAGATCAAATTCGAGATTTGTGATGAGTGAAAGAATTGAATATGTGAGGTTGAGATCTTCATCAACATTTGTAACAAGGTCACCTGTATCAGGATCGATGTACATGAAGCCACCAAGTGATTCCTGGAAGTTCTCCCAGTCACCTGTTGCAAGGTAGTCGATAAGACCTGCACCGATAGCATTTACATCAAGGTCAATGATTTCATTGAGTCTGTTTGTAAGAGTTGTAACAGGAACAAGTAAACCGTTGAGAATTGATGTAAGACCGTCTGCATACAGGAAGTATGCAAGAGTGGGAAGTGCATTTGCAAGTGTTTCAACGGGATAATTACAAAGGATTTCTACGAAGTAGAAGATGTAGTTAACTACATTCTTAACTGTGTAACCAACGCCTTCGGGATTTATTGAACCGTCAGCATTGTAAACCTTTTCCATATACTCATCTCTGTTCATAAGGTGAGTAATGACATTACCACCGGCATCCTTTGTCTGGAGATCTTCCAGTCTTTCGGTTCCGAGCTGAGTAATGATTGTATCAAGACCGAATGCACGCATCAAGGGAAGGAGGTAATCGTCATAACCGAAGCCACCTTCAATGTTGAGTGTATCGAAGAGTCTGAGAGCATCACCTGCAAAGAGGGTTGAGAATACAACTGCGAAGGGTTCAAGAACATCCCAGAGGGTGTTGATAACCTTAACTTTTCTGAGCGTGAATACGTCTCTTGATTCTGATTCACCTTCTGTAATATCGTCAATCTCCCATGACCATGCACGGTCGGTGAGTGTTTCAGAGTATACAGGACTAAGGGTATAGTAAATGTTCTTACCCTCGTCATTATCTTTTCCGCTGTCAAGAACAGTCATCTGCTGGTATGCGCCATAGTATGTCTGCTCAATTCCGTCAGCGTCTGTGTAAGTATAAGCATACTCGCCGTTTGCATTCTTAACCTGCGGATATGCTGTTGAAAGAAGAGCTGTTTCGTAAACTGTTTCGGCTGTTTCGTTGCCGTCTTCATCAAGAACCTTCTTGTCCTTGGTTGCAGCAGCAAGCTTCTTAGTTTCTGAATCAACAACTACTTCAGTCTTACCTGATTCGTTAAGCCATACTACTTCTGCTGTTTCTTCGCCGTTTTCGTTAAGTACGAAATACTTGTAGTAGGTAACCTTTACAATGTTACCCTCTGCGTTCTTTTCTTCGCGTTCTTCAGTAATCTGAACCTGCTGAGCCTTCTTCTTGGGCTGTCCGTCAACGATTACAAGGTTACCGTCTTCGTCGGTTTCAAAAATATCATAGCTATGGTTCTTATAAACCTGTGCCCATGTGAGCTCGGTGGGAACACCGTCAACATAGTACATATCAAGACCTGCAGCGGGATCGTCTGCGGGAACAGGGATAAGGTTACCGTCATCATCCTTATCAAAGCCGTATGTGAAGAAGTTAAAGAGAACTGTTTTCTGTGTCTGGTCAGGCTTACCGTCAGTACCCTTCTTGTAAAGGAATGCGTCGAAGGTAATGTCAAAGCCTGCAGCCTTGAGAGCCTGCTGAATAACACCTGTTGTGCCTGTGTCGCCTGACTTACCGAGGAGACCGGCAAGAAGGTTTGCGATTGAAGTAAGGAAGTCATCAGTAAGAAGGAGGTCACCAACAAGACCCTTGACAAGACCCCAAAGGCCGTCGTCGCCCTGAAGTGTTGCTGCAAGGTCGCCACCGATAACGCCGTTTGCCTGAAGTGTTGCAAGAACATCAGGAACAGCCTTACGAATTACATAGTCGAGGTTTTCGATAGTTTCGTTAACCTTAGCTTCTGTGAAGAGAAGGTTACCGTTTTCATCCTTTGGCTTATTTGCCCAGTCATAACCTTCATGCTTGATGCCGTACTTGTCGTCGGCCATAGCCTTCATCTGATCTTCTACCTTAAGAAGCTCTGTATCAACACGGTTGATGATTTCGTAGAAGTAGAATTCACCCTCATCAGGCAGATAATCTGTGAAGATGTCAATAATGATACTTGTGAGATAGTCAACATATGCTCCACCTTTAAGTACACCTTCTGTGTCAGGCTTGCAAAGGTTGTTTTCTATCATTGTGATGATATCAATAACTCGCTGGTTTCCTTCAACATCATCAGGATTCTTATTGAATACGCCTTCAAGAAGGTCACCGATTGCGCCAACAACTTCCTTAGTAAGGAGAGTTCTGACAAGAGTGATGAAGAATCTACCGGGTGAGCCCTCGAACCTGGTGAATTTGGTCATACCGTGACGGTATGTAGTTGCATTAAGATTAGGTGTCGATGAGTCTGCTGCAAGCTTACCGAATTCAAAGATAGCAACGCTTGAGCCTGTGCCTTCATCAAGGCCTGCAAGGTTATTGACAAGATTGTTAATAAGAGCTTCAATATCAAGGAATGAGTCAAGAAGCTCATTGATATCAAGGTTAACAAGTCTTGCAAGAACGGGGTCAACAATCTCAAGAACCTTTGTTACGGGAGCAATAAGATTCTTAACTGCGATTGAGAAGTTACATGTATTCTTGCCGTTTTCACCCTTGAAGAGATAGAGATTATATGCGATGTTGGGAAGACGGGTAAAGAGAACTGTAAGAGGTGCGTCAAGAAGACCTGCGATACCGCTTTCGGCATTATAGCCCTGAGCGTCACCGATAAGAAGCTGCTTGATGGCAACGATAAGCGGCTTGAGAGGTGAGTTCTTGGTAACAGCAAATCTCTTTGTAATTGTTTCGCCGTCCTTCACGATTGTACCGCTTGAAAGATCGTCAACATTTACATTGTTTTCATTCTTATAGCCGATGGGGCTTGTATTTACAGGAGCTGTGTATACGTAGTTATCGAAGCTGTTCTGGCTCATGCATGCTTCATCAAGCATGAGAGCTTCAAGGATAGCTACGATACCCTTTGAATAGCCGTTTTCACCCTGGAGCTTAAGCTCGTCAAAGAGAACGATATCCTGGCCGGAAAGAAGGAATGCAAGAATGGGGTTGAGAGGATAAAGAAGGTCGCAAAGCATTTCACCGAAGCGATCGAACTTAACACCCATATCATTGGTGTTTTCATCGAACCATGTTGTGCCCTTAGGCGCACGGATGTCACCCCAGGTCATGTTGTCCTTAAGGTAGTTGTAAATTACATCGGTACCAAAGCCTGAGCCTGTGCCACCGTTAGCATAGAAGTGCTTATAAGCCTCTGATTCAAGCCATGCTGCAAGCTCTGCATTCTTACCGCTTGTTGCGCTGTTTGTCCAGATTGAATAGAAGCCTGCGGGGCTGATATCAAGGTTAAAGTCGCCAAGAGCTCCGAGAACCTTGTTAAGGATGCTTTCGGGATCAGCAAAGAGACCGCCGAGAAGACCTTCGTTAACTACAAAGCCTTCAATTTCGTCAGTTTCATTACCGTCTTCATCAAGGACATACTTAACCTGGCGTACGATTTCAACGTCTCCGTTTGCGTCGTAAGCAAGAGGTGCAGATTCACTACCTGCAGTAATGTAATATTCTGTTGTTGTTGTGTTGCCCTTACCATCGGTATATGTCTGTGACATCTTCTCACCGTCGGTATGAGCCTGAATAGCTGCACCTGCAGCATCCTTGGCTTTGGTGGGAAGACCGTTACCAAAGACAAGATTCATAATCATATCAACAAGATTGTTACCGATAACTGTGTCAGCAACAACTGTTTCAAGAGTAACTGCGCCAAGGTTTTCTTCGGCAATAGCCTTTTCAGCCTTTTCGATAACTGCTTCGAAACCAAGGTCACGGATTGCATCAACACCAAGGAGTGTATCCTTGAGAGCAACGAAGAGTGTGGGAACGAGCTTAGCAATTGTCTTGTCTACATTTGCAACAGCAAGGTCGGCCTTTGCTTCAAGATCTGCATCTGTAAAGCCTGTTTTGTAACCTGCAGCAAGCTCTTCTGCAGTTACATCCTTATTACCTTCTGAAAGGTATTTCTGGAATACTGTGCCGAACTTAAACTGTGTTTGGCCGTTTTCGTTAAGATATGGTGTGAATTCCGTACCTTCAGCGTTCCACTTACCCCACCGATTATCGCCGCTGGTGTTCTGAGCGGGATCCTGGAAAGCCTCAAAGTCGATTATATAGTCATTGAGAAGACAGATGATGATAGCCATAAGGTTATCAGCCTGATTTTCAACGATGGGAATGATTGTGTCAAGTATGCTGGTTCCGTCTGCATTAGGCTTGATAAGACCGTTAAGAAGAGGCATAATTGAATCAAGTGTACCGTCGTTGAGGAGCCAACGAAGGAGAACGAGCATTGATGTACCGGCTTCAGCGTAGATGTGGTAGTTTGTTACGGAGCTGTATACACCGGGGATATTTATTGATTCTGTAGTTTTATGGTCACCGCCCTTAAGTGAACCGGCAGCCATAAAACGGTTAACGGGAATCTGAAGAGGAATCTGTGCGGTTGTTCCGCCGTTGAGGAAGATCCAATCAAGGAAAGCGTTTTCAAGTGTTTCATTTTCCGTTGTTTCGGGATCGTCTTCATTTAGCATCAGACCGTAAAGCGTCGCTGTAAGAAGACCGGGATTCTTGATATAATAGGTCTTTCCGTCGGAAGCCTTCCATGCGGCAGGCTCGGTTTCACTGGTCTTATTGGTCGTTACCATATTACCGAATTCATCTTCCTCAGTAACCTTGGTAACCTGCATCAGATATTTATTATTTTTATCTATAGTGGTTGGCTTGGTTGTCGTCCTCGTACCGCCGAGAAGAACACCTAACAAACCGTTGATACCGCTCTTAAGGTTTTCCTGAGTAAGTCCAAGATCCTCAAGAAGAGGCATAATGATCTGTGAAAGATTAAGTTCTGTAACATCGAGGTTAATAGTAATGCCCATAGGTTTGATTGTTGCATTAATATCAACATTAATGTTTTTCAGCTTTGGAATAAGCTGATCATACTCAAGCATTGTGAGAAGATTGGGAAGAAGCTCAGCAATAGTCTTAACAGGAGATACAAAGAGCTTGTTTTCCATCCAATAAATGATAGGCTCGAGAACATATTTCCAAAGTGTAAAACCTGAATCTTTAATTGAAGCGACTACAACCTTACCGTTACCCTTTGCATACGAACCGGAAGATGCTCTTATGTCAGCTTTATTGTGGTAACCACCGGGGTTGGTATTTACATTATAGAAACCTTCAATACCAAGAAGTCTGTAAAGAGGAATGAAGAGACGGTCATAAAGAGCGTCACCAAGTTCGGAAGCATGAAGTGTTGCATCAAGACCTCTACCGTTACCAACAGCAAGAATATCTACCTCACCAAAAAGGTCAGAGGCTTCAGGGTCTGAAGCAAGAGATTTCTTTGTAACAAGCTCCGCAAGAGGAACATGAAGTCCACAGGTTGCAACAGCAAATGTTCTGTAAAAATCATCCCAGTCATTAACATGCCAGGCATCCTTACTGTTAAAGCGATACGGCTCAAATCCTTCTGCTGCTGTACTTCTTCTTTCAATTATTCTGCCATTTGCATTTCTTTTTGCATAATAAAGTATATGCTGCTGTCCGTCAACCTCGCCCCAATATCTTTGGTCGAGAGCCTGACCGGCGGATGAACCTTCTGTAATTACGTTGCCGGGCCTATATTCAGTTCTATCATCATTAGAGATATTATCGGCATAGGTAAAGCCCTTCCAATAGGATCTCCATTCAGTTGTATCCTTATTACACTTTTTATCGATAGGAGCCTTATCAAGAACATAGAGGATATCCGTATAGTCATATTCCGAGTTGCCGGCTGCACCAAAAGCTGCACCGGTAAAATAGTTATACCAGTCAACATAATAATCCTGTGCTATCTGCTGGTATGTTTTATTTGTATCACCTGTAAGAGGATTAGTCCAGTTTTCGACATAGTCGTGAGGCATAACAGGAATAGCCATATGGAGAATTTCAGGAAGCCACTGCCAACCGTCCTTTGTTGCAACTTTGACATCAAACGAGGCTCCGCCAAAGTTATAAACAGCTCCACCTACGGTTTCAGCGAGAAGCTTGAATAGAGTAGTCTGAAGTGAACCGCCCCAAAGAAGACCTACAACAAGGTTGATAAGGAATTCACGGATGTTCTTTACCTCGTCACCGGCGTTACGTGTTGTCGTTGTTCCGTCGGGGTTTTTGAAGGTGTAATCCTGACCCCATACGCCGAGGAAGCCGACAGTTGCGCCTGTCTCTTCATTTTCTGCAGCTGTAAGTGAATTAAGGAGGGTACCAAGGTCGTTGGAAATGAGAATCTTGTCAAGATCTTCAACGGCTAATGTCATAAGGTCTTCGATGCCGCCGGCAGTGATCTTGCCGTTCTTTGTTTCGATACCTGCCTGCTGAACAAGCTCAACATCGTTAACAAATTCACGGATCTTGTCAACGCTTACGTTACCGAGCATGCTTTCCCATGCATAGGCTGAGCCTGTAACGTTTTCCTGTCTGAGAATATACGCAAGAACCTTCTTGTCAACAGTCTGGTCTGAAGCACCTGAATAACTATAATTATAAGCAAGGTTACGGAGATTCTGAAGTCCGGTCTTGAACTGCTCAGCCTTTACAAGGTAGCCGTTTGTACCGTAAATCTTGTCATAAAGATTCGAAATGGCTGTTATTTTAACTTCGTCACCGGTAGGAATATATACAACGGGCTCAGAATTAAGGAATGTACCTACAACTGAATATGTACCGTCGGATGAGCTGATAGCATTAGCCTTTGAGATAATAACCTCGAAGTTGTAGTAAGCAACCTTACCTGCTTCGCTGATGTATGTATCAACAATTGAAAGAGCATCATAGTAAGCCTGTGCGGCTGCAGCCTTCAGGGTATGAATGTATGCTTCATACTCATCGAGTCCGTTGGGATAAATGGACTCATACACAGCCTGCATTGAAGCTGTGTCTCTGAGGATAGCTGCCTTGTTGTAGTATCCGATATACTCTTCTGCAATTTCATATACTGCGGCGTAGCTACGGCCTGCGAGGATTGTATTTGCAATAATGCTGTCCATAGCAGCCTTGTCCTCAAGGTATGTTGAGCCGTAAATCTCAAGAGAAAGAGCACCGACCTTTGAAGCAACCTTATTGTAAAGCTCTTCAGTGATAGCATTACCGTTAGCAGACTTGCTTTCAGCAATATCAGCAAAGGTAGCACCGGAAAGAACATAGATATCAATATCACTTACAAGGTCTGAGGTGCTCTCAAGCCATGCAAGGTTTGCCTGATATTCAGCCGTGTCTTCCCAAGCCTGACCTTCAGCAAGCTCTACATCGTCCTTTGTCTTGAGTGAAGCAATAGCTTCTTCGGCAGCAACAAGCTGATCAGCATACAAAGGAGCATAAGCCTGACCAACCTTTACGCCAAGCTCTTTAAGATATTTTTCAACCTTGCAATTTGCAGAACCGATATAGTCGGCTTCCTTCTCGTTTACGATCTGGTAAACAAGAACGCTGAACTGGTCGTTATCCATTTCCTGAATAACAGTCTCAACAGACTGCTTGTGAGCACGAAGCTGCTCAGCAGTCATAGCTGTAAGGTCTGTTGCCATAAGAGCATCAATACGAGCCTTATAAGCGTCAGCCTTGGGTTCAGCCTCTGCACGTGCACCGGCATTGTCATACCATGCCTTTGTTTCTGTATATGTCTTACCTACTTCGGGTGCAACATAGTGATCCCAGATTTCAGCTTCTGTATAGCCGAGACCTGTGATAGCCATAGTTGTATCAAAGAGAGCAAGAAGGTTTGTCATGTCTGCAAGCTGATCTATAGTCAGCGTACCCTCAGTAAACCATGTCTTGAATGCATCTGCGGCGATACACTGCTCAAGAACACCCTTGATAACTGATACATCAGTACCTGCCTCAACAAAGTCTGTTGTAGTAAAGCTGATATCATCAGTAGTTGAAAGAGTGTAGCCGGTAGCGAGCTCACCCTTGGGAGTGAACTTCAATACTGCGGTTGAATATGTTTTGTCTTCGATGGAAGCTACATCCTTGAAGGCAAGCAAATCAAAGCCGGTACCGATGTTAAGGGTAACGGTTTCCTGAGTTGAAAAGTAGCCTGTTGCTGTTGAACCAAACTTATAGTAATTAAGAATGGCTTCATAATCAGCCTTCAGATGTCCGTTTGAGTTTGCATAGCCCTCTGCATCAGCCAGAATGGCGTTAACAAGATCAACATAGGTCTTGTTAGTTGCAACTGTGCCCTTTGCATAAGACGCAATGGCACGGGACACTGCAAGCCAGCCTCCGTTCAGAGTGTCACGTTCGACCACCCATGCGTTGCCGTCCTTGACAGGTACACCGGATGTATCCCTCTTGGTTTCATCCGCAACTGTAGCCTTGTCAATGGCATCCATAAGGCTGTCGTGGTGCATTACGATTGCGCTGTAGATGTCAGCTGTGGTATCTGTTGCAGCGAAAACGCTGAAAGACACTGACATTGTGGACATGATCATAATCACGGCCAACAGCAAACTTAACGCTTTTTTACCAACTTTCATAAAATTTTCCTCCTTAAATGAAAGATTGTATATGTATAAAAATAGGGTTTTCTAAGCGTCAAAATAACGCTTTTTAAGCGAATTTGCCCCAAAAAGGGTGCAATTCGCCCATAGAGACACCTATAACTATAGTAAGTATATCATCTGAACTCAAGTTTTTCAATATTTTTTTTAATTTTTTTTTAATTCTACATTTTGCATAGATGTATCTTTTTTAATTTGTTTAGTTTTACTTATATGACGAATAGACAAAAAAAGCACCTTTGTTTTGTCCAAAGGTGCCAAAAACGATATCTTGTGTTTCCCTACTAATCGAGTACAATATGTGCATTTTGTCATATTTTACAAAAAAATAAAAGGCACCTTCCGAAGAAGATGCCTTTCTGAAGCCCGGAGGCTTTATTTAATTAACCGTACATGGGGTCAGGATTACCGCAGCACTTGAACTGTCCTGTAAAGAGCTTGATAATCTTGTGGAAGAATCTGAAGATTGCGCCCCAGAGGTTGTCGCGGTGACATGCACAAGTGCAGTCAGCTGCATCTGTGTAGCTGTAAGTACCAACGTAGTTTGAACCCTCAAGCTCAAGAGCAACCTGGTTCTTACCGTTCTTTTCTACATAGCAGGTGTATACGCCGTCCTTGCTAACGGTGAAGAGTGCGTAACCGTCCTTGTTTGTTGTTGCAAAGATTACGCTTCCGTCAACTGCGTTCTGAATTTCAACCTTTACGCCTGATTCAGCTGCACCGTTGTGAAGTACTCTTACTCTGATTAATACTGTGTTGTCAGCGTACTTGAGTTCTACTCTCTTGGTTTCTGTGCAAGCTGTACACTTATAATCAATGTAACCGTCAGTGTTGGGAGTTGCCTCAACGCGTTTAATTTCTTGCCAATTGTGCTCAAGAGGCTTACCTGTCACATCGTAGTAGTGGTCAACGAATTCACCGTTTACCTTTTCGTCGAACTTGCCGTTTCCGTTACAGTCACAGTAGTATCTTGTACCTGTACCGTTTGTACAGGTTGCTTCGTTGAGCTCGAAGCTGCTGTACGTGTGCTCAGCCTTGTCAAATTCTGCTTTTACATATACATTGCCCTGAACATCTGCTGTGCTGCCTGACCAGCCCTTGAAGCTGTAATGGTAGTTAACATCAGGTGCCTTTGTGGGTGTTGCGCCGCCAAAGCTTACGCTTGAGCCTGCCTCAACATTCTTGTGGGTCTCGATAACATTGTTTGCATCGTATGCAAAGATTACAGTGTATTTTCTTACAACTGCTTCGAATACAGCAACAAATTCATAGTCCTGCTTAACAACAAGCTTTGCAATGTCAACAATTGCATTTGTTGCATCATCCTTGAGTGCCCAGCCCTTGAACTTATACTCGTAGGTTGCTGTTGATTCCTTTGTAGGATCAGCAGGAAGTCTGAGAGCATCAATTGTTGTGCCCCAGGGGATGTAGCTCACGGTCTTATCGGCTGCGCCTTCAGCTGTGAACTTAACTGTGAAGGTTCTTGTGTCCTCCTGTGAGGTGCCGCAGCCGCGCTGACAGGTAACAACATTCTTGCCTGTTTCTTCGTCATAAACGGGCTCGCCCCAGAGGTGGCCGAGAGCTGTGTTAGCCTCTTCCTTGCTGTAGGTGTAGCCACAAGCGCAGGTATAAGTGTAAACTGCGTTTGAAGTACAGGTAGCGGATGTCTTAACTTCTGTCTTGCCGCCATCCGCTGCATCAAAGCTGTGAAGAGCTGCCTCAAAGTCAGGTGTTGTGTAAATATTACTTTCAACATTCTTGAGCTGTTCAGCCTTGTTCCATGCCTTGAAATTGTAATGATACTTACTGTCAGCTTCCTTTACAGGTGTAATTGCGCAATCACGTGCTGCTGTGCCTGCTTCAACGGCAAAGGTTTCAAGAATATTGCTGCTTGAGTAAGCGTAGGTAACAGCGTACTGCTTCTTAACCTCTGTATATGTTGCCTTAAGGTTGATGTTTGCACCCTTGATTGTAACCTTATCGGTATATGTTTCAGTGCCGTTGATATCCTTCCAGCCTGCAAATACATACTTAACAAGCTTGGTTTCAGCCTTTGAGGGACCGTCAGCAAGAGCGACCTCATCACCGTTGTGAAGATAACCGGTCTTCTTGAATTCAGTAGTGCCATCTTCCTTATAATATGTGATTGTGTAGTTTACAAATCTTTCACTGTAAACTGCATAATAGGTTACATCACCCTTAACCTCGATGGGGAACTTAACCTCGGTATATGTACCGTCAGCATTCTTTATTGCCCAATGTGAGAAGGTGTAAGTCTTTGTTGCATCAGCTGCCTTTACAGGCTCTCCTGCAACTTCAGAAGCAGAAATTGTATCACCTACGAAACCTGAAACAGTTGCAAATGCAGCTTCACCATTCATAAAGGTTACTGTTGCAGCAACGGGAGGCTCGTAGCCTTCAACTTCTCTGTTTTCTACATGAGTATTGTCATTCTTACAAACATACTTCTGATACCACTTGCCGTCTCCGGCCTGGAAAATCTCGCCTTCTGCCTTATATGCATGACCGAGAGCTTTAATCTCAACTGCATTGCCATCAAAACCGGTTACATTGCCATTTTCATCCTTGATGGGCTCACCGATATCGACAGGGGTTTCAGCTGTGCTGCATCTGCTACAAGTAAGGATCTTTGAACCAACCTTATCACAAGTTGCAGCAGTGATAATTCTGTATTCGCCTGCTTCATGACCGAGTGCGGGAAGAGTTTCAACCAATACTGTTTCAGCACAATAACGGCAGGTCTTTGTTCTTTTACCGGTTTCAGTACATGTAGGCTCAAGCGTTACCTTTTCACGATAGAACTTATGGCCGTTTTCTGTATCAAGAGGAATTTCTTCTGTTACGCGAGCTTCAAGAAGTCCACAAACTGTACAGTCTCTGTGCTGTGAGCCGGGTACCAAACATGTTGCAGCCTTATCAATTACCCATACATACTCGTCAGTGTCGTCACCGTTTTCATCCTTAACCATTGCATAGGTATGCTCACCTGTTGCCTTAAGGTGCTTGAGATCATCAGCTGTAAGGTCAACCCATGTGCCTTCTGCTTCCTCATCTTCAGCTTCAACATATTTCTTAGCCTGTGCAAGTGTAGCAGCATCGTCAGTTGGCTTGAGAACAAGTTTTGTACCGCAGTTGTTATCACAGACATAGGTTCTGGTACCGTCTACAACGCAGGTTGCAGCCTTGTCAACATAGTTTGCTGTATAGCTGTGACCGATAGCGGGAAGAACTTCTTCATTCGCTTTGGCACCACAAACTGTACAAAGGTCATATCTTGAACCTGCAGTTTCACAAGTTGCCAATGTTGTGTAATTTCTGTATGTGTGGTTACCCTTTATTTCAAAGGTCTTGGTTGTCTTATTGCCGTGCTTATCAATAACAGTAACAGTATGAAGACCCTTTTCCTCACAAGTAAATTTACCGTTTGTAAGAGTTATCTCTGTACCATCAAGATATGCCTTGAATCCGTCAGTATCATCAGTTACGGTAACAGTTGCATCCGCACAGAACTTTGTGCCGTAGCCTTCACCTGCAACAGCAATTTCGGGTGCTGTTGAGCCATAGCTGATTGTACCTGAACTAAAGATGCGGGTGTTAACTTCACCATTACCCTCTCGATCAGAAACTCTGATATAAATAACATAGGACTTACCATTTTCAAGGTTGAGATTTGATACAATACCTGTTGCATTTGCATTGTAAACCTCAAGAAGTGTATCAACAGCTCTGTCAATTTCAGCCTTCTTCATCTGCTCTTCGGCAGTACCTCTGATATATCCGTTATACTCAACAAGGGTTATTTTCTTTTCGGCAAGAACAACATTAAGAGCTTCTTGTCTGTTTTCTTCAATATTGTAAATTTCATCCCATTTAGTTATTGTTGAAGGATCGTCAACCTTACCATTGGCAACATAATATTCAATCTTACCAACGCCTCTTGAAAGCTTTCCTTCAGCATTCCAGGGCTTTGACTCCGTGCCGACATCTTCAGCATTTACGATAAGCTGAGTATTGGGGCCGACAAACTTAATATCATCATAATTTATACCGGCCTCATAGTCTTCATGTGTCCACTTCTGTGTGCCGACATAAATCTGACCTATGGGATCACCTTCATCAGCGACGGGAGCAATAGCTACGTTATAATCAATAGCTGTGCACTCATCAGCTTCGCACTTATAATGTGCATAGCCGGGCACGTTGGCTGTAGGCTCAGCAACAACCTCATAAATCTGTTTGTCATGAGGCTCTGCAGTATATGTAGCCTTAACTGAAACGTCTGCATTAATTGTTGTAACGGTTGCACCGCCATTTACATTAACCCAATTCTCGATTACATAGTGATAATCTGCATCAGAAGCCTTGGGAGCCTTTGCCTTGAAAGCTTCATCATACTCATCGATGCTTTTGCCATACGGAATCTTTGCTTCACCAAGAAGACTTGTACCGTCCTCCTTATAGAAGGTTACGGTAAGAACATTGGCCACCTCTTCAAATACAGGATAGAAGTAGAGCTGCTCTGATCCCATTCTCTGACCGCGGACGAAGAGTACCTGTGCACCGTCAACAAGAATATCGTTACCGTTGGCATCGCACTGTACCCAATGCTTAAATGCCCATGTCTTACCTTCTCCGGCAGGATCATAGCTTACAGGAGCGTTGATTACTGCCTGCTGAATCTTCGCATTATAAGTATAGTTGCTTTCTGAATGAACTGCCTTAGCATCATTGAGCCATGTAACCTTATAATACTGAGGTGTTCTTCTGTAGGTTGCAGTGTATGTTGCATCACCATAGCAAACAGCTGAAACGTCAGGTGACCATGCTCTGAAGTCATAGATGTACTCAACATCTGCTGCCTTTGTGGGATCAGCAGGAACAGTGATTTCATCACCGTACTTATACTCTGCTTCTGTAACCTGACCTTCGTTTACAAATTTAACTGTATATTTCTTATAAACAGTCTCAAACTGAGCAGTAAGATAAGTGTCAGCTGTAAACTTGTCTGTACCGGGAACAACCTCATTACCGTTACCGTCTGCCCAACCGGTAAAGTTATAAGTACCTACAACATCTTCGGGCTTTTCGGGAAGAACTTTTTCACCGTCAACAAGGTTTTCGTAAGCAGGGATAGTGTCACCTACAAATAAACCGTTTTCCTTACCGTCTAATTCATAGATAAGGGTGCCGTCATAATTATAGAAATGAAGGTCTGCATAATCCTTCTTTGTGTAGGTTGCATAGTAATCTGCGTCACCTGTTGCAGTCGTTTTGATTGAAGGTGACCAGCCTGCGAAGGTGTAAAGTGCATCCTCTGTGTCAATTGTCTGGGGAACTTCGGGAGCTGTTACAGTAGTATTATGTGCATAGATATTATTGTCACCGTTGAGAAGAACATCTGTTACACCGTCTGTATCCTTACCGTAGAAGTTGATTGTATACTCAGCTGCTTGACCTGCACCGTAGTGAGCAGTAAGAGTCATATCGCCCTCAACAGTAATTTCATCGAGCTTCTTGACTTCTGTTGAGTTACCGACTGTCCAACCGTCGATATAATATCTGAAGCCGCCATTGGTATAGTTATCCTTGATTTCAGGCATCTTAACACCGTCGTGCCAATGATAGCCTTCAATTAATGTTGTCTGCTGTACTGCACCGTCAACATTGTACTTATAGGTTACAGTATATTCACGGGGAATCATTCTGAAAACAGGAACATAGGATGCGTCGCCCTTAACGATAAACTCCGCACCGTCCTTATGTGTATAAACTATAGTTGCACCGTTTTCGTCTCTGTCGGTTTCGTCAACGACATATGCATTCTTACCGATATCCTTTGCCCAACCAATGAACTCATAGTTATACTTATCGTCAGTTGCCTTTGTAGGCTCATATGTAATACCGGTAATTAAATCTCTGTACTTTTTACCTGACTGAGTAATCATTGTATTGCCGTTACCGTCTTCAAAGGTAACAGTATAGGTCTTTGCATCAGCCTTTGTATAAACCGCCTGGAAGGTTACGTCGCCATGAAGAACGGTATCTTCGTTACCGTCAACAACGCTTTCATCATAAGCCTTGATAATTTTCCAGCCTGCGAAGGTGTATGTTGTTGAACCGTCAGTATAAACAGGAGTATTGTTAGAGTCAAACTGAACCTTACCTGCAGTATGCGAAGCCTTTACTGCAGCATTAAGTCCTGCATCACCGTTGTACATATTGGATGCAGTCATATAGTTATTGTAACGGCCTTCAACCGTACCGATGAGCTGATTGTCAGCAGTCATAAAGGTTGCAGTGATGGGAAGTGCCTGCCATGCAGCATACCATACTGTATCGCCGTAGAAATCTTCGTCTGTATCGTACTGACCTTCTCCTGTGCCCTTGGTATGAGGAACTGTCGTTACACCGTCTTCAAACTTTGTTCCGCTGAAGGATGCTGTCTTGCCTGTAGCGTCAGAATTTTTTCTTGAATAAAATCCCTTGAACTCAAATCCGGCCTTTGCTGCATATGCAGGAGCCTTACCGATAACTGAACCGATGTTCATCTTATCACCGGTGTACTCTATTGTATCCTTTGCCTCAGAGTCGTCGGCACCGATTTTACCGCCGTTGGCATCAAAGGTTGCTTTATAGGTGGGGAAGTCAACAGTTATGGTTTCTGTGCCTGTCTTTTTACCGCTACCGCCTGTTGCAGTCCAGTCTATATAAAGCTTAGCATTCTGTTTACCCGGATAGAGTGTCTGGAACCAAGGCTTGATTGTAATAGTTCTGCTGTTACCGCTACCGGTAATTGTAGCATTTGAACCGAGAGTTACATCGCCGTCAGCACGAAGAGTAAAGGTGGGAGTAACACTGCCTAACCAATCAATATTGTAATCATCAACAAAACCGCTGAGAGAAATTGTTGATGTTGAATTTGTACCGGAATTTATCTTAGCAAGTGTATGTGAAGTGGGATTAAGTGTTGCTGTTGCAGTATTGAGGAAAGGCTTGGTCCAGGTAGTAGTAGGGTCAACAGTACCCCAGTCACCGCCGCCGGCCTGAGGATAGTTTTTTGAGGCACTGCCCCAGGTTGACTGAAATGTCCAGTCACCTGTACCAATCGTTCTGCCTGCTATTGTGATCGACTTCAATACCATTTCAAACTGACGCATACCTTCATTGTCAATTTTGATAGATATATTCGTAGGAAAGCCGGGAATCTCCTGGGACCACGTAACCGAACCTGTATTGCTTTTAAGAGCATCCATGCTATATTCTTTACTGGTCGAGGTTCCGGTTCCGTTATTAGTTGTATAAGTAACCGTTACTTTTGCAGAACCGCCGTTAACCTCGTCTTTAACATCCCATACAAGCGTTAAAGGATAATATCCTGATGTTGCCGCCTCTGCCTTATCAGGTGCAATCCACACCCAGCAGGACAGTATCATAAGAACTGCCATTAAAAGAGATAAGCTTTTCTTTAATTGATTTTTCATTAAGATTTTCCTCCTTAACAAAAATTTGTCGTTATGTAAAACGGCTTAAAGACCGCCAAAGCGATCCTTTGAATATTAACCGTCAGAACGAAACTTACCGTGCTCATTTTTTCCCTCAGAATGCCGCTTTGCGCAGTCCCTGACCTGACCGTTTTCCGCATTTTGGGCGCAAAAGGGTATATAGAGTCACTTTTAGTTAGTATCAGTATATCATTTCAAAATCAATAAAGTCAATATCAATTCTTAAAAACTTTTATAATTATTAAAAAATTGTGTCTTGTGACAAAAATGTTAATTTTGCTTTGGTTATTTTTACTTGTAATATAAACCACTCCGCCTTCGGCACCTCCCCTTTCAGGGGAGAAAAAAATTTCGCTCCCCTGAAAGGGGAGCTGTCACGAAGTGACTGAGGGGGTTCACTTCTTATTAACCATCTCTGTGTAAATCTCACAGATTTCATTTGCCTCACCCTCGGCCACAAGCTGACCCTTGGTGAGAATAATTGCCTTGTTGCAGATTTTCTTGACGCGGTCAGTGCTGTGCGAAACAAAAAGCACCGTCACACCGTCTGCCATCATATCGAGGATTCTCTGCTCACTCTTGTCCTTGAACGCCGCATCGCCTACGGAAAGCACCTCGTCAAGAATCAACACATCAGGCTTGACAGCTGTGGCAATTGAAAAGCCCAGGCGGCTCTTCATACCTGAGGAGTAGCTCTTGAGCGGAGCATCGATAAACTCGCCAAGCTCGGAGAATTCCACAATTTCATCATACTTCTCGTCGATAAACTTCCTTGAAAAGCCCATTGTGGCTCCGTAAAGGTAAATATTTTCCGCACCGGAATAATTCGGGTCGAAGCCTGCACCAAGCTCAAGCATCGGAGCAATTACACCCGTAACCTTCACCGTGCCCATTGTAGGCTTGAGCACTCCTGCAATTGTTTTGAGAAGTGTACTCTTGCCTGCACCGTTGAAGCCGAGCACACCGACACGGTCGCCCTTTTCAACCTTGAAGGAAACATCCTTCAGTGCCCAGAACTTTGTGAAATGCAGCTTTCTTGTAAGGAAACGGATAACGTATTCCTTTGCATTGTCTACCCTTTCACGGTTAAGATGAAAGAGCATGCTTACATGATCAACTTCTATTGCGTATTGTTTCATGTGATACTCCCTTCTTAAATGTGAAGAATAAACTTATCCTGGCTCTTGTAAAATGCAATAAAGCCTATTACAAGCATTACCGCAGTAAAGCCGAGAGTGTACCAGAGCATATTGAAATCGAAATATGCCGTAAACTCTGTTGAGTGAAGCACTGCCGCACGGAACATATCAATGATTCCGTACATCGGATTAATCTGCAAAAGCTTTTCCTGCCAGGAGCCGGGCTGAAAGCCAAGCTTGTCAACGGTGTAAACAATCGGTGTCATGTAAAACAGAAGAAGGGTGAAAACATCGTAAAGGTTTTCCACGTCCTTGAAAAAGACATCGAGTGTGCAAAGAATCATTCCCACACCGAGTGACATAAAGAAAAGTATGATTACAGGAACGATAAAGAATATTATCTGCCAGGAAATGGCAATGGGATTCTTATTGATTATATTGAAAAAGAGAATAACTACCACAAGCACCACAAGAGAAATAAGGAAGGTGACAAATGTGGAAAGCACCTGAGAAAGGGGATATATGTACTTTGGAACATATACCTTTTTAATGATTGAGGCGTTTGTTCGGATTGCACGCATTCCCCTCTTTGTGCTCTGTGTAAAGAAGTCGTGAAGCAGTCGTCCTGCAAGAAGATAAACAGGATAGTTTACAACCTCTGCAGAGTTTCTTCCGAAAAGATTGCTGAAAACGATCGAAAGGACAATCATTGTCATCAGCGGCTGCAGAAAGGTCCAGAACATACCGAGAACGGAGTTTCTGTACTGGAGCTTCACGTTTTTCCTCACAAGCTCACCGAGAAGGTAACGGTACTTCATAAAGTTATCTCTGTGTCTGAAAACAGATAATTTTGAGGACAAATCTTTTCCCCCTTTTCTTTATTTGATAATGTCAGTACCCATATAAGGAACAAGCACCTCGGGAATTGTTACTGTTCCGTCAGCATTCTGGTAATTTTCAAGGATTGCTGCGGTTGTTCTGCCTACTGCAACACCTGAGCCGTTGAGAGTATGAACAAGCTGAGCCTTATCCTTGGGACCGTTCTTGAAGCGGATTGATGCACGTCTTGCCTGGAAGTCCTCGAAGTTTGAGCAGGAGCTGATTTCAACATATCTGCCGTAAGAGGGCATCCATACCTCAATATCGTAGGTTTTTGCTGATGAGAATCCGATATCACCGGTTGTAAGAGCGACAACTCTGTAGGGAAGTCCGAGAAGCTGAAGCACTCTTTCTGCATCGTTTGTGAGCTTTTCAAGCTCTGCGTAGCTTTCCTCGGGCTTTGCGAACTTAACAAGCTCAACCTTGTTGAACTGATGCTGACGGATGAGACCTCTTGTATCTCTGCCGGCTGAGCCTGCCTCTGCTCTGAAGCAAGCGGAGTAAGCGCAGAAGCTCATGGGAAGCTGTGTTCCGTCGAGAATGTCATCTCTGAACATATTTGTTACGGGAACCTCTGCTGTAGGAATAAGGAAATAATCATTGGTAAGCTTGAAGGCATCCTCTTCGAACTTGGGAAGCTGACCTGTACCTGTCATTGAAGCACGGTTTACCATAAAGGGGGGGAATACCTCTGTATAACCGTGTGCGGTGTGTGTGTCAAGGAAAAAGCTGATGATAGCTCTTTCAAGTCTTGCACCGAGTCCCTTATAGAAATGGAAGCGCGTACCTGTTACCTTTGCAGCGGTTTCGGGATCAAGTATTCCGAGGTCTGCACCGATTTCCCAGTGTGCCTTTGCTTCAAAATCAAAGCTTCTGGGCTCACCGTTGCGGCGGATTTCAACGTTTTCGCTGTCATCCTTACCAACGGGAGTAGAATCGGAGGGTACATTGGGGAATTCGTACATCATTGTCTTCTGCTTTGCGGCAAGCTCGTTCTTCTGAGCATCAAGAGTCTTAACCTCTTCCTTGATCTCGTTCATTCTTGCCATAATTTCGCTGATGTCGCCGCCCTCTTTCTTAATCTGAGGGATTTTCTTGCTTGCAGCATTCTGCTCAGCCTTAAGAGCATCCGCCTTCTGTGTAAGAGCTCTTACTTCAGCATCAATTTCAAGGATTTCGTCAACAACTGCATCCATGTCCTTGTTTCTTGTTTTCATTGCTGCCTTAACTTTTTCGGGATTTTCTCTGATAAGCTTGATATCTAACATTGTAATTTACTCTCCTTTACATCAGTTGCCTGCAAGTGCCTCCAGAATTGTCTGAAGGTCGTACTTGCTGAAAAATTCAATTTCGATTGTGCCTTTATTGGCGGATTTAAGATGAATTTCTGCCTTTCTGCCAAGCTCCTCGCGGATGGCAATTTCACATTCATCGTAGAAGGGATCTCTCTTTTCCTTCTTTTTGTCTGCATCCTTTTCCTTGTGCTTCTTGTCTGAAAGAATGTTCTTTACCATTTTTTCAACATCTCTTACAGAAAGGCCTTTTCTTATTATTTCATCAGCCACAAGATTGATTCTTGCCTCTTCATTGAGGGGAAGAAGTGCTCTTGCGTGTCCTGCCGAAATCTTGCCTTCCTTTACAAAATCAAGAGTCTTTACGGGAAGTGCAAGAAGTCTCATTGTATTTGCAACTGCAGGACGGGATTTTCCTACTCTTTCTGCTGCTTCCTGCTGGGTGAGATTGTAATTGTCCATCAGCACACGGAAACCTTCTGCTTCTTCAATGGGATTGAGGTCTTCACGCTGCAAATTTTCTATTAAAGCAATTTCCATCGTCTCATTTTCAGCCATTTCCCTGATTACGACGGGAACCTCTGTAAGACCTGCCATTCTTGAAGCCCTCCAACGTCTTTCACCTGCAATAAGCTGATAACCTCCGTCGGAAATGGGACGGACTACAAGAGGCTGGATAACGCCGTGAATTTTTATACTGTCACAAAGCTCCTGTAAAGCCTCATCGTCAAAGTGCTTTCTGGGCTGATCTCTGTTAGGCTCAATTTCCGTAATCGGAAGCCTTAAGGGCTTGTCACCGTCAGTTGTTGAATTGTCAAGAAAAAGGGCATCAAGACCTTTTCCGAGACCGCTTTTCTTTACTGCCATAATCTTCCTCCTTTATTTTATTGATTTATTATTCTTTTTAAGAAATTCTTTTGTAAATTCGTCGTATGCTGTGCTTCCCTTTGAAGTACGGTCATAATAGTAAACGGGCTTACCGAAGGAAGGTGCTTCTGATAGCCTTACATTGCGGGGAATTACCGTGCCGTAAACCTTCTGCGGAAAGAAGCGTTTAACCTCACCTACAACCTGCTGTGTAAGATTAAGTCTTCCGTCATACATAGTAAGAAGTACACCTTCAAGCTCAATCAAAGGATTATATAATCTCTTAACCTGACGAATTGTGTTCATAAGCTGTGACAAGCCTTCAAGAGCATAATATTCGCACTGAATCGGCACAATTACGCTGTCACTTGCGCAAAGAACATTGACTGTAAGAAGTCCGAGCGAGGGAGGACAGTCAATAATTATAAAATCATACTCCCCTTTTATCGGTGCAAGCGCATTCTTTATTCTCACCTGTCTGTCGTCCATGTCAACAAGCTCAAGCTCCGCACCTGCAAGATTCATATTTGAAGGTAAAACACTAAGATTTTCAAAGGGAGTTTTTTTGAGTATTTCAACTGCCTTTGTATCCCCTACCGTCATATCATAAGTAGATTTTGAAATTTCTCTTTTATTTATTCCAAGTCCGCTTGTTGCATTTCCCTGCGGATCCATATCAACAAGCAACACCTTATAGCCGTGATGTCCGATTGCAGCGGCAAGATTTACTGCTGAGGTTGTTTTCCCGACGCCGCCTTTCTGGTTAACGATTGCTACAGTCTTACTCATTATTTCATCCTTTCTCATTCAAAATATCAACTCAGACACTCATTATAACACAAGTAAAAAGCATTTTAAAGTCTTTTTCTTATTTTTTATAAAATGTTTCATGTGAAACATTCTGAAAAAGACATAAACCGCATCCATAGGACACGGTTTACATCTTTTGTGGGGTGTGAAAGAGAAAGATATGATTATATGGAATCACCGCTTTGGGTGTTACCATTATGACGGGAAACAGATTTATAGACCTGCTTTTTGGGTATTTTTATATGATAAACAAAGCTTTCTTCCTTTTCTTCTTTTTTTATATCAGCTTTTATTCCGGCCTTTTTCATAGTATCAACAGCATGGTTGATGGTCTTTATGAAAATTTTTACATCACTGAACATTGTTTTTGTTACTCTCTTGTCGTTCTTTTCATTTAATATCTCTTCTATATATTCCTCAGCACGGGTAACATTCATCTTCTTTTCTATTATCTTTTCAACAACAGACAACATTTTATCTTCGGGCAATCTTAACAAAGCACGGGCATGCCTTTCCGAAAGAGAGTTCTCACAAAGCATTTCTCTTATTTTCACCGGTAAAGCAAGAAGCCGCAGCTTGTTTGAAACAGTGGAAGGAGCTTTACCCAGCTGCTTTGCAACCTCATCCTGAGACAATCCGAAATCGTTCATAAGCTTTTCTATGGCAACTGCTTCTTCAAAATAACCGAGGTTCTGCCTCTGTAAGTTCTCTATCAATGCATAAATTGCAGATTTGAAATTGTTTACCTCAATCACAATGCAAGGAACCGAAAGCATTCCTGCAAGTCTTGAAGCTCTTAATCGTCTTTCGCCCGATACAACCTCATAACCCTTTTCCGTTTCTCTTACGGTTATGGGCTGGAGAATTCCGTTCATTCTTATGCTGATTGCAAGATTCACCAGCTCCTCCTGATCAAACGCTCTTCGCGGCTGATTCGGATTCGGATATATTATTTCATTTGGTATGAGCAATACCTGACCCGCAGAGCGGGGCTTTTCTGTTATCATTATGTAGCCTCCGATAAAAATAACCTTTCCTTGCTGTAAAGAATAACACAACAAGAAAAGGTTGTCCACAAAAACCGTTTTTCAATTTTCGTCGTTTTTTCACCGATTATACAATTATTTTATTGGATTCTTTGCAATTTTTGCAGATGGTCTTGGATATTTGGCGGGAGTTGTCGAAGACTTTTCAATCATAATTATTGTTCTCTCCCCTGCTTCTCCAAGTAAAAAGGTTTTCTTTTCTCTGATTTTTCCGCCAAGAACAGAGATAGCCTTCCTACCCTCTTCGATTTCTTCGTCAGCTTTTGCACTCTTCATTGAGATAAAGGTGCCGCCGACCTTCACAAAGGGAAGGCAGTACTCTGAAAGGTCTCTTAAATTAGATACTGCTCTTGCTGTTGCAAAATCATACTGTTCTCTGAAATCCTTGCTCTGACCTGCTTCTTCTGCTCTTTTATGTACAATGTTTGCATCAAGACCGATGTTTTCGAGAATGTCTCTTATCACGTTAAGCTTCTTGTTTGTACTGTCAAGAAGTGTAACATCAAGGTCAGGTCTTGCAATAAGCATCGCAACTCCGGGAAATCCGGCGCCTGTTCCGACATCGATTACCTTCGCTCCTTCGGGAATGTTTATTGCTGAAAATACCGTAAGCGAATCAACAAAGTGTTTTATAACTATTTCATCCGGCTCAGTAATTGCAGTCAGATTGATTTTTTCATTCCACTCAACAAGGAGTCTTGCATAAGTATCAAATCTCTCAAGTGCTTTTTCATCGAGTAAAACACTGAATTTTTCTGCTTCAGACTTGAGCAAATCCTTCGAAATAAAATCAGCCATCCTTTTCACTCCTTAATTCAGTCCGTTTTTTGCAAGATAAATAAGTAACACCGAAATATCTGCAGGGCTTACACCGCTTATTCTTGAAGCCTGACCAAGATTCTCCGGCTTAATTTTGTTAAGCTTCTCCTGAGCTTCACTTCTGAGTCCAACAACATCCTTATAATCTTTAATCATTTTCAAGCTTTTAACCTCAAGTCTTCTCATTTCTTCAACCTGAGCAAGCTGTCTCCTTATGTAGCCTTCATATTTTATACCAATTTCAACCTGCTCAAATACCTCATACGGCAGGTCAGGTCTTTCGGGATCAAAGTCCTTGAGTGCCTCATAATCAAGCTGCGGTCTTTTAAGAAGCTCCGACAAGCGGCATCCTGTCACAAGCGGTGATGTTTCACGTGAAACGAGTAACGCGTCTATTTCTTTGCTCATTGGGACGGAAACAAGAGAAATTCTTTCTTTTTCCTCTTCAATAAGCTTCAGCTTTTCCTGTAATCTCTGCCACTTTTCTTCACTTACAAGGCCAATGTCATAACCGTACTTAGTAAGACGGATGTCTGCATTGTCCTGTCTTAATATAAGACGGTACTCTGAGCGAGAAGTCATCATACGGTAGGGATCGGAACAACCCTTAGTAACAAGATCATCAATGAGAGTTCCTATATAAGAAGAAGCTCTGTCAAGAACAAGATACTCCTTGCCAAGGCATTTCTGTGCAGCATTAATACCTGCAATAAGTCCCTGGGCCGCCGCTTCCTCATAACCGCTTGAGCCGTTGAACTGACCTGCACCGAAAAGTCCGGGAAAATCCTTAAACTCAAGGCTTGCATTAAGGGTAAGAGGATCTACGCAGTCGTATTCAATTGCATAAGCCGTTCTCATAACCTGAACATTTTCAAGTCCGGGGATTGTGCGAAGGAATTTTAACTGAACATCCTCGGGAAGAGAAGATGACATACCCTGAAGATACATTTCCTCTGTGTTTTCACCGCAAGGCTCAATAAAAAGCTGATGCCTCTTTTTCTCTGAAAAACGAACAATTTTATCTTCAATAGAAGGGCAATATCTTGGGCCTACACCGTCAATTTTTCCGCTGTAAAGAGGGGAGCGATGAATGTTGTCAAGAATTACCTGCTTGGTCTGTTCATTTGTATATGTAATATAGCAGGGAAGCTTGTTTTCAGGCTTGTATAAACCGTCAAAAGAAAAGGGCACAACTCTTTTGTCGCCGTCCTGACGCTCAAGCCCTGAAAAGTTGATGCTTCTTCTGTTTACACGGGAAGGTGTACCCGTTTTGAAGCGCCTTGTGGAGAGTCCGAGCTTTTTCAATGAAGCTCCGAGCTTTGTTGCCGCAAACATTCCGTCAGGACCGCCATCGTAAACAACATCACCGACATAAATCTTTGATGCAAGGAATGTACCTGTTGCAAGAATAACACACTTCGCATTATAGATTGCTTCAAGCTGTGTTGTAACCTGCCATTTTTCATCGTCTGTTCTTACAAGGTCTGTGATTTCAGCCTGAACGATTTCAAGGCCTTCCTGCTTTTCCATAACGTGCTTCATATATTCGCTGTAGCGTCTGCGGTCAATCTGTGCACGTAGGGAGTGTACGGCAGGGCCTTTGCCGAGGTTAAGAATTCTGCTTTGTAATGTATTAGCATCTGCGGCCTTACCCATTTCACCGCCGAGTGCATCGATTTCACGGACAAGGTGACCTTTTGAGGTGCCGCCGATAGAAGGATTGCAGGGCATATTTCCGACCCAGTCCATATTGATTGTAAACACACCGACTCTCACACCAAGACGGGCAGCAGCAAGACCTGCCTCAATTCCGGCATGACCTGCACCGATTACAATAACATCATATTCTTTTGCAAAATACTTCATAAAATCACTGACCTTTATTTATGTCTTAACTCAAGAAAGTTTTCCACATTGTATGTGGAAAACTCCTGAAAATTTCTTTTGTTTTTGTTTGATAATTTTTTTCTTATTGATACTTACATCATTTTATTAATTTCTATTCAACAGAAACTGATTTGTGACATTTTTATCTGTTTTGTACTGTTTATAATTCTATTATAGAATTATAATTCGTTTTTTACAATATTAAGTAACTCCGAAGGCGCTTTAACAATAAAAGTGGCGTTATGCCGGCAAAACTCCTCATTATCACCGTATCCCCAGAGAGCTCCGCAGGAATCCACTCCGGCTCCGGTTGCTCCGTCAATGTCAAAGCATCTGTCACCCACCATGAGCACCTTTGATTTGTCCTCACAACTAAGCTTACTGATTGCCTCAAGTATGAGTCCGGATTTTGAGCTGTGATTACTGTCGTCAACCTTGACTCCGACAATCACATCAAATAAATGCGTTATGCCCAGATAATCAGCAACACTGTAAATGAGATGCTCAGGCTTGCTTGATGCAACTGCGAGCTTTACTCCCCTGTCTTTAAGTTCACAAAGAAGCTCCTTCATCCCGTCATAAAGCCTGCTTTCGTAAATGCCTTTTTCCTTATATCTTTCCCGGTACTTTTTAATATACACAGAAACCTCATCTTCACTCACACCGTAAAAATGAGTAAAGCTGTAATACACGGGAGGACCTATAAATTTTTTCAGATCATCTGTTTTTGGAACCTCACGTCCCATCTGAGCAAAGGAATACTGAAGACTTTTAAGTATACCTTCACCCGTGTCAACAACTGTTCCGTCAAAATCAAAAAGCACAACCGAATACTTATTCATTTGTTACGGCCTTTCTTTCGAGTGCTCTTTTCATAAAAGAATCTATCTTGACTGTGAAACGCTCGTGAGTTCCCTTACCGATAAGACCTGCGTTATCGTAAGCTTCAACATCAAAAGAGATCTTTCTTCCGTCAAAAGCAGTCACTGTTGCTACTGCCCTGACCTCAGCACCGACAGCGGTAGCTGCAAGGTGTGAAACTGAAATCTGTGTTCCGACAGTTGAAATTCCTTCAGGTACAAACTTATCGCAAAGCTCACTTGCTGCCTGCTCCATGAGAGCAATCATAAAAGGTGTTGCAAGAACCTCAAGGGAACCGCTTTTTGCTGAAGCGGCAGTTATTTCTTTTGTTACCGTAACGGTAACCTCATGCTTTGTACCGATTGCTATATCCATAATAATCTGTCCTTTTAATATTCGTCAAGTTCATCAACAAGGTCAAAAATACTGACTTTGTTTTCATCAATAATAATGTTAGTATTACCGTAAACGGCCTGCTGTACTCTCTGTGCCGCCACGGGGAAATCCATTATAACAACAGAAGCTCCGTCAACCCAGCCTGTACGGAAAATATCCTTTTCACTGAGAAATGAATGTGAAACGATGTCGTAAGTAAGCCAACCGTTTGCAAGAGCCTGTGTTGCATAGGAGATAATCTGCATCTTGGTAAGATCTGTTTTTACATACTGGAATAAAAGATCGAGCACCTCATTGAGCTGTGAAATAGATGCACCCTTGACACTGTCAATAAAAGATGTGATAACCATTCTCTGTCTTCTTGTACGGCTTACGTCGGAGTCAGAGTCACTCTGTCTGATTCTTGCGAAGACGAGTGCCTCCCATCCGTCAAGAACTACCTCCGGTCCGGATTCAATGGTATGAACAGTTGTACTGTTGATATATTCTGCCTCGTACTCCTGCACCTCCACCTTAACGCCTCCGAGAGCATTGATAATATCAGTGAAGGATGAAAAGTCAACTGCAACATAATAGTCAATGTTAATTTTGAAGTTTCTTTCAATTGTATCGATTATGCCGTTAGGACCGCCGTAATAATATGAAGCATTGAGCTTATTATAAGTGTCATAGCCACCTGCATTTGTGTAACACCAGGAATCACGGAAAAATGAGATCATATTGATTTTTTTAGTTTCCTTGTTGAGTGAAACGAGAATCATACTGTCTGATCTTCCGCCAATTTCGAGAGCATCCTCTGAATCAAGACCGAGGAGCAGAACATTTATAACATTTTTACTTGTATAAATGTCACCTGCATTGTTTGACCACTGATAAAGATAGTCCTCGAGTGAATCTGCCTGAGTTACAACATGCATGTCTCTGAGCTCCTCCTCATTTTCAACAAGGGGAAGAGTTGACTGCATATTCAACTGTGAATTCGGGTTATCATCTGTATTATTATCAATCTGGATTTTGTCCAGCTTTCCGCTTAGAAAGCCGAACATAACCGTTACTGCTATAAGAAAAACCGTAAGAACAAAATAAAAATTCTTTGCTCTGTGCTTTTTATCTTTCCACAAAAAATCTGAAAAAGAAAGCCTTTCCTTATTCATTTTTTCACTTCCCTTGAATTTTTAATGCTCCCGATTATTCTTTTACTTCACTTTCTTCGGAAACCTCCTGTGTTTCCTCCCGGGATGCTGATTCCTCATCATCCTTTTTCTCTGCTTCTCTTACAGCAATTGCAGAAACGACCCTCTCTCCGTCTGCAAGGCGCATTACTCTTACGCCCTTTGATGTACGTGAAACAATGTTTATCTGTGAAGCGGGAATTCTTATAAGAATACCGTCAGATGAAATCATAATAATGTCATCCTCGGGAGAAACAAGGGCAACGGAAGCAACATTACCGTATTTTTCTGTGTGGTAGTTGAGAACACCCTTACCTGCTCTTGACTGGAGTCTGTATTCACTGTGCTCACTGAGTCTGCCAAGACCGGTTTCAGCAACGGTAAGGACTTTCTTTTCATCGCTTTCATTTTCGCCGATAACGCACATACCGATTACTTCATCATTTTCCTTAAGCTCGATTGCCTTAACGCCTCTTGCTGTTCTGCCGATGGGACGGCAATCATTTTCATTGAATCGTATACTCATGCCCATTCTTGTTGCAACAATAATATCATCGTTACCGTCTGTGAGCCATACCCATGAAAGTTCATCACCCTCATCAAGATTGATTGCAATGATACCGCTCTTACGAAGATTTTTATACTGCTCAAGATCTGTTCTCTTGATAATACCCTTTCTCGTGACCATACAGAGATACTTGATCTCCTCGCCGCCAAAATCGGGAACCCTGATCATTGAGCTTATTTTTTCATCGCCTTCAAGGGGAAGAAGATTAACAACATTCATACCCTTGCTCTGCCTGCTGCCTTCGGGAATTTCATAACCCTTGAGACGGTAAACCTTACCCTTTGTGGTAAAGAACATAATATAGTCATGGCTCGAGCAGGTAAACATTGTTTCTGCAACGTCCTCTTCTCTTCTGGTCATACCCTTGATACCCTTACCGCCTCTTCTCTGAAGTGAGTAGGTTTCAACAGGCTGACGCTTTATATATCCCATAGTAGTAAGAGTATAAACACATTCCTCTTCGGGAATAAGATCTTCAATATCAACCTCGCCGGTTATTGCAGCAATTTCAGTTCTTCTTTCATCTCTGAACTTGTCACCGAGAGCCTGTGCCTCTGTCTTAACAATTTCAAGAACTCTGTATTCGTTTGCGAGAATGTCCATAAATTCTGCAATCTTTTCCTTGAGAACTTTTAATTCTTCCTCAATCTTTTCTCTTTCAAGACCTGTCAGCTGTCCGAGACGCATCTTTACAATTGCATCTGCCTGAGCTTCTGAAAGTCCGAAGCGCTCGATAAGCTTCTGCTTACCTGTTGCCTGGTCCTTTGATGCACGGAGAATTGCGATAACCTCGTCAATGAAGTCAAGAGCAATTTTAAGACCTTCTAAAATGTGTGCTCTTTCCTGAGCCTTTTTAAGGTCAAAGCGTGTTCTTCTTACGATAACCTGCTTCTGGAAGTTGATGTAATGATCAAGAATCTGCTTGAGATTAAGGATTCTGGGCACACCGTCAACAAGTGCAAGAAGAATTATACCGTAGGAAATCTGAAGCTGAGTAAATGAGAAAAGCTGATTGAGAACAACCTGGGGATTTGCATCTCTCTTGAGGTCCACAACAAGTCTCATTCCCTCACGGCTTGAATAGTCGTTGATGTCTGCAATGCCTTCAACCTTCTTGTCCTTTACAAGGTCAGCCATTGCTTCAATAAGACGGCGCTTGTTTACCTGATAGGGAAGCTCTGTAACAACAATCTGGAATCTGCCGCTTTTGCTCTCAACAATTTCAGTTCTTGCTCTTACAACAATCTTTCCTCTGCCCGTTGCATAAGCTGCTCTGATTCCGCTTCTTCCCATAACAATACCTGCCGTGGGAAAGTCGGGTCCCTTAATAAACTGCATAAGCTCGTCAAGCTCTGCCTCGGGATTGTCGATGTAATAGCACATACCGTCAATAACCTCACCGAGATTGTGAGGCGGGATGTTTGTTGCCATACCTACAGCGATACCCGTTGAGCCGTTTACAAGAAGGTTCGGGAAACGTGAGGGAAGAACTGTCGGCTCCTTAAGACGGTCATCGTAGTTCGGAGCAAAGTCAACAGTATCCTTATCAATATCAGTAAGCATCTCCATAGAGATTTTGCTCATTTTACTTTCTGTATAACGGTAAGCAGCAGGGGGATCACCGTCAACTGAACCGAAGTTACCGTGACCGTCAACAAGAACATATCTTGTTGAGAACTTCTGTGCAAGTCTTACCATTGCATCGTAAACGGATGCGTCACCCTGAGGATGGTAAGAGCCGAGTACCGGCCCGACGGTATCGGCACACTTACGGAATGCCTTTTCAGGATAAAGTCCGTTTTCGTGCATTGTGTAAAGAATACGGCGGTGAACGGGCTTAAGACCGTCTCTTACATCGGGAAGAGCACGGGCTGTAATAACTGACATTGAATAGTCAAGGAAGGATTTTCTCATTTCCCTGTTAAGGTCAACATCAATTATTGTCTGATTTTCGTAGTTTAAATTTTCCATTTTATCACCATCTTAAAAATGCAGAATGCAAAATGCAAAATGCAGAATTATTGTTTTACGCTTTTTTCGTTTTGGAAGTCAATAAGTTAAGCTGTTCATTTGTAATATCGCTTTTCATAACGAACTGTCTGTCAGAATTATCAAAATGAACAATTATAAATTGCGGATAATCCGTAATTTCCGTAACAGCAGAAACAGGATAAACTCTTTCAAAGGTTCCCTTATAATCTTCTGTCGGGTTATCTGTTATTTCTATTCTGTCTTCATAAAGTGTAAACACAGTAGAACGATTGAATAATTTATATTCTGATTTTCTGTGTTCATTTAAAGCAAACACATTTATCAGTACATAAGGCAGAGCAAATATTGAAAAAAAGCTTGCACCCATCTGAGGACTGTCTGTCCATACAAAATAACCCGAAATTATAAGTATAATGAAAATTATCAAGGCCTTTTTAGTATTGAACTTGCGTTTTTTCTTTTTAAGTTCTTTTCCTATTATTTTTCTTTTTTCCGAATCAAGGATAAATGTGAGGCTGAAAATCTTCATCGTCTTACGCCCCCCTTTGTTTTGTCAATAAATCTATCGCCGGCTTTTTCTTTAAGCCTCAGACAAATCAAGGATATCTCTTCTTCGTTTTCAGTTGTTTTAGAAATAACTATAGGATAAGAATTTTTGTCAATTATGAAAGCTATTGATTTTTTTCCTTCAATTACGGTTATTTCATCATAATAATAGTTGGATTTGCAGTATTTTCTTAAAAACAAAATATCATCTTGCCTTAAAGCAATTTCCTTTTCCTGCTCCTTATACTGAATAAACTGTGCTGATGCAATTTGTTTTATATGTATTTTTACATACAGATAATAGTACAGAACAGTACAAACAAAAAACAAAAGCAAAAGACCAAGCTCAAAAATTATTAAAATCCGGTCATAATCTTCAATTATTAAATCCAAATTCAGAACAATCAGATTAAGTAAGGAAGCAATGGCACAAATAATAAAATACTTTTTTCTTTTTAATGAGAACAGTGACATATAATTGCTTATGCCTTCATAAATGCAAGGATAATCGTCTTTATACTTCATTCTTATTTCATCCATAAAGAACAAACCCTTCGGATTATTTTAAATCGTCATATACACATTTGAAAAATAATTTTCAATGAGATTTTTTATCATACCGTATTTTTCCTCATCAAGAACTCTTTTCGGAATGATCATTGTTTTTTCAT
Organism: Acutalibacteraceae bacterium; assembly: GCA_045601905.1. GTDB lineage: Bacteria > Bacillota > Clostridia > Oscillospirales > Acutalibacteraceae > UBA6857. The sequence continues at coordinate 28,348 of JAZSAM010000031.1, read as the reverse complement.
TCATATAGGAAAAGTAAAAATTTGTTTTGCTTTCAGTAACCGCCGTAAAGCCCTTCATTTTAAGGTGCTTTTCCGTTGTACTTTTGCTTGTTTCATCAGCGGGAATATGAATTTCAATGTGATCGGCATAAAAATCGTAGGTGTTCATTTTTTTCATTTGCCTTGCATCAAGAAGAAAATAGGACATTTTCTTTGCGTAAAACAATGGCATAATCAATGAGATTATAAAAATGAAGGAGAAGGGAATGTAATAACCGACCGTATCAGATGAAGCAAATAAAAAGAACATTACAATTATAAATATCATCGAAAGCAGAGATTTTTTTATCTGATTGAATAAAAGTGCTTTACCGAAATCTTTATAATAATACTCGTAGTCGATTTTTTCCTGCTTAAAGGAAAGGGAAAAATATTTCATGCTCAGTTCTCCCCCTTCTTTTCGTATCTGCCGGGTATTCTGCTTTTTAAAAGTGAAACAAACACATCATAGTTGCCTTTTTCAAAATTCACCTTTGAAAGAGAAAGGGGAAAATTGTTTTTATCATATATGAGTGTTACAAGAAAATCCTTTTCAAAGCAGAGATCGATTTCCTCGTAGGGGATTACTTCCTTTGAAAATTCCGTCATTATTTCAAGCTCATTTTCCTTAAGAAGAAGCTGAACTCTTTTTTCTTTTACGCCTTCGGCATACTGCCTTACTGTTCTCATTGCCGAAACATAAAGATACAAAGCAGTAAAAACCGAAACAACCGCAAGCATTGTTAAAAGTGTGACTATGTCAATCTGTTTCTGAAGTACAAACTGCAATGCCATACTTAAAACAACCGTAATAAGCAGAACGGGAAATGAAATTTTCAGGAATTTTCCGGGTCTGAGCATACCGAATTTTTTTTGCCAGATAACATAGGACTGCTGTAAGGTCAGTCTGTTTTCTTTTACAATAATTCCGTAGGGCATCATAAAACAAATCCTTATTTGTAAACTTTAAAATTATACGTCAAGATTCTGAACGTACTTGGCATTCTTTTCAATGAAGTCACGGCGGGGCTCAACCTTATCACCCATAAGAATTGAGAAGGTTTCGTCTGCCTGAATTGCATCCTCAAGAGTAACACGAAGCATAATTCTGTTTTCGGGATTCATTGTTGTTTCCCAGAGCTGATCGGGGTCCATTTCACCAAGACCTTTGTAGCGCTGAATATCCGCACCGGGCATTTCCTTGAGCTTTTCATCTCTTTCCTCATCAGAGTAAGCATACTCATGCTTCTTACCCTTACTGAGTTTATAAAGAGGGGGCTGAGCAATATAAACAAAACCGCCGTCAATGAGAGGTCTCATATATCTGAAGAAGAATGTAAGAAGAAGGGTTCTGATGTGAGCACCGTCGACGTCGGCATCGGCCATAATAACGACCTTATGATAACGGAGCTTGTTTACATCAAATTCCTCATTGAAGCCTGCACCAAGAGCAGTTACAACGGGAAGAAGCTTTTCGTTTGTAATAACCTTATCAGGTCTTGATTTTTCAACGTTGAGCATTTTACCCCAAAGAGGAAGAATAGCCTGAATGGTTCTGTCTCTTCCTTCCTTTGCAGAACCGCCCGCAGAGTCACCCTCTACGATGTAAATTTCTGTTTTTGTGGGATCCTTTTCAGTACAGTCAGCAAGCTTACCGGGAAGTGAGTTGGATTCGAGAGGTGACTTTCTTCTTGCAGCCTCTCTTGCGCGTCTTGCGGCCTCTCTTGCTCTTGAAGCATCAAGAGATTTTGAGATGATTGCCTTTGCAACAGAGGGATTCTCCTCAAAGAAGTCTGTAAGCTTTTCGTAAACTGTGTTTGAAACAAGCTTTGTGATGTCGGTGTTACCGAGCTTGCCCTTTGTCTGTCCTTCAAACTGTGCTTCTGTAAGCTTTACTGAAATAACTGCGACAAGACCTTCTCGGCAGTCCTCACCTGAAAGCTTTTTGTCAGCATCCTTGAGATAGTTATATTTCTTACCGTATTCATTGAATACCTTTGTAAGCGCAGTCTTGAAGCCTGTTTCATGTGTACCGCCGTCAACAGTGTTTACGTTGTTGGCATAGGAAAGAAGGGTTTCATTGTAGCCGTCGTTGTACATAAGAGCAACCTCGGCACTTCTGTCACCTACAACAGTTGAAAAATGAATTGGCTTTTCGTGAATAGCAGTAAGTCCCCTGCTTTCATTGATGTGTTCAACAAAAGAGGAAAGACCTCCCTGATAGCAGAAAACATCTTCGATAATATTATCTTCGTCTCTCTTATCAGTAAGAGTGATTGAAAGTCCTGCGTTAAGAAATGCTGACTCTCTTAAATGACGCTGGAGGGTTTCGTAATCGTAAACGGTTGTTTCACGGAAAATTTCAGCATCGGGCTTGAAACGGATAAAGGTACCTGTCTGATCTGTATCACCTATAACGGTAAGATCAGTTTTAATGTTACCTCTTTCAAAGCGCTGATGATGAATATGGCCGTTCTGTGAAACCTCAACCTCCATCCATTCTGAAAGAGCATTAACAACCGAAGAACCAACACCGTGAAGACCACCGGAAACCTTATATCCGCTTCCGCCGAACTTACCGCCGGCATGAAGAACTGTAAGAACAACGGTAACAGCGGGAAGTCCCTGCTGTTCATTGATGCCTACAGGAATTCCTCGTCCGTTATCTCTTACGGTAATTACATCACCGGGAAGAATTTCAACCTCGATGTGAGTACAGTAGCCGGCAAGAGCCTCGTCGATTGAGTTGTCGACGATTTCATAAACAAGGTGATGAAGTCCTCTGGGACCTGTTGAACCGATGTACATACCGGGACGCTTTCTAACAGCCTCAAGTCCTTCAAGAACCTGAATTGCATCAGCGTTGTATTCCTCGGTAACGACAGTGTCCATCGTTTCTATATTTTCTTCCTTAACCTCTTCGATAACCTGTGTTTCCAGATTTTCAGCGTTAGCCTTGATTTCATCCATGGCTAATACCTCCGTTTCTCTTTATAAAAACTATATTTTTATTTTTTATTTAAAATTTTCTTCTGTTCTCTTGTGAAGTGTTGTACTTGAAACAGGAGAAAAATAAATTTTCATTTTTTTTTCTTTATCGTTACACACAACAAATGAAAGGGGAATTTCATGTGAAACATTTATTATGTTGTTTTGTTTTTCATTCTTATTAAGAAATTCTCTTGTTCTTTTTGAAACCGTTGCAGTATCAAGATCAAAAATTCCTATTATTTCATTTGAATTTATTACTGTTTTATTTCCTAAATGAAGGTACATGGTTGCTCCTTTTAGTCGCAAAGTGCCGAGGCATAAGTGCCAAGGACCGAATTCTTTATACTTTTATCATTTTTTAATTGCTTTTACCGATATTTTTTTATCTCTTTCATATCCTTCTGCAATATTTGAAGGAATTTAAACAGCTGCTCTTCTCATCTGATTAGTTATTCCATAAATTTCTTCTTTTGGTAATAATCTTGTAAGCTTATAAATTTCAGCTACAAGCTTCATACTCTTTTGCCAAACAATAAGGTCTCTGTATCCTTCCAATTTTCTTTTCCCTTACTACTTACTATTCAAGACCCCATCCCTCATCAGCATCCTCTTTCCGTCCTTCAGATGCTTTATATTTGCAACGTCACAGCAAGTAATAAATACCTGCCAGTCTCTGATATGGTTGAGAATATAATTCTGTCTGTTAGTATCAAGCTCACTCATAACATCGTCGAGAAGAGCAACGGGCTGTTCACCGCTGAAATTTTTTATTACTGCGGCTTCTCCGAGCTTAAGTGAAAGGGCTGCAGAGCGTTGCTGGCCCTGTGAGCCGAAGCTTCTTGCAGAAAGTCCGTCAATTTTTATTGAAAGGTCGTCTCTGTGTGGACCGACTGAGGTTGAACCTGTTATAAGATCATTTTTTCTTGAGGCATAAAGCTGTGCCTTGAGATTTTCATATAATTCCTGCTTACTTTCTCCTGCAACAATTGCCTGCTGCTTGTAGGCTATTTTAAGCTTTTCTCTTTCATTTGAAAGTCCGCCGTAAATTTCATCGGTGTAAAGAGAAAGCTTATTTATATATCCGAGTCTTTGCCTTATGATTTCAGAACCGAAAAACGCAATTCTGTCTTCCCATATATCGAGAGTATCATAAAGCTCACTGTGATAAGCCACATCCTTTAAAAGAATGTTTCTTTGTGCAACTGCCTTGTTATATTGAGAAAGAGTAACTCCGTATTTTGGTTTTAGCTGACTTATGGCAATATCAAGAAAACGCCTTCTTTCGTAAGGACCGTCCTTTACAAGTGAAAGATGTACGGGAGAAAAAACAACACAAAGAAATTCTCCCATTATCTCACCTGCCGATTTTTTCTTCACACCGTTGAGAATAAATTTTCTTCCCTCACCGATTTCAAGTGAAGCACTCTGCTGTCTGTCATAAGCAAAGAAATCCATATAAAGATTAGCCTTGCTGCTGTTAAAGCTTATTACTTCATTATCCTTCGATCCTCTGAAGGAACGGCAGCCGGTAAAAAGCCAGATGCTTTCAAGAAGATTTGTTTTTCCCTGAGCATTTTCTCCGTAAATTACATTTACTCCTTCACAGGGAGAAAAGCCTGTATATTCAATATTTCTGAAATTTTTTATTTCAAGCTGATTAACAAGCATTTTTTCTCTCCCGGTAATTATTTTTTTATGATGTTGTAAATTACATTTTCAAATTCAAAGCTGTCCTTATCAGTAAGCTTTTTTCCTCTTGAAAGGCAAACCTCACCGTTTACCTTTACAAGGCCGTCCTGAATGAGCATCTTTGCCTGACCGCCCGTACCGACAATGCCTGAAAACTTCAGAGCTTTGTCAAGAGGAATATTTTCTGTAACGATAAAAACATCTTTTTCTTTTTTTTGCTTGATCTTTACTGTTATTTTCATTTTTTATCATCTCTGGTTATTAATTTTAGATTCTCACGGGAAGAATAAGATAGAAGAAATGATCTCCCTGTAAGGGTGAGAAGGTGATGGGCTGATTTGAGCTGATCATTTCTATTTTGATTTCGTCAACATCACAAACCTTAAGGCAATCAAGAACAAATCTGTTGTTAAATCCGATTTCAATGTTCTTTCCTTCAATGTCTGCTGCCATCTTGTCACTTGCAGTACCCAGAGCAGTAACTGAAGAGAATTTTAGAATACCGTTATCAACGATAAGACGCAAAGGACTTGATTTATCGGTAATGATAAGTGATGTTCTTTCTATACTTTCAATAAGTCTCTTGGTTTCGACAATTATTTTTGTTTCATAATTAAGAGGAATTGCTGATTTGTAGTTAAGGAAGTTACCCTCAAGAAGTCTTGAAATAATCTGATACTCGCCCATTGTAAAGGTGATGTGTCTGTCACCTACCTTGATTTCCACAGGTGTGTTATCATCATTTGTGTTTTTCTGAATTTCACCGAGAGTTTTTGAGGGTACAACAAAGTTGAGCTGACCGTTTGCTTCTTCATCAAAATTTATTTCTTCTCTTCTTACGGCAAGTCTTGCTCCGTCAACAGCAACAAGAACAAGCTTGTTATTGCTTACTTCAAACTTTACACCGTTGTGAACGGGATTTCTTTCACCGGTAGAAACAGAAAAAATGGTCTTTTTAATCATATCCTTGAGAAGACCGAGCTCAACAACAACAGGTGAAAACTTATTAAGAGTAGGAAGCTCAGGATAATCATCTGCATTTGTTGCAATGATTGAGTATTCAGCCTCACCGCTTTTGATTCTTGCAATGTTTCTGTCATCAGTTTCAACGGAAATGCTGTCGTCGGGAACCATTCTTAAAATATCACAGAAATTTTTTGCATTAAGAACAATTTTTCCTTCTGCTCTTACATCGGCGTCAATGATAATAGTTGAGCCTACCTCAAGGTCGTAGCCTGTAAGCTTTATTTTATTTTCGAAGGCTTCAATAAGAATACCCTCAAGTGAAGGGATTGTTGATTTGTTGGAAACAGTTCTCTGTACACTGAAGGCGGCTTTTGCAAGCTCAGCGCTGTCACAAATGATTTTCATAAAAACTCGTTCCTTTCTTTTTTCGTTTGAAAAGTAAGATTTATAATAGTAGTAGTAGTAGGGGATGTGGAATGCGTTACATTTTCTCAAAGCCTTTTAAAATAAAGGATTTAGAGGTTTCCTGTTATGTTAGTTAGAATGTTGAATTTTTCAGGTTATAAACATCGTTATTTTTTCTCTGTTGATAATGTGGAAAAATGTTAGTTGAATGTTTGTTAGTTTGTGGAAAATTTTACTGCTCGTTGATGTTTTTTATAATGTCATCGACAGTTGATTTAAGAGAGATGTCTTTTTCAATTTTTGCCTTGCATTCCTTAAGGGAATAAATGATAGTTGAATGGTGCTTGTTGCCGAATTCGCTGCCGATTGCCTTGAGTGAAAGACCTGTTACACGGTCAACGATGAAAATTGCAACCTGTCTTGCAAGAGAAATGTTTGCACTTTTCTTTGATGAACGGATGTCTGCTGCGGAAACATCAAAGGTGCGTGCTACCTCATTTATGATGTTTTCCACTGTTACGGGAAGAGGCTGATTGTCATTTATGATATCGCTGATTGCTCTTTTTGCAACGGCAATACTCGGTGCAGTGCCTTCAACCTCGTTGTATGCACTGATTTTTTTAACAGTACCTTCAAGCTGGCGGATATTCTTTTTGATGTTTTCTGCAATGAACTTTACAACATCGTCAGTAAGTATGATGTTAAGGTCATCTGACTTCTTTTTGACAATTGCCATTCTCGTTTCAAGTGTGGGAGGCTGAACGTCAGCAATAAGTCCCATCTCAAATCTTGTACGGAGTCTTTCCTCAAGAGTCATCATTTCTCTCGGAGGACGGTCAGAGGTAAGAACAATCTGACTTCCGTTATTTTTAAGAGCATTGAAGGTGTGGAAGAATTCCTCCTGGGTTGTTTCTGTTTTTGCAATGAACTGAATGTCGTCAACAAGAAGAACATCGCAGTTTCTGTACTTTTCATGGAAAGCATAGGTGTTATGATTTCCGATATAGTGGATAAGCTCGTTTGTAAAAAGCTCGCCGCTTGTGTAAATGATGTTTGCATCGGGACGCTGCTGTTTTATCTCATTCATTATTGCAAGAAGAAGATGGGTTTTACCGAGTCCCGAATGTCCGTAAATGAAAAGAGGGTTATAGGTAATTCCCGGGTTATTCGCAACATTGAGCGCTGCAGCGTGAGCAAAACGGTTTGAAGGACCGGTAATGAAATTATCAAAGGTGTAATCATGCTCAAAGGACTTTGAAATTTCATCCTCCTTTTTGCTCTGGGCTTTTGTTTCACCGGGAACAAGGAAAACAATCTCAACGGGGAAGCCCAAAATTGATTCAAAGGCACTTGTAAGCGGTCCCATAAATTTATTTTCTATAATACCCTTTTTGAACTGATCAATTGTAAGAAAAACCGTATCGTTTTCGAACTTATTAAACTCAAGGGGACGCAGCCAGACGTTATAGGCAACCTCAGTTACCCGATTTTTAAGTTCCTGCTGGACAAGTTCCCAGATTTCTGCAAAAGAATCCATATTATACCTCCTGTCAGTCTGAACGAATGTTATATATATAATTATAATAATACATAATAATACACTCTATCATAATAACATAAAAAAACGAATGTTTCAAGTGGTTTTTAAGAAAAATGCTCAAAATAAGCCCTATCAGTTGATTTAAGGGTTTAAATGTATTATAATAAAAAAGAAGTCAAAAAGGAAAATAGGTATAAATATGGGAAAAATAAGTAACAATATGGTTTTAAAGGGTATTGAGTGCCTTAATCTCGAAAGGACACTTTTCTGCGGTCAGGCATTCCGATGGAAAAAAACGGAAGACGGAAAATTTTCGGCAGTTGTAAAAGGAAAAATAATAACCGCAGTGCAGGATGAAAACGAAATAATTTTCGAAAACATAAACGGTGAAGAAACAGAAAAAATGATCGAAGAATACTTTGATCTTAAAAGAGATTACAAAAAAATATGTGAAGACTTAAGCAAGGATAAAAGCTTTAGCGTAGCTTATAAAGAATACGAAGGAATAAGAATTCTCCGTCAGGATTCCTGGGAGGCGTTGTGCTCCTTTATCATTTCGCAGAACAACAATATACCGAGAATAACGGGAATAATTGACCGTTTATGCAGAAGCTTCGGAGAAAAGCTCGATGAAGATAATTATACCTTTCCCACTTTTGAAGCTCTGAAAGGTGTGACAGCAGAAGATCTTGCCCCTCTGAGGGCAGGCTTCAGAGGAAAATACATTGCCGATGCGGTTGAAAAGCTCTGCAGCGGAGAAATTTCACTTGAAGAAATTGAAAAAATGCCCATTGAGCAGGCCCGTCAGGAGCTTTGTAAAATCAAGGGAGTCGGTGCAAAGGTTGCCGAATGCACTCTCCTTTACGGCTTTGGCAGAATGGAGGCTTTTCCCGTTGATGTTTGGGTAAAACGCATAATGGCAGAGATGTATCCCGGCGGCTTACCCGAATTTTTCAAGGGTAACGAGGGCATTGCACAGCAGTATCTTTTCCATTGGAGAAGACAGCAGAAGGAGTGAAAAACAAATGACAAAGAAACAAAGATCAGCCTTTTGTGTTGCGGCACTTGAAAAAGAATATCCGGATGCACTTTGCTCACTTGTTGCGTCAAATCCCCTTGAGCTTCTTATTGCGACAAGACTTTCGGCACAGTGCACCGATGAGCGTGTAAATAAGATTACACCGGCACTTTTCAGTAAATATCCGACACTTGAAAGCTACTGTGAGGCTGATGAAAAAGACATTGAAAAAATTATTTTCTCCTGCGGCTTTTACCGTCAGAAGGCAAGTGACATAAAAGGACTTGCCATAAAAATAAGAGATGAATTTGACGGGAAGGTGCCCGATTCAATCGAAAAGCTGACATCACTTCCCGGCATCGGCAGAAAAACGGCGAATCTGATTATGGGTGATGTTTACGGTCAGCCGGCGATTGTTGCCGATACTCATCTTATCAGAATTACAAACCTTCTCGGACTTGTGAGCACAAAGGATCCGAAAAAGGTTGAGCTTGAGCTGAAAAAAATCATTGCCCCTGAAAAGAGCAACGATTTTTGCCACCGGGCGGTGCTTCACGGAAGAGCAGTTTGTGTTGCCCGCAGACCGCAGTGTGACAGATGCTGTATGGCTGAGTGGTGCAAGAGCAAAGTAGTAAGTAGTAAGGAACAAAGGATGATTAAAGTTGTTTGAAGAAAGAATATAATGCGGCGAGCTACAAAACAAGAAAAAACCAACCTTTGAGAAATTCATTGGTTGGTTTTATAATTTGTCTGATTATTGCGGGGCTTTGCCCCACACCCCACAAGCTTTTGAAAAAGCTTGAGCAAAACTTTTATTGTTTTATTTGTTTTCTGCTATTCTCTTCTTAAAATCCTTACGTGTCAAAAGGAAGGGAATAGCCGAAAGTACAACAAAAATTATACCGTAAAGATAAATGTTACCGTTAGGAATGTACTCAGCTTTTCCGCTCAATTCATTGATAAAGGTTTCACCTGTCTGCTTGACAACTGCTTCACCGACAAGAGAGCCGCCTATCATCGGGAAGAGAACGAAGAAGAGAATCCAGATGCCTTCAAACTGTCCTTTGCTTGTTTTCGGGAAAAGCTGCTTTGACCAGACTTTTGTTGTCTGAAGAATTGTGATGTAGCCTGCACCCACAAAGAAGATACCTACCCAGATGCGAAGATTGAAAATACTGCTTGTGTCAATCATATCGGGAGTGATGGGTGCAAGGATTGCAAGACCGATTACATTGAGAATGATTGCCGTGACGGAAACGAGATGATGCTTGTTGCGGTTAATGAGCATTGAAGCGGGAACGGCAAGAGTCATTGAAAGAACAAGAGGTACTGCTTCAATAATGCCCATCTGGTCGGCAGTATATCCGAGATAATAAATAATGTAATTTCCTATGTAGGCAAAGTAAACATTGAAGCCGATAAAGAAAATCATAACGCCTATCGAAACTAAAAGAAGCTCCTTCTGCTTAATGAAATCCTTGAAGTTAAAAACAGAAAGAAACTGCTTAATAAATGAGCCGTTTTTGTAAGGCTCAACATCGTCTGCCTCGGTAAGGAAAATCATTGAAGCAAGTCCGAAGATAATTACGGCAACACCCATTACAACAAAAAGGCTCATATAGTTGTCATTTTCGCCGACGATAAGACCGCCGACAACGGTGCCGAGAATTGTTCCGAGAACGGGCTGAGTCGCAAGGGCGGCACCGACTTGTCCTCTGTTTTTATCGGTGAGAATATCCGTTGTCCAGGTGTTGAAGCCTGCATCGTTACCCATTGAGCCGAAGAAGCTCATAACTGTATCGGCAACAACAACGCTGGTTGCGGCAAGCATATACATATCCTTACTGATAAACTCTGTTAAACCGAAGCAGATTGTGAAAATACCCCAGAGAATGTAGCCCAAAGCAATAAAGCGGCGGCGCTTACCCGTTCTGTCTGCCCAGGTGCCGAAGAAGAAGGTTGCAAAGGTTGTTGCAAGGGCACTGCAGATAAGCATACCCGTTACGATTGAAGGATCCTTTGCGATTTTGGTGTAAACAAAGGTGTTGAACCACTGGTTTTCCATGTTCCAGCAAATCTGACCTGCAAGGCCGAGTCCCCAGATAAGGGACCACATTTTAAAGCCTGAGGCTTTCTTTTTTTCTTTTAAGCTCATAAATTTTCTCCTTTATTTTAGATACTTCAATGATAGCACAGAGTGAAATTTTTTACAAGAGATATTTTCTTTTGCAGAGAGAAATATGTTTCTTGTCTTATAATTATAATCAGGAGCGAAAGTACCTGGGAATCTGTAGTTATATTATATTGGCTACCGGCTACTAAGCAACTCGACCTTTGGCCTCGACCCTGTTACCTCTTGACTTTCCACTACATTTGTATTATTATAATGTGAACAGTTTAAGGCTCGTGCCTTATCCTTAAAATTCCTTCTTACCACGCCGAAGCCATCGGTGAAAGGGAGAAGACCGAAAGGAAGTATTTTTATGCTTAAAAACACAGACAAATCAATGGAAAAGCTCGTTGCACTCTGTAAGGGCAGAGGCTTCGTTTACGCAGGCAGTGAAATTTACGGCGGCCTTGCAAACACCTGGGACTACGGCCCTCTCGGTGTGGAGCTTAAGAACAACATCAAGAAAGCATGGCTGAAGAAATTCGTCCAGGAAAACCCCTACAATGTAGGCCTTGACTCAGCAATTCTCATGAATCCTCAGACATGGGTTGCATCAGGTCACCTCGGCGGCTTCTCCGATCCCCTTATGGACTGTAAGGAATGCAAAACCCGTCACAGAGCCGTCAACCTCATCGAAATCTTTGACGGCACAAACGTTGCAGGCTGGTCAAACGAGGAAATGAAAAATTACATAGACGAAAAGGAAATCCCCTGTCCTGATTGCGGTAAGCACAACTTTACCGACATCAGACAGTTCAACCTTATGTTCAAAACCTTCCAGGGCGTTACCGAGGACAGCAAGAACGAGCTTTACCTTCGTCCCGAAACAGCTCAGGGTATTTTTGTAAACTTTGCAAACATCCAAAGAACAACAAGAAGAAAGGTTCCCTTCGGTGTTGCTCAGATCGGTAAATCCTTCCGTAACGAAATCACACCGGGTAACTTCATTTTCCGTGTGCGTGAATTCGAACAGATGGAGCTTGAATTCTTCTGCAAGCCCGGCACAGACCTTGAATGGTTTGACTACTGGAGAGCATACTGCCGTGACTGGCTCTATTCACTTAACATCAAGGCAGAAAATCTCCGCCTTAGAGACCATGATGCAGACGAGCTCTGCTTCTACTCAAAGGCAACAACTGACTTTGAGTACCTCTTCCCCTTCGGCTGGGGCGAGCTCTGGGGCGTAGCAGACAGAACAGACTACGACCTTACACAGCACATCAACACATCAGGCAAGGCTCTTGACTACTTCGATCCCACCACAAACGAAAGATATATCCCCTATGTTATCGAGCCCTCTCTCGGCGTAGAAAGACTCTTCCTTGCAATCATGACAGAGGCTTACGACGAGGAAGTTGTTGATGCAGAAAAGAACGACACAAGAGTTGTGCTTCACTTCCATCCCACACTTGCTCCCATCAAGGCAGCAGTTCTTCCCCTTTCAAAGAAGCTCAATGCACAGGCAGAAGAGGTTTATCATATGCTTCAGAAGAAGTTTATGACCGAGTTTGACGATGCAGGCTCAATCGGTAAGAGGTACCGCCGTCAGGACGAAATCGGTACACCCTTCTGTATCACCTACGACTTTGATTCAGCAGAGGACGGCTGTGTAACAGTCCGTGACCGTGATACAATGCAGCAGGAAAGAGTCAGGATTGACGAGCTCGTTGCTTATATTGAAGCAAAAATGGAGTTCTGATTTAATTCGTAATTCGGAAAGCGGAATTCGGAATTGCGGGGAGCTTTTCGGGTTACAGAAAGTAAGTTACCGCAAAAACGGTAAAGTTCTTTTGATAGCGTAACAATAAAAAAGCAACACCGTCGGAGAAAATCTCTGACGGTGATTTTGTTTGAAATTCATCTACCCGTGTCGGGGTAAGTTGCGTAGTGTCGCTCCTCGGGCGACTAAGGCTGAACTCTGTTATTTGGCGGTATCACACTGTCAGTTGCCCAAAGAGCTCCCCGCAATTCCGAATTCCGAATTCCGCACTCCGAATTAAAAGGGGATGTAAAAAAACGAGTTTTTTTACATCCCCTTTTTGTGTATCACAAAAAATTTTAAAAAATCAGCAATAATAAACCTTAAGTGTGTCAAGACAGACTGCTGCAAGTCTTCCGCCGAAGGCTGCACCGCAGTCAAGAGCAAGATGTCTCTTTTTGGCGTAAACCTTGCCTGCAAACTCTTTTCCGATTGCAACGGTCGGTGTGTGACCTGTCACAAGGTACGCATTCGGGAAGTAAATTTTGCTGTAGTCGGTTTCGGCAAAAACAAAATCCTCTGTCTCGTGCTCGTAAAGGTCTCTGTCCTCGTGGTTGTTGATGCCTGCGTGGCAGAGAACGAATTTTTTGCCTTTACAATCGATTTCCTCAAAGGTGGCAAATTCATCAAGAAAATCAAGCAAAGCTTCCTTCTCTTCCTCTGAAAGCTTAAGGAAATCCTCAATTGTTTTTTCGCTTTTGAGTGTAAGCCACTTTTCAAGCATCTCCTTGCTTTCTTCATCGGCTGTTTCCTTTGCCTTTTCAATGCTTCCCGCTTCAGCGAGAAGGGGGAAAAGCTTTTTTGCATAATATTCTCTTTCACCGAGTATGGGATAAATATTGGCACGGTACATCATGTCCATAAGAATTTCAATGCCGTCATCCCCCACGTCAAGAACATCGCCCAGAACAAAAATTGCATCGTGCTCGCCTGCTCCGAGCTTTTCGAGCATAGCATCGTATTTATCTTTACATCCGTGGATGTCACCGATTACATATATCATAAGAATATCTCCGTTACTTTATTTTGTGATAAGAAGCTCATTGTTTTCAAGAAATTCGTCATAGGTTTCCTTACGGTCATAAAGTCCGTCGGGACGGATTTCAATGATTCTGTCAGCGATTGACTGAACAAACTGATGGTCATGCGAGGTGAAAAGGAGAGCTCCCTTGAACTTGATGAGTGCGTTGTTGAGAGCTGTGATTGATTCAAGGTCAAGGTGGTTGGTGGGCTCGTCAAGAATGAGCACATTTGCGCCGGAAAGCATCATTTTGCAAAGCATACAGCGCACTCTTTCGCCACCGGAAAGCACCTTTGCCTTTTTTGTTGCCTCCTCACCGGAGAACATCATTCTTCCGAGCCAGCCTCTTACATCTGTTTCAAATTGCAGGTCGGAGTATCTTCTTATCCAGTCGATAAGGCTTTCCTCAACGCCGTCAAAAAATTCGGAGTTGTCCGCAGGAAAATACGCCTGAGATGTGGTAACACCCCATTTGAAGGTGCCCTCATCGGGCTCAAGCTCTCCCATGAGAATTTTGAAAAGTGTTGTTTTTGCAACGGCATCGGTGCCCACAAAGGCAACCTTTTCGTTAGGTCTTATTGTAAATGAAACGTTGTCAAGCACCTTTCTGTCACCGATAGTTTTTGAAATGCCCTCGATTGTCAGAAGGTCGTTGCCGATTTCTCTGTCGGGCTTGAATTCAACAAAGGGGAAGCGTCTTGAGGAAACGGGCATATCCTCTAAAACAAGGTTATCAAGAAGCTTTTTACGGCTTGTTGCCTGCTTTGATTTTGATGCATTTGCACTGAATCGGGCAATGAATTCCTGAAGCTCCTTCATCTTTGCTTCGGTTTTCTTGTTCTGCTCACGAAGCTGACGCTGAGCCATCTGGGTGTATTCGTACCAGAAATCGTAGTTACCTACATACATTGTGATTTTTCCGAAGTCGCAGTCGGCAATGTGGGTACAGACCTTGTTGAGAAAGTGTCTGTCGTGGCTGACAACGATAACGGTGTTTTCAAAATTCATAAGGAATTCCTCAAGCCAGTTGATTGCCGCAACATCAAGATGGTTGGTAGGCTCGTCAAGAAGAAGGATGTCGGGGTTTCCGAAAAGAGCCTGGGCAAGAAGCACCTTGACCTTCTGTTCACCGCTTAACTCCTTCATAAGCATATAATGGAATTCGTTGTGAATGCCGAGTGCATTGAGAAGGATTTCCGCATCACTTTCAGCACTCCAGCCGTCCATTTCCGCAAACTCCTCTTCAAGCTCACTGATTCTGATGCCATCCTCCTCGGTGAATTCCTCCTTGGAGTAAAGCTCCTCCTTGGCATCCATGATTTCAACAAGCTTACGGTTGCCCATAAGCACGGTTCTTATAACATCGTATTCATCGTAGGCATAGTGATCCTGCTTCAAAACGGAAAGTCTCTCACCGGGAGTGATTGTCACATAGCCTTTGTTGGGTTCAATTTCACCTGAGAGGATTTTTAAAAAGGTACTCTTTCCGGCACCGTTTGCACCGATAAGACCGTAGCAGTTACCCTTGGTAAAGTTAATCGAAACACTTTTGAAAAGCTCTCTGCCGCCGTATTGCAGAGTTACATTATTCGTACTTATCATATCGTCCTTATGTTCCTTTCGTTTTTTTTACATACAAAAAACATTTTACCATATTATTTACCTTTATTCAAAGATAAGAGAGTAACAAATGCTATTTTTAACAGTTTATTAACAAAAACAAGTGTAATGAAAATATAAATTGACAAAGATTATTTTAAGTGTTATTATTCTACACAGAGAACACTCTCTCATTACATCCAAGGAGGAAAAGCTATGAATCTTAAAGGCACAAAAACAGAAAAGAATCTTATGGAGGCATTTGCAGGTGAATCACAGGCAAGAAATAAGTATACTTACTTTGCATCCGTAGCTAAAAAAGAAGGTTATCAGCAGATTGCCGCTATTTTTGAGGCAACCGCAAACAACGAAAAGGAACACGCAAAGCTGTGGTTCAAGGCTCTCGGTGAGCTCGGTGACACAGCAGCTAACCTTGCCGCTGCAGCAGCAGGCGAAAACTACGAGTGGACAGATATGTATGCAGGCTTTGCAAAGGATGCAGAAGAAGAAGGCTTCACAGAGCTTGCGGCTAAATTCAGAATGGTTGCAGAAATCGAAAAGAGCCACGAGGAAAGATACCGTGCACTTCTTAACAATGTTGAGATGAAGGCAGTATTTGAAAAGAGCGAAGAGACCATGTGGGAATGCCGTAACTGCGGACATCTCGTAATGGGCAAGAAGGCTCCCGAGGTTTGTCCCGTTTGTGCACATCCCCAGAGCTACTTTGAAGTAAGAAAAGAAAATTATTAATCAGACAGAAATCGCCCTTCGGGGCGGTTTTTTTGCATTCTGTTCAGTCCTCGCCCTCAGGCCTTTGCCCTTTCCCCTCTTGATTTCTTCACAAAATCCCTGTATCATATATAAAAAAACAAAGGACTGATAATCATATATAAAGCAGTAATTTTTGACCTTGACGGTACACTTCTTGACACCCTCAGCGACCTTCACGCCGCAGTAAATCACGCCCTTCGCGCCTTCTCCTTCCCCGAGAGAAGCCTTGATGAGGTAAGACGGTTTATCGGTAACGGTGTTGTGAAATTAATGCAAAGGGCAACCCCGGAGGGTACTGACGAAAAAACAAACGCAGATTGCCTTGAGACCTTCCGTGAGTATTACCTTATCCATATGCAGGATATGACTGCACCCTATGAGGGTGTTTGCGGGCTGATAGAAAAACTTCGGAAAAAGAAAATAAAAACTGCCGTTGTCTCAAACAAGCTTCATCAGGCAGTTTATGAGCTTTGCCTTGATTATTTTCCCGGTCTTATTGATGAGGCAATCGGTGTAAGTGACGAAAGTGAGCGTAAGCCCTCCCCTGTCAATGTTTATAAGGCTCTTGAAAGGCTCGGCGTAACGGCTGATGAATGCATTTACATCGGTGACAGTGAGGTTGACGTGCAGACTGCCCGTAACGCAGGCATAAAATGCATCGGTGTGACCTGGGGCTTCCGTGACAGAGAAGAGCTTGAAAGAGTCGGTGCTGAAATAATAGCGGACAGCTGCGAGGACATTTTATCAATTATTATTAATTGACTTTCACTTTCTTCTGTTATACAATCAAAAGGATATAAATAAATCAAAGGAGATACAGATATGAGAACAATTCTTAACCTCAACAAAGATTGGCTTTTCAAAAAGCCATCCGAGGAAGCAGTCGCCATTGACCTTCCTCATTCCTGGAATGCCGTTGACGGTCAGGACGGCGGCGCCGACTACTTCAGAGGTACCTGCCGTTACACAAAAACACTCAAAAAGGCTGACCTTCCCGAAGGTGACTGCTATTACCTTGAAATCCGCGGTGCAAACTCATCAGCTGATGTTTTTGTCGGCGGCGAAAAGCTTGCCCATCACGACGGCGGCTACAGCACCTGGAGAGTTGACATCACAAAGCATATTGCTGACGAAACAGTAATCGAAATCGATGTTGACAATGCTCCTAATGACAGAGTTTATCCACAGATGGCAGACTTTACCTTCTACGGCGGTATTTACCGTGATGTAAACCTTATCTGCGTTCCGGAAAGTCATTTTGACCTTGATTATTTCGGTACTCCCGGTCTTAAGGTAACTCCTGAAATCAAGGGTAAGGACGCAGAAATCGAAATTGATGCCTACATCACCAACAAAAAAGATGCTCAGAAGCTCCGTTATACAATTTACGATGCAGAAGGTACCGTTCTTGCAACAAAGACAACGGACGACGATGACGAGGACTTCGACATCAAAAACGTTCATCTCTGGCACGGCAGAAAGGATCCCTATCTCTACTCAGCAAAGGTTGAGCTTCTTGACGGTGATACAGTGCTTGACGAGGTAAGCACACGCTTCGGTTGCCGTACATTTAAAATTGACCCGAAGGAGGGCTTCTTCCTCAACGGCGAAAAATACCCCCTTCACGGCGTTTCACGCCATCAGGACCGCTGGGGCATCGGCAACGCTCTTCTCCCCGAGCATCACAGGGAAGATATGGAGCTTATCTGTGAGGTAGGAGCAAACACAATCCGTCTTGCCCACTATCAGCACGATCAGTATTTCTATGACCTTTGCGACGAAAAGGGTATGGTAATCTGGGCAGAAATCCCCTACATTTCACAGCACATGGCAACAGGCCGTGAAAACACGATTTCACAGATGAAGGAGCTCATCACACAGAACTACAACCACGCATCAATCGTTGTTTGGGGACTTTCAAATGAAATCACCATGCACGGTGCAGCTGACCCCGATCTTATTGAAAACCACAGAATCCTCAACGATCTCTGTCACAAGATGGACAAGACAAGACTTACCACAATCGCTTGTCTTACAATGTGCGATCCCGACAGCGAGTATGTGAAAATCCCCGATGTAATTTCCTACAATCATTACTTCGGCTGGTACGGCGGAGAAGCTTCAATGAACGGTCCCTGGTTCGACAGGTTCCACAAGAATCATCCCGACATTCCCATCGGCTGCAGTGAGTACGGCTGTGAGGCTCTCAACTGGCACACCTCAAAGCCTCAGCAGGGCGACTATACCGAGGAATATCAGGCATACTACCACGAAGAGCTTATCAAGCAGCTTTTCACAAGAGAGTTCATCTGGTCAACTCATGTGTGGAATATGTTTGACTTCGGCGCCGATGCACGTCAGGAGGGCGGCGAAAACGGACAGAATCACAAGGGTCTTGTGACAATGGACAGAAAGTACAAGAAGGACTCCTTCTATGCCTATAAGGCCTGGCTTTCCGATGAGCCCTTTGTACACCTCTGCGGTAAGAGATACATCGACAGAGTTGAAGCAGTTACAAAGGTAACGGTTTACTCAAACCTTCCCGAGGTTGAGCTTTTTGCAAACGGCAAGTCCCTGGGCAAAAAGACAGCCGCAGACCATTTCTTCTACTTTGATGTTCCCAACGAGGGCGAGACAAAGCTTCTTGCAGTAGCAGGCGACTTTAAGGACGAAAGTGTAATTAAAAAGGTTGACGAAATCAACGAGGAATATGTTTTCAAGGAGAAGGGTGCAATTCTCAACTGGTTTGACATCACAACTCCCGAGGGATTCCTCAACATCAACGACAAATTCTCTGTAATCTGCAAAACCTTCAAGGGCAAGCTTATAACAGTTTCCTTTGTTCTTGCACTTCTTAAGAAATTCAAGGAAACAAAGAAGGGTGAAAAGGGCGAAAAGAAGGAAGGCGGCGGACTTCCCGGCGGAATGAAGCCCTCAAAGGAGCTTCTGCAGATGGCAGGTGCCTTCACTCCCCTTCGTATTGCAAACCTTATCGGCGCAATGGAGGTCAAGTATACAAAGGAGGAGCTTCTTGAGCTCAACGCAAAGCTTAACAAGGTCAAGGCTCCCAAGGCTTAAAAGCAGGCAGTAGTAAGCAGTCAGCAGTCAGGGAGCCCTTCGGGCTCTTTGGATGAGATACAAATAAAAAAAGAGGGGATGTAAAAAAACTCGTTTTTTTACATCCCCTTTTTAGGGGCTGGGAAAAAATGCGCAGAATGAACAAACCGAGCCAAAATAAAGCGTTCAGCTTTACTTTGGGTTACCCGACGGCGTACAAAGGTACTTAAGAGGGCGAGGTTTGTTTATAGCATCGCAAAAACCTTGTTTTTGCCTGCTTTTGCTGATTTTTATAGCTTTAAAGGGTTTCTTTGGTAGTTCAATACCGAAAGAAACCCTTTAGTTATCTTGTTTTATGCGGTCTGCACTTTTTTTACAGCCCCATTTTTGTATAGGTAGGTATACGATTTTATTTACTGTAACTATTTTAACATAAATTAAAGATAATTACAAGACTTGAAAAGTGCTTTACCGTGGGGTATAATTCTTTCCGGAAACATTTTTCAAAAAGGAGGTCCGTAAAATGGCAAGAGTTTATCTTAAGGACCACAAGCGTGTGCCCGTTGCAAAAAATATGATTTTTGCTCTTAAGCTCGGCTGGGAGGCGGACAAAAGGCTTCTTATCGGCTATCTTCTGAATATGATTGCCGATCAGATTTTTTCACTTTATGTGCAGAATATTCTTTTTCTGCGTGTACTTCTCGGCATAATTGATGCCAAGGGCGATTTTACGGAATATGTGAAAACGCTTGTGTTTTTTCTGATTATTTCCGTTGTTCTCAAAGCGGTGAACTGGTATTCCACTTACATAAGGCAGGTTGCAACGAAGAATGTTCTTAAGAGGATCAATAATAAGATTTTTGCAAAGGCAGTTTCTCTTGATGTTGCCTGCTATGAGGATCCTGCATTTTACGACAAGTATCAGCGTGCGACGGATGTTCTTGCCTGGGGGCTTTTTGATTCAGCCTGCGCCGTGGTCACGCAGATTATCGGCTCGGTAATAGCCCTTGTGCTTGTTATCGGTACGGTCACGATGATCAATCCCCGTTATCTTCTCTTCCTTCTTCCGCTTACCCTTGTTTTTGCAATAGAGCTTTTCAAAGCAAGACTTGTTTACAGAAGAGACAAGGAAATGACAACAAACAACCGAATAAAAGCCTATATCCAGAGAACGGTTTTTCTGAAGGATTTTTCAAAGGATATGAGAACCTCAAACATTTTTGCTGTGCTTATGGTGAGATTCAAGGCGGCAATTGACTCAAATGTGGAAATTCTTCGCTCCTACGGGCTTAAGCTTTTTCTTTACAGTGCCGTAAGCACCCTTTTCAGCGAGTTCATTCCTATCATCGGCACTTACGCCTTTGCAGCGTATCAGTTTGTTTTTACAAAGGCTCTTACTGTTTCAACCTTTTCCGTTGTGGTTTCTTCAATCAATTCCGTTCAGCAGGCAACGCTCAGAATAGCAAACAATTTCGAAAATATGAGCCGTTTTGCCTTTTATTTCAGTAATATGAGAGAATTTCTTGATTTTGAAAGAAGCATTTCCGACGGAAGCGAAAAGTGTGGTGAATTTGAAAGCCTTGAATTCAGAAATGTATCCTTCAGGTACCCCTCTGCGGAAAAATTTACTCTTGAAAATGTCAGCTTTAAAATCAATAAGGGTGAAACCCTTGCTCTTGTCGGTGTAAACGGAGCAGGCAAGTCAACTCTTGTAAAGCTAATGCTTCGCTTTTACGATGTCACCGAGGGAGAAATCCTTCTCAACGGTAAAAATATCAAGGAATATGAGCTATCCTCACTCAGAGGCATTTTCGGAGCGGTTTTCCAGGATTACAGAAATTTTGCAATTTCCGTATACGAAAACATCATCTGCCGTGAATGCAGTGATGAGGACAAAAAGAGGGCAGAAGCGGCTCTTAAGCAAAGCGGAATCTGGGATAAAATCTCTGCACTCCCCCAGAAAGGTGACACTGTACTTACAAGAGAATTTGAAAAGGACGGCATCGGTCTTTCCGGCGGTGAAAACCAGAAGCTTTCCGTAGCAAGGCTTTTTGCAAAGGACTTTTCCTTTGCAGTGCTCGATGAGCCATCATCAGCCCTTGACCCTATTGCAGAATACAAAATGTACGAAAGCCTTATAAATGTTACAAGAGGCAAAACCGTGCTTTACATCTCTCACCGACTTTCAAGTGCCGTGCTTTCTGACAGAATACTTGTTCTTGACGGCAAGAAAATCGCTGAGGACGGCACTCACGAAGAGCTTATGAAAAAGGGCGGAATCTACAGCCGGATGTTCACTCTTCAGGCGTCGAGCTACAACGGGGAAAAGGAGGCGGTAAAATGAAAAAGAAGAAGGAAAAAAACAATCATTCAATGTTTTCCAACATTTTCTTTTTCGTAAAGCTTCTTTTTGAAATTTCCCCTCTTCTTGTTATCGGTGAATTTCTGTGGGGTATAATGATGCACGTCCCCCCGAGGCTTATAAGCGTTATCGGTGTCAAGTATATTATCGATACTGTTGAATCGGAAGAAAATCTTGAACGGATTTTTGTTGCCGTAGGTATAATTGCTCTTGTGGTTATTCTCAGTAATGCCTTTACCTGGGTTTTCAGGGAGTTTTTCTGGAACATGGAAAAGGAAAAGGTTTACTACGGTCTTAATAAAAGGCTTTATAAAAAGGCAAGACAGCTTGACGAGGAAAGCTACGATAATCCGGATTTCTACAATAATTTCATTCTTACGATTGAGTCGTCCTCGGACAACATCCAGAATCTTCTCGGGCTTGTGAGAAACTATGTAGGTAACATCATTCTGCTTTTTTCCATCGGCTCGGTGCTTCTCACCATTGACCCCGTATGCCTTTTTATTATTGTCTTTTTCATCGGTGTTTTCTCCCCCATCAGCAAGAAAATCGGCAATCTGCAGATGGGCAGACGAATTGACAACACCATGTATCACAGAAGAAGTGACTATTTTCAAAGAATTTTTTACCTGCAGGATTACTGCAAAGAGGTAAGAATGAACAACATTGCTCCCCTTCTCATTGACAGGTATAACGATGCGGCAACGGATGTTGTGAAGAATCAGAAAAAATACTGGAAAAAGATTTCGGGCTTTTATATGCTTCAGGAAAGCGGCATACAGATTTTCGGATTTATGTTTGTACTTCCTCTTTATCTCGGCTATTGTGTGCTTGTGAAGGAAAGCCTTTCTCCCGGTGACTTTGTTGCCGCCTTCAACGGTGCATTTTCCATTGCGTCGTCAATCAACTTCCTTACGGTGTGGGCGGTTGCAATTTTCTCGGAAAGAGGAAAAATGATTGAAAAATACCGTGAATTTCTTAAAGCGGAATTCAGAATCAGTGACGGCGAAAAAACAGCAGAAAAGGGTGAGCCGAAGGAAATCAGAATCGAGAACCTTTCCTTCACTTATCCCGGAAACAGTGAGCCGACACTTGAAGACATCAGCCTCACAATCCGACCTTACGAAAAAATTGCTCTTGTGGGCTATAACGGTGCAGGCAAAACCACCCTTACAAATCTGCTTCTCAGGCTTTATGATCCCACAGAAGGAAGCATACTTATTGACGGAGAAGACATAAGAGAAGCAACCGTTGATTCCCACCGTGACAGATTCGCCGCAGTCTTTCAGGATTTCCAGCTTTTCTCCTGCAATGTGGGCGAAAATGTTGCCCTTGACAAGGATTATGACAGTGAAAGGGTCCGTGAAGCCCTTTCTCACAGCGGCTTTACAAAGGAGCTTAAAAACGGAACCAAGACAGAGCTTTTAAGAGAGTTTGACGATGAGGGTGTTATGCTTTCAGGCGGTGAAAGTCAGAAGGTGGCAATTGCCCGTGCTTTTTACAAGAACTGCCCTTACGTCATTCTTGATGAGCCTTCGGCAAACCTTGATCCCGTTGCAGAGTATAACCTCAACAGAGCAATGAGCGAGGCCTCGGACAACAAGACCGTTATTTTCATCTCCCACCGGCTTTCCACAACCGTTCACGCTGACAGAATTTACGTGATGGAAAAGGGAAGAATCATTGAAAGCGGAAGCCACGCAGAGCTTATGAAGAAAAACGGCACCTATGCCTATATGTTTAATCTGCAGGCAGAAAAATACAAAAGCAGCTCAGAAGAGAAATAAAAAATCAGCCGGCTACCGTAAGGTGGTCGGCTGAAATGCTTTAAGAGGCTTAGTATGTGATGGTGTAATCCTTTTCAAAGGAGAGAACAACCTTTGCATCAACGGTTGTTATAACAACACTTGCAAGAGCATCAATTGTAAGCGGTGTAAGGTAGTTTGCCCAGGTAACACGGTTTGTTGCCTTGTCAATCTTACACTTGATAATACAACCTGAATAGGTGATGGTGAACTCCTTGAGAATTGAGGAAACCATTTCGTTTGAGGTAACCTGGTCAGAATCGATGATGTCACATGCAGCACCGATGCCTGAGCCCTGAACGGGGTTTACATTTTCTGCAATGTTGAGCACAACCTCATATTCTGTGCCGTTATCTGTGCAGGTTGCACTTGTAACATCTGCTGCGGTGAGCTGACTGCAGTAGCTTTCACCGGGCACCTGATAGTTGGCGATGATGTCTTCCTTTGTTGCATAATCGATGGGCTCTGTGTCGTCACCCATGTACTTGTCCATCATAGTTTTTGCAAGTGAGTTGAGTGCTGAGGGTATAACTGACTGTGCATCGTCGTATTTACGAAGCTCAAAGTTTTTTGTAACCTTTGTTGCATCTGTCTTAACCTTGTTTACTGCCTCGTTGAAAAGAGCAACGATTTCTTCAGTTGTTGCAGGAGCACCTGCAGAGGGAGCCGAGGGCGTCTGTGCGGGAGCAGTTGTGCCGGCAGGAGCAGTTGTGGCTGCCTGAGTCTGGGGTGCTGCAGTTGTTGCATCAACCTTGACAGCTTCCTGTGTTGTTTCAGTGGGAGCCTCAGTTACCTGAGCGCTACCGTTTGACTGTGCAATGTTTGTAAGTGAGCCGAGGAAATTGCCTGAGCCGAAAACAAGAATGAGAGCAAGTGCGATGCAAAATGCTTTTCTTGTGCTTTCGTCAAAGCTGTGCCAGAATTCTTTTAATTTTTCCATGATGATTCCCTTTCTGTCATCTTAATTTATATATCTGTGCAATTATAGTATATTTTTACCTTTTGTGCAATAAGAATTTTTATTTTCGGGTAAATATTTTTATGAAATTTAGTTCTGACTCATCAAAAATAACAATTTTCAGCTTTTTTATGTGGAAAAAGACAAAAGGCTGTGGTATAATAGAATGCAAAATTTGAAATATAAAATTTAAAATGCAGAATTACGCTTCTGTATTCAGATATTTAATACTGCTGAAAGGATCACAATGAAACTTACAAAGAAAAAGCTCGACAGAATTCCCAATCTGCCGAAATCAACACAATACATCTGGTGGGGCTGCAGACTTTCCCTTTTTATCTGGGGCGTCTGGGGAATGCTCCACGGCTACACCTCTGAATTTGTTCAGGCAACGGCGGCAATTATTTTCACTCACCTGTGGGATCTTTTCCAGCTTCTCGGCGGAAAATCCTTTATCAAAAAGGTTCCCTATTATCTGCAGACGATGCTCAATGTTTTCATCTGTCTTGCCTGCGTTGTGGGAACTACTCTCAACACGAGAACGGATTTTCAGGGAATCGACATTCCCGAGCACATTTTTGCAGGCTACCTTGCAACAACGGGAGCCTTTGTGCTTTCGGGCATAATGCAGGGTGACAAGCATCCCATCAAGGTTTCCGTTCAAGCACTTTTTGCAATGGGCTGCGGTGTAATGCTTCTTGTCGGCTGGGAGTACTATGAATTTACCATGGACAGGCTTTACGGCTTTGTTATGCAGCACGGACAGAAGCCCTACTCCGAGGGACTTACCGACACAATGGTTGACCTGATGCTGGGCTCAGGCGGATGCCTTGCGGCAATGTTTGTCGAGGCCTTCCGTAAGGTGGGACTTCTCGGCAAGGGCAAGGAGGAAAGAAGAGAGGCCTGGCTTAAGGAAAGAGCAGAAGTAAAAAAAGAAAAAGAGCTTCAGAAAATGAAGGAAAGGGAAGAACAATGAAATTAAGTGAAATTCTCAGAGATATAGAATATAAGTGCGAAGGCTTCACTGACTGCGAAATCAGCGATCTTGCCTATGATTCAAGAAAATCGGGGGAAGGAATTGTTTTCGTGTGCCTCAAGGGTGCTTTTGCCGACGGCCACAAATTTGCAGGAAGTGCCTATGAAAAGGGAAGCCGCGTCTTTGTCTGCAGTGACAAAATCGTTGTTGGTGAGGACTCGGTTGTAATCACGGTTGAGGACACAAGAGCAGTTCTTGCAAAAATGAGCTGTAATTTCTTCGGTCATCCCTCAAGAGAAATGGCAGTTATCGGAATTACCGGAACAAAGGGTAAAACCACCGTTGCCCACATTGTCAAAAGTGTGCTTGATGCAAGCGGAATGATGACGGGCATCATCGGTACTGTCGGCGCAAGATACGGCGATACCGTGCTTCCCACAATAAACACAACACCCGAAAGCTACGAGCTTCAGAAGATGTTCCGTCAGATGGTTGACGGCGGCTGCAAGGCTGCTGCAATTGAGGTTTCCTCTCTCGGACTCAAGGCTCACCGCACCGACGGAATTGAATTTGCTCTCGGCGTTTTCACAAATCTTTATCCCGACCACATCGGCACAAACGAGCACGATTCCTTCGAAGAGTATGCTTACTGGAAAACTCAGCTTTTCCCCGTGTGCAAGGCGGCAATTCTTAACATTGATGACCCCTTCACTCCCGTTGTAATGCAGAGCTGCAAGGGCGAGGCAGTAACCTACGGTGAAAGCGAAAAGGCAGTCTACCGCCTTCTTTCAAGCGAGAAAATCAAGTTCGACGGCAAGCTCGGAATGAGCTTCACCTGTCTTTGCAAGGGTGAAGAAAAAGCCTTCAGAATCTCTCTTCCCGGAGATGTGAATGCCTCGAATGCTCTTGTTGCTCTTGCCGTGGCTGATTTCTTCGGCATAAGCGAGGAGGACAAGAGAAAGGGGCTTGAATCAGTTTTTGTAAAGGGCAGAGGTGAAATGCTCACTCTCGACAGTGACTTTACCGTAATTATCGACTACGCACACAACGGCGTCAGCCTCAAGAGCATCATTGACACTGCAAAGGCCTACGAGCACAACAGAATCGTTACTCTTTTCGGCTCTGTCGGCGGAAGAACGGAATGCCGCAGGCAGGAATTAGGAAGTGTTTCCGGGGCTTTGAGCGACCTTTCAATCATCACAAGTGACGATCCGAATTTTGAGGATCCCCGAAGCATCTGCGAGGAAATTGCCGAAAGCTGCAAGGCTCAGGGCGGTGAATATGTCATCATTCCCGACAGAGCAGAGGCAATCGAATATGCAATTGTGAATGCACAGAAGGGTGACATCATCATTCTCGCAGGCAAGGGTCACGAGGAAACAATGAAAATTAAGGGTGAAAATCTCCCCTTTGTTGAAAAGGATGAGGTTTTCAAGGCAATGGATAAAAGAAGTTGTAAGTAGTGAGTAGTAAGTAGTAAGGGTCAAGGGTCAAGGGTCGAGGGCCAAGGAAATTCGGAATGTAGCGCCGCCCCGCGGGCGGCTTTGCCAAGGGTCAAGTGGCCTGTAGTCAGTATTTACTCCTTCCGTCAGACCTTCGGTCTGCACTTTCCTCAAGGAGGAAGGCTTAGCCCGGACTCCCTCTTTGAGCAATGTCATTAACTTAAGGTTTAAATTGTCATTCTGAACGAAGTGAAGAATCCTGAACACTGAAAAATGATCCTTCGCTTTAGCTCAGGATGACACAATCAGGTTGACTCTTCTGATTTAAAGGCAGATCAACAAAAAAGGGTGAACATTATGGAGAATGCAGTTAAAGTAAAAAGCAAATACGGCAAGTACCTTTTCGTATACTTTGTAGGTAACGGCGAGGGTGAGGAAAGACTTCACTTTGCCGTCAGCGAAAACGGCTATGATTTTAAGCCTCTTAACAACAATGAGGCAGTAATCACGCAGACCAAGGGTAAAAAATGTGTCCGTGACCCCTTTATTTTCAGAGGAAAAGACGGCAAAGCCTACATTGTCGGCACGGATATGAAATGTGAAGAGGGATGGGAATCCAACCACGCCCTTGTCACCTGGCAGTCGGAGAATCTCACCGATTGGACAGACGAAACAATCATCGACATCAGAGAGCTTGGTGAAGAATACAAAAACACCACACGTGCCTGGGCTCCTCAGGCAATGTGGGACGAAAAAGAAAAGGCTTATATGCTTTACTGGGCACATTCCACAAAGGAGCACAACACAGCAGGGATGTACTATGCCTACACAAAGGATATGAAGACCCTCATCACAAAGCCCAAGGAGCTTTACTGCCGTGAGGGTATACAGACCATCGACGGCGACATTGCGTACAGTGAAAAGGAAAAGCTTTATTTTCTCTTTTTCAAGCACGACGAGGATCAGACCATTGCTTATGTAACAAGTGAAAATTTAAACGGCCCTTATGAGGATAGACCCGTTGTTGTTTCCCTTGCTCCGAGCGGTGTCGAGGGCAGCCAGATGTACCGCATCAACGGCACAGACACTTACCTTCTCATTATGGACGAATACGGCAAGGGCAGATTTTTCATGCAGCAGACGGAAAATTTCCGTGATTATAAGCCGGTTGCAAGAGAGGATTATCAGATGGATTTCTCACCCCGTCACGGCTCGGTTATGAGTATAAGTGATGAGGAATATGACCGTCTGATTGAGAAGTGGGGTTTTTGAAGTAGTGAGGGCCGAGGGACTGAGGAGCATCTTCGGCGCAAATAATTTAAGGTTGGAATTATAAAGCGTATTCTGATAGTATTACAACGATAAAATTAAAGGGGATGTAAAAAAACGAGTTTTTTTACATCCCCTTTTTAGGGGCTAGGAAAAAATGCGCAGAATGAGCAAACCGAGCCAAAATAAGCGTTCAGCTTTATTTTGGTTTACCCGACGGCGTACAGAGGTACTCCGAGGGCGAGGTTTGTTTATAGCATAAAACGCAAAAACCTTGTTTTTGCCTTTTTTAATAATTTTTATTGTTTAAAGGGTTTCTTTGGCAGTTCAAAACCGAAAGAAACCCTTTTGTTATCTTGTTTTATGCGGTCTGCACTTTTTTTACAGCCCCTTTTTCTTATCTTACCGGCACTGTGTGCCAGATGTCTCTTGCATAGGCGAGGATTGCTCTGTCAGTTGCAAAGCGGCCTGCGCCGGCAGTGTTGAGAAGGGACATTCTGTTCCACTTCTCTCTGTCGCGCCATACTTCGTC
>JAZSAM010000030.1:0-26238 GCA_045601905.1 Acutalibacteraceae bacterium | reverse complement strand
TAATCGGTACTATAGAATAAAGCTTCTGCCTTTCATAGGTGTTAGGAGTCATATATTGAACCATACCGTTAACACCGATAAAGCTGTTATAGAAATAATTCATCATTGTAAAAGCCAGGTGAAGTGTAACAAGCTTTGTTACATAGGGAACGTCATAAACCGGAAGATACGGAATTATTGAAATAAAAATTGCTGCAGGAACGGCACAAATAACAATGAAGGGCTTTACTCTGCCGTGTTTTGCACAGAAAAGACGGCGGATTATCCATGTAATATATCCCGTGATACCGCTGCTGACAAGAATATTGCCAACAATCTGAGGCAAACCAATCATAATACCCTCAAAGGCATTGACAGGGATAAAGTAGCAAAGAGCACCCAATAAAAGCTGACTCAAATATGTTGCATGAGCAAACACCTTCATTTTAGATGTAAGTCTGCCGTGATTTTCATATAGGAGCATCCCGATAGGATTCGTAAACATAAAAATATATCCTATTACATTTGAGATAAGGTTAATCATATAGAAATCCATGGCGGGGATCTCCATAATAGCTCCGCAGAAAAAACGCAGCTGAAAAATTCATAATTTCTGAAGCGGACATAAAAATGTATGTACCTGCCTGAGATGCTCTGTAAGCCGCCATCTCCTTTAAGGTGAGATATTCACCTTCGCCCGGTGTGTTCCAATGGCTTTTGACATAACCGGGAACGGTTTTCGCTTTTGATATGATTTCTGAAACATTCATTTTTTCTCCTCCATTCTTATTAAATCATACAGCATTTTTAAGCTAAATGCAATAATCGTAAAGGAAAATATGAATTTTAAGAAAAATCACCTCTTGTTTTTTTTTACATCTTAAGATATAATTTAAGTTGACAGATTTTAATTAATATTGAAAGGATTTAAAATATGGTAGAGTTTAAAACAGTTTTTGGTCCGGGTACAGGCGGACCTTCCGAATATTACAGGATACCCTCACTGATTACAACAAAAAACGGAGTGGTTGTGGCCTGTGCAGATGCCAGATTCTTCACGGGCGCGGACAACCCCAACAGAATTGACAAGGTTGTCAGAAGAAGTATGGATTCAGGTGAAACATGGGGAGACTACCGGACTGTTGTTGAAGAATACGGTGAAGAGAAAAATCTTTCTTCTGCAGCAATTGATCCTATTCTTACATATTCAAGCGATACCGGACGAATTTTTATGCATTACTGTCACACTCCTGCAGGTGTGGGCATACTTAATTGCAATTCCTGCGTCGGTGAAGATGCACAAGGTAACAAAATTATAAGCCGCGGACTCAGAAAATATATTTTAAAAAATGGTGTGTTATATACAAAAAACGGTAAAAAGACAGAATATTCTGTTTCAGAAGACGGCAGAGTCAGCGATGGAAAAACAGATTTCGGAAGCATATACACAGGCGGCAAATTCAAAGAAGCTCACACCTCGACGCTGATGATGTGCTACAGTGACGATGATGGCTTAACATGGTCAAAGCCTGTTTCCCTCAATTCACAGATAAAAAAGAAATATATGAGCTTTATCGGTCCCGGCCCCGGCTGCGGAATCGTTCTCAGACACGGAAAATACCGTGGCAGAATTATTGTTCCCATTTATTACGGTGTAAGGAAATTTCCGTTAGGCTTGTCCTGCTGTGTAATCTACAGTGACGATAACGGTGAAACCTGGTCATTAGGCGAAACACCAAATAACACAAGGAAAATTTACGGCATTAAGGCAAATCATCACTTTATCATTGAACCAAATATGCTTACTGAGTCGCAAGTCATTGAACAGGAAGACGGCACACTGAAATATTTTATGAGAAACCACGACCCCAAACGCTGTGTAGCAGTTGCATACAGCAAAAACGGCGGTGAAAGCTGGGAAAATTTCAGACACGATGAAAATCTTCCTCAACCTATATGCCAGAGCTCGGTTATTAAAATTGAAAACACCGAAAAGCCCTATGTGGTTTTTCTGAATGCTGCAGATAAGAAAGCGAGACAATGCGGAACGGTGAGACTTTCTGAGGATGACGGTGAAACCTTTATCTACAGCCGTGTGCTGAAGGAAGATTCCTTCGTTTACAGTTCTATGACACAGCTCCCTGACGGAAATATAGGAGTATTGTTTGAGCCTGATTTAGAGTGCCAAAATATTTGGTTTACTAAATTTTCTTTGGATTGGATAAAGGGCAAGGAAGATTGATATATTTTAATTTAGCTACATCAATGATTACGATATGATTGATAAAGGAAAATTTATCGCAAAGGAGAATTCAAATGGATAACTTACAACAAATCAAAGAACAAATCTGCGACGTGTGCCATAAAATGTGGCAGCTCGGTTGGGTTGCCGCAAATGACGGCAATGTCAGCGCAAGGCTTCCCGACGGCAGAATCATTGCAACACCGACGGGCATCAGCAAATCGTTCATCACTCCCGATAAGCTTGTAATTCTTGACAGAGAAGGTAACATCCTTGAAGCAGAAGAAGGCTACAGACCTTCAAGTGAAATTAAAATGCATCTTCGCTGCTATGATAAGCGTGAAGATGTTTTCAGCGTAATTCACGCCCATCCTCCCGGAGCAACCGGCTTTGCAGTTGCTCACAAGGCAATGGATATGTACAATATGATTGAGGATGTTGCAGTAATCGGCTCGGTACCTCTAACTCCCTACGGCACACCCTCTACATCTGAAGTGCCCGATTCGATTGAGCCTTACCTTGAGGAGCACGATGTAATGCTCCTTGAAAATCACGGCGCACTTGCTGTGGGCAGTGATGTAATCACCGCCTTTTACAGAATGGAAAGCCTTGAGCTCTGGGCAAAAATCACAATCAACGCAGTAATCCTCGGCGGAAGTCACGATATCAGTCGTGATAATATTCAGAAGCTTATCGATCTTCGCGGTTATTACAGAGTAACAGGCAGACATCCCGGATATAAGGTGTTCAACCCCGAAGATGATATTCTTCACAAGAAGGACTGAGAGGTGCCAATATGCTTAAAGGAATATCACCCGTAATTTCACCGGAGCTTCTTAAGGCTCTTGCTGAAATGGGACACGGAGACGAGCTTGTTATCGCCGACGGTAATTTCCCCTGCCACAGTGTGGGTAAAAATGCTGTTGTTATCCGTGCTGACGGTCACGGTGTACCCGAAATTCTTGACGCAATTCTTGAGCTCATTCCTCTTGATACATACACACAAAAGCCCGTTGCTCTTATGGAGGTTGTCAAGGGTGACACCTGCGGTACTCCCGAAATCTGGGATACCTACGAAAAGATCCTCGAAAAGCACGAGCCTGCTCACCACGCAATTGACTATACCGAACGCTTTGCCTTTTACGAAAGAGCAAAGGATGCGTATCTCATCATCGCTACGGGCGAAAAGGCAATTTACGCCAACATTCTTCTTAAAAAGGGTGTGGTTAAATGAAAACAGTTTTAGCCTTTGACTTCGGTGCTTCAACGGGCAGAGCAATCAAGGCAGTTTTTGACGGTAAAGAGATAAAATACGAAGAGATTCACCGCTTTGAAAATATTCCGAAAACCGTTGACGGTCATATCTGCCACGATGTTGATATGATACTTTCTGAAATTAAAGCTGCAATAGAAAAGGCAGGTAAAATTGACTCCATGGCCTTTGACACCTGGGGCGTTGATTATGCTCTTATTGATAAAGAGGGAAAAATAATCCACGAGCCATACCATTACCGTGATGAAAGAACAAAAGACGCTTTGGAAAAGGCTTTCAGCAAAATGGGTGCAGAAGAGATTTATGCTGAAACGGGCAATCAGATAATGAATATCAACACACTGTTTCAGCTTCTGAGCGACGATAACCTTGAAAAAGCAGACAGGCTTCTGTTTATGCCTGACCTTTTTTCTTATCTGCTTACGGGCAAAAAGGTGTGCGAAACGACTATTGCGTCAACCTCGCAGATGCTGAATCCCTTGACAAAGCGGTGGAGTGAAAGGGTAACGGATACCTTTGACATTGACAGGAAAATCTTTCCTGAGGTTTGTCAGAGTGCGACGGTCAGCGGAGAATATATGGGTATACCTGTTATAAGCGTTGCCGGTCACGATACTCAGTGTGCTGTAGCGGCTATGCCCACAGAAAGCGAAAACGCCGCTTTTCTTTCCTGCGGTACCTGGTCGCTTATCGGCTGTGAGCTTGATGCACCCGTTATGATGCAGATGAGCAATGACCTTGAGCTTTCAAACGAAATAGGTGCAAACGGTAAAATCAACTTCCTGAAAAACATCAGCGGTCTGTGGCTGATTCAGGAAACACGCCGCGACCTTGAAAAAACGGACAGAAAATACAGCTACAACGAGCTTGAAATGCTTGCAAGGGAAAGCGAAGGCTTCAGAAGCTTCATTGACCCCGACGCTCCTGAGCTTTCAGCCCACGGAAACCTTCCCGACAAAATCAGAGCATACTGCGAAAAAACAAATCAGCCCGTACCTGAAACAGTAGGGCAGGTTGTGAGATGCATCTATGAAAGCCTTGCAATGAAGTACCGTCTTGCACTCGAACAGATAAGCGAGTGTACGGGTAAGAGCTTCGATGTGCTTCACCTTATGGGTGGCGGC
This sequence comes from Acutalibacteraceae bacterium, assembly GCA_045601905.1. GTDB lineage: Bacteria > Bacillota > Clostridia > Oscillospirales > Acutalibacteraceae > UBA6857. Next base: position 21,620 of record JAZSAM010000030.1, on the reverse strand, counting down.
ACAAAGGACGGCTTTTTGTGTGAGCTTACAGCACAGAGCCTTGGTATACCTGTTGTTGCAGGACCTATAGAAGCTACTGCTCTGGGCAATATTATTCTTCAGCTTATTGCTCTGGGCGAAATTGAAAACATAGAAAAGGGCAGGCAAATTATTGCCGAAACTGAAAAGGTACACAAGTACGAACAAAAGCACACATCCGATTGGGATGAAGCTTATATAAGATTTTGCGAAATTTTAAAAAAATAAACATAAAGGAGAAAATAATATGTTATATCCCAGAATTGGTATCAGACCTGTAATAGATGGCCGTTGGGGCGGCGTAAGAGAAAGCCTCGAAAACCAGACAATGGGTATGGCTGAAGCAGCCGCAAAGCTCATTTCCGAAAATCTCAGATACCCCGACGGTACACCCGTACAGTGCGTTATTTCAGAAACAACAATCGGCGGCGGTGCAGAGGCTGCAAAGTGCGAAGATCAGTTTTCAAAGGAAAACGTTGTTGCAACTCTCTCGGTAACTCCCTGTTGGTGCTACGGCTCAGAAACCTTTGATATGAACCCCAACACAATCAAGGCTGTATGGGGCTTTAACGGCACAGAAAGACCGGGCGCAGTTTATCTTGCAGCAGTTATGGCTGCTTATGCGCAGAAGGGACTTCCCGCTTTCTCAATTTACGGTAAGGATGTTCAGGATATGGGCGACAAAACCGTACCCGAGGATGTAAAGGAAAAGATTCTCCGCTTTGCAAGAGCTTCAATTGCAGTGGGCTGGATGAAGAACAAGGCTTATGTAAACCTCGGCGGTATTTCAATGGGTATTGCCGGCAGCTACTGTGACGCTTCAATGTTCCAGAAGTATTTCGGCATCCGTGCAGAATGGGTTGATATGAGCGATATTATAAGAAGAATCACTCTTGAAATTTATGATAAGGACGAATATGAAAAGGCACTCAGCTGGATTAAGGCTAACTGCAAGGAGGGCTTTGACGTAAACGCAGGCAAGGACCTCCCGGAAATCATCAGAAAATCCAAGGTTGTTCCTGCCGACAAGGACTGGGAATTCATCGCAAAATTCTCAATCATCGTCAAGGACATCCTTTACGGCAACAAGAAGCTCGATGAACTCGGATGGCACGAGGAAGCACTCGGCAAGAATGCCGTTGCAGGCGGCTTCCAGGGACAGAGAAACTGGACAGACTGGCTTCCCAATGCAGACTTTACCGAAGCTATTATGGCTTCAACCTTTGACTGGAACGGTCCTAAGGCTCCCACACCCTTTGCAACAGAAAATGACACACTCAACGGTGTTGCCATGATGCTGGGAACTCTTGTTTCAGGCAGCGCTCCCTGCTTCCACGATGTGCGTACATACTGGAGCCCCGAGGCCTGTGAAAGAGTTACGGGTTATAAGCCTGAGGGCAAGGCTAAGGACGGATTTATTCACCTTATCAACTCAGGTGCAACTGCTCTTGACGGCAGCGGTGCATCAAAGAATGATAAGGGCGAGGGCTGTATGAAGCCCTTCTGGGAAATGACCGAAGCCGACATCAACGCCTGCCTTGAAGCAACTGACTGGTGCAGAGCCAACTATGAATACTTCAGAGGCGGCGGATTCTCAAGCCACTTCCGTTGCAGAGCAGAAATGCCTGTTACAATGCTTCGTGTGAATATTATTGAAGGTATCGGCCCCGTAATGCAGATTGCAGAGGGCTACACTGCTGACCTTCCCGACAATGCTCATACAACAATAGATGTAAGAACAGACCGCACATGGCCCACAACCTGGTTCGTTCCCAATCTTACAGGTGAAGGCGCATTCAAGGATGTTTACTCCGTAATGGCAAACTGGGGTGCAAACCACGGTGTAACAGTTTACGGCCACGTTGGTGATGACCTCATCACACTTGCTTCAATGCTTCGTATTCCCGTAAATATGCACAATGTTCCTGCTGAAAGAATCTTCCGTCCTCACTCATGGGCAGCCTTCGGCACAGAGGACAGCCAGAGCGCAGACTACAGAGCTTGTCAGACATACGGACCTATCTACGGTTAATTGATACACATAGTATTTGCAAAGACGAAACCGTTTTAAATTTATTATTCTTAATGCTTATAAGGGGATGCAAAAACTCGTTTTTTTACATTCCCTTTTTTTATAAGAATTTTATTGAATAGTGTCCATTTTTTTGATATAATTACGAAAAACCAATGTAAAGGAGCTTATATAATGAAAGACATCACTTTAGTTATTATGGCTGCAGGTATGGGCAGCAGATACGGCGGTCTTAAGCAGATTGATCCCATAGGAGCAAACGGCGAAATTATTCTTGACTACTCTGTATACGATGCCATTGAGGCCGGCTTTGACAAAGTTGTTTTTGTTATAAAGCACGAAATCGAAGAGGATTTCAAGAAAATTATGCAGGGCAAATATGAAGACAAAATCAAGGTTGAATATGCTTATCAGGACATAAACAATCTTCCCGAGGGCTACAGTGTGCCCGAAGGCCGTACAAAGCCCTGGGGTACAGGTCATGCAGTGCTTTCCTGCGACGGCATCGTTGACGGACCCTTTGCAGTTATCAATGCCGATGACTATTACGGCAAAGAGACATTCAGACTTATTTACAACGAGCTTAAAGAAAACAAAAACGATAATGAGTTCTGTATGGTAGGCTTTAAAGTTGAAAACACCCTCACGGAAAACGGTCATGTCGCAAGAGGTGTATGTCAGACTGACAAAGAGGGTTATCTCACGGACATTGTTGAAAGAACAAAAATTGCAATCAGAGACGGTAAAATTATGTTTACCGAAGATGACGGCGAAAGCTGGACAGAGCTTCAGAGGGGCAGCACAGTCTCAATGAATTGCTGGGGCTTCAGCGGTATGATGATGGCTGAATTAAAAAACAGATTTTCTGCTTTCCTTGACAGAAACAAAGACAATATGCTTAAGTGTGAGTATTTCCTGCCTTTTGTTGTTGATGACCTGCTGAAAGAAGGCAAAATCAGTGTAAAGGTTATGGATACCACAGAAAAGTGGTACGGTGTTACATATAAAGAAGACAAGCAGGCAGTAGTTGATGCTATCAGACAGAAGGTAATTGACGGCGTTTATCCTGAAAATCTGTGGTAAAATATCCTTGAACAGAGGAGAGAAGAAATGGCAAATTCATTCGAAATTAAAGATAGCGAATTTTATCTTGACGGGAAGCCCTTTAAAATTTATTCGGGAGCTATGCATTACTTCCGTACCCTCCCTGAATACTGGGAGGACAGACTTCTCAAGCTGAAGCTTGCGGGCTTCAATACTGTTGAAACCTATGTGTGCTGGAATCTTCACGAACCCCAAAAGGGCACCTTCAATTTCAGCGGTATGCTCGATATTGTAAGGTTTATTGAAACAGCTCAGAAGCTCGGTCTGTACGCAATCGTAAGACCCGGTCCGTATATCTGTGCAGAATGGGATTTCGGCGGCTTCCCTGCATGGCTTTTAAAGGATAAAAATATTGAACTCCGGTGCAATAATGAAATCTATCTCGGCCACGTAAAAGATTATCTTGAAAAGCTTGTATCAATTCTTAAACCGTACTTTATTACAAACGGCGGTAACATTATCGCAATGCAGGTTGAGAATGAATACGGCAGTTATTCCAACGATAAGAAGTACCTTCGTGCTCTTTGTGATATATATGACGAGCTTGGTATAGATGTACTGAAGTTCACTTCTGACGGAACATGGTGCAATATGCTTTCAGGAGGAACAATAGACGGCGTGCTGCCTACTCTCAATTTCGGCTCACGTGCTTCAAGTGCCTTTAACGCTCTTAAGCCCTACGGTGACATTCCGAAAATGTGTATGGAGTTCTGGTGCGGCTGGTTTGACCATTTCGGTGAAAAGCATCACACAAGAAAAGCAGATAATCTGGTGCCGGAGCTTGAAGAATTTCTTAAGCAAGGCGCTTCCTTTAATATGTATATGTTCCTTGGCGGAACCAACTTCGGCTTTACGGCAGGTGCAAACCACATCAAACGCTATGAGCCTACGGTGACAAGCTATGATTACTGTGCTCCCTTAACTGAATGGGGAGATTACACCGATACATACCACAAGATAAGAAAGCTTCTTTGTGAAAAACAGAATATTCCTTTGACAGAGCTTCCTGAGTCGCCTGTAATGCAGAATATCGGCACGGTAAAGCTCACAGCTTCCGCAGACTTGTTTGATAATATTGATAATATCGGACAGAAGCATTATTCTCCGCTTCCCAGAGGTATGGAGGCTTACGGACAGAATTTCGGTCTTATTTATTATGTAACAAGGCTTAAGGGTAAATACGATGCCGGCTTCCTTTCGATAGACGATGTACACGATTATGCACATGTTTATTTTGAGAAGAAGAAAATAGCAACGATAAACAGATGCAAGGAAAAATCACTGTTTAACAAGCTCAAGCTCAAAAAGCAGCTTTTTGTTAAAGGTACAAGCTCAGAAAGTGAAATAGGTGTGCTTGTTGAGGGAATGGGCAGAGTGAATTACGGTAAAGAGCTTTATGACCGTAAGGGTATTTCAAATGTTCATTTTGCAAATCAGGTGTTGACAGATTTTGATGTTTACACGATACCTTTAGACAACCTCGGAAGCCTTAAGTTTGAAAGCATTAAGCCGGAAAGCAAAAACGGTCCCGTCTTCCTTAAGGGTACATTCAAAGCCGGTAAGGGCGAATGCTTTGTTGATATGAGCGGCTTTACCAAGGGCTATGTTTTTGTCAACGGCTTCAATCTCGGCAGATATTGGGACATCGGCCCGCAGAAGGCACTTTACTTGCCCGGTGCACTTCTTAAAGAGGAAAATGAAATTATAATTTTTGAAATTGAAAAATATAAAGCGCCTGAAGTTGTTATCGGAGATACTCCGAAGTTAGGGTGAAAGGAGTGTAAAAAATGATAAATCAAGAAATCAAAACCGCATTTGAGGCATTCGGAAGAGGCGGAAGCATCATAAATGTAGAACAGTTTACTGCAGGTCTCATCAATGCAACTTATCTTATTGAAACTGACAAGGCCGAAAAGTACATACTTCAGAAAATCAACACCTTTGTGTTTAAAAATCCCGCAGAGCTTATGTTCAATATTGTAGGTGTAACAAAGCACATCACAGAAAAGATTAAAGAATACGGCGGTGATTACAAAAGAGAAAATCTCAACTTCCTTCCTTGCAATGGCGGTGAATATTTTTACCGTGACGAAAATGACGGTGCGTGGAGAATGTACATATATGTTGATGAGGCTTTGACCTATAACAAGCCCAAGGACGCTGACACCTTCAGAAGTGCAGGCCGTTCCTTCGGCAGATTTATGAAGCTTCTTGACGGATACCCTGCTGAAACACTGCACGAAACAATCAAGAACTTTCATTACACTCCTGCAAGATATGAAAATTTTCTCAAAGCAGTTGAAGCTGACATAAAAGGCAGAAAAGCAGTATGTGAAGAGGAAATCAGATTTGTAACTGACCGTAAGGCTGACACGCATAAGCTCACAGACCTTATTGCAGAAGGAATTTTACCTCTCAGAGTTACTCATAATGATACAAAACTGAATAATGTTCTTTTTGATATAAACACAGATAAAGGCATCTGTGTAATTGATCTTGACACGATTATGCCCGGACTTTCACTTTATGATTTCGGCGACAGTATCCGTTCAGGTGCCAATAAAGCAGCAGAAGATGAAGCTGACCTTGCAAAGGTTGGCATCGACCTTGAGCTTTTCGAGGTTTATGTGGATGGCTTCTTAAGTGAAACAGCTGAAAGCCTTAATGATGCTGAAATTGAAAACCTTGCTTTCGGTGCGAAGCTTATGACCTTTGAATGCGGCATCCGCTTTCTTACTGATTATCTGGAAGGCGATGTTTATTTCAGAACAACCCACGCAGAGCATAACATAGTAAGAGCAAGAAATCAGTTTAAGCTCGTAGCAGATATGGAAGCTCATATGGATGCGATGAATGCAATAGTAGCAAAATACAAAGAAAAATATAAGAAATAATTTGCGGCACTTCTCATAAGTGTTTGCATCGAGGTGACCTTATGGCCAAGATAAAAGAAATAAAAGTCTTATCTTCTCTTGAAAAAATCTATGACAGCGACAAAATGCCGACTGTCGGATATAAAGGCTTTTCTATGCTTAAAAATGAAAAGAAGTCTTTTCAGCTTGCAATTGAAGCTGATGATGATTGCAAAGTGGATTTGATTTATGAAAGCACAGTTAAAGACATTCGTATCTATACAGTTGAGCACATCAGATCCGATTTTCCAATGTGGAAAAAGGGCGCAGACGACTATTACAGATTCAGTGAAAGCGGATATTACCCAGATTTGCTTTTACCCTCCGACGGCAAGATTAATGCAAAAAAAGGTATAACTGTCCTTTGGCTTGAGGTCGATGCCGCTCAGAACGGTGTAGGTAAACACAGAATAGATTTTACTGTCGATGAGAAAAAGGCAAGCATTGAAATTGAAATTATTAATGCAGAGCTTGACTTCAAGGATTTTGTTTACACTTGTTGGTTTCATACCGATTGTCTGATGTCACACTATAAATTCGATGCTTTCTCTGATGAATACTGGAGAGTAACGGAAAGCTTTCTTAAAACTGCAAGAGAGTACGGAATGAACTGTGTTCTCACACCGATTTTTACTCCTCCTCTTGACACACAAAAAGGCAAAGAAAGACCTACTGTTCAGCTTATTGATATAACAGTAAAGGACGGTATTTACTCCTTTAACTTTGACAAGCTTACACAGTGGATTGAAATGGCTCATCGTTGCGGTATTGAATATTTTGAGCTTGCTCATTTTTACACCCAATGGGGTGCAAGGAATGCTCCGAAAATTATGGCAACGGTTGACGGGTGCTACAAAAAGATTTTCGGCTGGAAAACAAGAGCAAGCTCACGTAAATATAAGGAATTCCTTACAGCTCTTTCCGTTGAACTGAAAGAATATCTCGAAAAAAGAAATCTGAGAAACAAGGTGTTCATCCATGTAAGTGATGAACCTAATAAGGCTATGCTTCGATCTTATAAAAAAGCTTCTATGCATATTCACAGTCTTTTTGAAGGCTATAAAATTGTAGATGCTCTTTCCGATTATTCTTTCTATGAAAAGAAGATTGTTTCGAATCCGATACCCGCTACTGACCATATAGATAAATTTATTGGTAAAGCTGATAATCTCTGGACATATTATTGCAGTGCTCAGAAAAACCACAATGTAGCCAACAGATTTTTCTGTAATGACTCAATAAGAACAAGGGTTATCGGTTATCAGATGTTCAAATTTGACATCAGGGGCTTTTTGCATTGGGGATACAACTTCTATTACAAAAGGCTTTCAAAGGGTCTTGTCAATCCCTATGAGGTATCAGATGCAGGGAAGGAGTTCCCGTCAGGCGACAGCTTCGTAGTATATCCGGCTCAAGACGGTACAGCCTATCATTCAATCAGACTTAAGGTCTTTTATGATGCTCTTCAGGATATGGCAGGGCTCAACACATTGGAAAAGCTTACGGATAAAAAGACTTGTCTTTCCATAATTGAGGAACAGGGAAAGCACAGCCTGACATTCAAAGAATATCCTCACAGCGATAATTGGCTGCTTACAACAAGAGAAGCGGTAAACGCAGCTATTAAGGAAAAAGTATAAAATATATATGTAAACACCAACATCCCCCACCTGAAGTCAGGCGGGGGATGTTTTATCAAACAGTTAATAGTTAATATTTACTGTTTCACCGATGGCTCTGAGAAGCGAGGCCTCGTGGCTTGACGGAAAATCACAGCTGTAATGCCGGATCATAACACCACCGTAGCCGTTATCTATGGCATACTGTGTTTTCTGACTTATAACCTCGGGTGTGTTGAACCGGAAATCCTTGTTTATTTCATCACAATGATACCAGCCGTCCTCGGTCATTTTATCGTTATGTCTGTGCCGTTTTAATCTTTCCGAAGCCTTTGACTGTGTTAATTCTTTGAAGATTTTTCAGCTATGATTTTTGCTGCGTGGGCTTTCTTTTCAGCTTCAACACGTTCTGCTTCTATACGGGCGTTTTCAATAGCTTGTTCGTGTCTTGCCTTTGCATCTTCATAGAGACTTTCGATTTCTTCAAGCTTTGTATAGTTTTCAGCTTGAATCAGAAGCTTCTGTGCCTTGATTACAGGACGGGCAGCACGGGTATAAAGCGAATTTTCAGTTGTTGCATTTTTGATTTCTTTTTCAATAATGCTACGCTCTTTTTTAAGTTCCTTGATTTCTGATTTACAACGTGAAGCAACAGCCTTATCCTTGATGTCCTTCGCATTGTAAAGGTTATTGTATGCATCCTCAATTTTTGCGGAAACTTCATCTTCACGCGCAAAGAGCTTTTCAAATATGATTGAATCAAATTCGACTATGCTGTTATCGAAATTCTTCCTTGCAACCTTCTGAGCATCAACAAAGTCTTTTGCAACAGCAATAGCATTCTTTCTGAATTCTTTTTCTTCTTCTGTACTCTTCGGTAAAGCCTTTGCATCCATGAGTTCACTACGGTTATAGTTATAAATCGCATTATAACCTGAAGAAGCAGTTACTCTTGCCCGTTCAAGCTGAATCTGACCGAATCTTGTATTGAAACGGTTCATTTCATCAAGAACAATCTTTGAAATTTCAATATCAACATTATACTGCTTTGCATCGTTATATTCTTTCTTTGCAGCTTTCTTTGATGCCTTGTCTTTGGCTTGTTTAACCGCAAGCTTATATGCTTTGATATCTTTTGGCTGTGCATTCTCAAGTGCTTTAGCCTTTTTAATTATATCAATTGTTTCAACAAGGTCACTGTCTTTAAGAATACCGTTACCGTAGTCTTCAAACAAGGCACGGATTTTGAGAACCTTAATAATTCCTTGCTGCCTGACCTCTGTAAGGTCATAGAAGAAATAAGGAATGACATTCATTACTGCACCAACAACAGATGCTGCGATTAAAACACCGAAAATGGCTATAAATGTCTCTTTGTGATAAAGAACATTATAAACATTGGTCGGGTCATCAAGAGGACCCTCCTGTGCGATAATCAAAGGTAATAATTCCTGAAGCTTTTCCTCATTGAATCCGACTTTTTCATAGATTGCGGGGAGAACGGAGCTTGTTGCCATTGTAATAACACTGCCGATAAGACCGACTGCAGCAAACATGCCGTCAATTCTTTCGCCCGAAACATACTGCTGATAGTCGCGAATATCACCGTTTATACTTGGAGAAAGAATATGTCCGAATGCGCCGACAAGAGCATTCATCCAAAGGCAGATAAGAACAAGCCAAATCATAATTCTGATATCTGCGTATTTAACAACGGGATAAATAGCTCCGATGAAGATAATATTCAATGTATTTATGAGGAGGAGAGTTTTTCCCTTGCCTATTTTTTTAATTGAAAGCGGAGCTAAAAGCATACCCCAAAGAGATGCATTTCCGTAAATGGTAGTGATGAATGCGTATTGGCCTGCAGTACACGCATGTTGGTAAGAATAAAGCCAGTTGAGAATGTTGAAGCAAGCACCCTCAAGGAAGCCTAACCAACCGGCAAGTGATGTAATCCAGAAATACTTATTCTTTGCAACTTCACGAAGAGCATCCATAAACTTAATCTGAACGACATGAGTTTTTGCCTGAATGATTCTTTCGTGAGTGTTAGCATAAACAATGATACTGAGCAAAAGACCTAAAATAAGAATCGGTACCCAAATATATCTGTAAATTCGGATGTCGTTAAGGTTACCGGTACCTATAAAGTTCTTTGCGAAAAGTGGAATGATAATACCTGTAACTGAAGGGCCGAATGATTCAACAACGGCTTTGACAGATGAAACATTTGCTCTTTCCTGTGTATTAGGTGACAAAACAACTACATAATTGTAGTATGCTTCATAAAGGAAATTATAGAAAAATTGGAAACCTATGTTGAAAAGAAGAACAACAACACATTTTGTAGCCTGACTCTCCATTTTTTCATAAGGCATCCAGAAATAACCGATTGATAAAAGTACGGTCGGAATACCCATTGAAATCAGATACGGTCTGTATTTTCCTTTTTTGTTTCTTGTGTTATCAACGATGTAGGCTCTTACCATTGTAAGAGGAAAGCTGATAACAACAGCAATAAGATATATGTAATAAAGATTCATAGGCTCAATACCGATAGTATTACCTACGAAAACGTTTGTAGCAGACAGAAGTACAGATGAAACACATTGAGTAATGAATCTGATACCCATACCGCCACCTGCAAGAGCTGCAATCTCTTTAATCGGCATATAATTACCTAATGGCGGAGATTTCCAGTATGTTTTTATATAAGTAAAAATGTCTGTTGCTTTCTTCACTAAATACATTTTTATACTCACCTTATTTTATTTGTATGATATTTTCAGAATGCCGGAAGGAATTACATTATTTTCGGCAGACTGGCCGCAGCAACAGACTGACCGACACGGCGTGATTTTTCGTCGGGGATGTGAAGCTTGATTTTCCTGCTGAGTTCAGGGAATTCCTTGTCGAGAACCTCCTGAGCTCTTTCGAGAAGAATCTGTCCGCCCTGACCTGAGGTAACTCTGCCCATAATCAGAATGTGCTTGATATCGTAGAATTCAGCATAATATGCGATTGCGTAGCCGAAGTAAGCACCGATGGTGTCGTAAATGTCAGCGGCGTTTTTGTCGCCCTTTTCCATAAGACCCTGTACAACCTTAAGCTTTTCAGCGGGAGAGAGACCTTCGTCAAGCTCGATGCCTGCCCGGGGAGCGACTTTGATTACACCGTCCTGGGAAAAATATTTAACGCCACAGCCGTAGTCACCGGACCATTCATCAACCATGGCTTCTTCACAGAAGTCAACAGGTACGAATGCAAGCTCATTGAGCCAGCCTGTAATGTTACCCTGAGGGTCAACGTAGCCACCTGCTTCACTTGTACCCATGGCGATACCTAAAACGGAATTGTCATCAAGATCCATAGCACCGGCAAGGGCAGTAACATCACCGTCGTTTGCAACCTCGACCGGTATGTCTTCACCTATTTCCTTCGCAACATCAAGATACATATTCTTAACCTTTTTATCAAAATCCTCGTCACTGACCTTAAGGAAAAGAGAAGCAACCATAATGCGGTTGTCGATGTAAACACCTGCTGAAGAAACACCGATTGCATCCACACGGGGCATTTTTGAAGCGGCAGTCTTCATTGCATCAAGTATTCCCTGATAATGATAATCGGGATCTGAGTTTGTTTTCGGGAACCATACAACCTCCTCGGAGTATACGCTTTCACCGTCGATGACTGCACTTACTTTTCTGTCGCTTCCGCCTGCATCAAAGCCGATACGGCAACCGTCAAGGTGTCTGCCTATGGGAGAAGCGGCAGATTTATCTTTCGGAGCATCTTCAAGAGAACAGAGAACAACCTCAAACCTTTCCTCGTATACTCTTTCCATAAATTTAACATCAAAGTCACGGAGTCCGCCGTATGAAAACGCTTCCTTGATTTTTGTGCCTATAATCTCACTGCCGGCAATTATAACTTTATAACCGCCTGAAATCCACAGCAGTGATTTTGTCAGACGCTCAACAAAACGGAAATTCTCTTCATCATGGCCTGTTCCGTCAGGATAAACACGTGTTTTATAGGTTGTTGTGTAACCCTTGTTTCTTTCAATTGCAATAACAATATCCTGTCCGCTTTCTTTTGTTGCTTCACGCATTTCACGGACAACGAGCGAAAGGGGCTGAAAATTCGGGTCGAGCCTGGCATTTACTTTAAGCTTCATATCTAATTACTCCTACAACAAATAACATCTTTATAATTCTAACAAATAAGAAGGAACATTTCAATAGTTTTCACAAAAGAAAAGGAGATACTGCAGAATCAGCATCTCCTCATATATTGATTGTTTTTAATTGATTTTATATGTATTTCTGTCTTAATCAATAACAACCGTTGTCCCGGATGCGGACAGCCTGTGTACATAAGTGTTAACAAAGCTACAGACAGTCTTGATGTGTTCAATGAGTTCTACAACAAGAAATATGACGATATGCAAATGAGACCCGACGGATTGTACCGTGACATAGATGAAACGGAAAAAGAATTATCCGCTATCTGTTAAAAGCTTGAAAATATCCGTAAAGATAAAATTTCTCAGGGAAAGGTATACCAATTTCTGTTATACTTTGATATAATATACCCGAAGTTCAGTGATGCGGAAATATTCTCCCGGTTTTGACTGTACCGGAATGCAAGCAAATTTTGATATTGCCTAAAAAATATTGGACAAAGAAATTTACAAAGGCATGGGTAGAGGGAATTATTTAATGATAAGCGGTTATGTTTTCACCAAGCGATGACATCAACCTATATAAATTACCAAGGAGGAGTAAATATGGAAATCGCTACAAAGGTCAGAGGTATTTTTGCAGGCAGAGAGGGCTGGTCAACTCAGCCGACGGAAAGAGGAAGCTACTATTCGTATTTTGCAGGTCAGAATATGATTTACACTCTTTTCAATACCTGCCTTACGACCTATCTTCTTTTTCTCGGCATCGATCCCATCAAGTCGGCATCAATTATGCTTATCGTAAAGGTGTGGGATGCCGTGAATGACACTCTTTTCGGTGCGATATTCGACTCAATCAAGTTTAAAAGCGGAAAGAAGTATCTGCCGTGGTTAAGAGTTTCGACAATACTTATACCCCTTGCAACTATTCTCACCTTTGTTATACCGAGAGCTTCCTCGGAAACGGTCAAGCTTGTGTGGTTTGCCGTTGCCTACATACTCTGGGATACAGCCTATACTCTGTGTGACGTGCCGATTTTCGGCATACTCACCTCTATGAGTCAGAGCATTGACGAGCGAAACACAATTCAGTCCTATAAGAGTATCGCAACCTATGCGGGCGTGGGCATCACCTCAACGCTTTCAACGGTTCTTATCAGCGAAAAGGTCGGCTTGAATTACGGCATGATTGCGCTTATTATCTGCGTTCTGGCATTTGCTCTGATGATGCCTGCATCCTTTAAGCTCAAGGAGCGCTTCCACGCCGAAGCAGAGGAAACCTTCACCATCAGACGAATGTTCTCCTACCTTTTAAAAAACAAGTATCTGCTGATTTACTATGTGGGAATTTTCTTCTATTCGTCACTTAACATCGGTAACGCATTTACGCTTTATGTTTCCTATTATCTTTTCAACAGTGCACTGTTCTCTCTTGTTGTCGGTGCAATCGGAACAGTACCACAGCTTATCATTGCCCTGCTTCTTCCCAAGCTTATCCGCAGATTTGACAAGATGAAGGTCAACCGGATATGCCTTCTTCTTTATGTTGTGCTCAGTGTAATAACCTGGGTTGCCGGCTACGGTAACATTGTGGTTTACATCATTCTGTTCACGGTGCGCTCCGTTCCTCTTGCAGTTATTTCCCTTGAAATGTTTATGTTTACACCTGACTGCGCAGAGTACGGACGCTTCAAAAGCGGCACCGAAGCAAAGGGCATCACCTTTGCCGTGCAGACCTTTATGGCAAAGCTTACCGGCTCGATTTCAGGTGCATTGGGACTTTTCATTCTCGGCCTCGATTCAGTCGGCTGGAATGTGGTTGAGGTTTCCTCCTTTGAGGAGCTTGAGCGACTCGGAGTGACACAGACACCTCACGCCCTCAATATGCTCTGGCTCATCTTTATGCTTATTCCTGCCATCGGCGGTTTTCTTGCTTACATCACGTGGATGTTCTACGACCTTAAGGACAAGGATGTCCAGGTTATGATTGACTGTAACACGGGTAAAATAACAAGAGAGCAGGCTATGAGTATGATGTCAAAGAAGTATGATTTTGAGAAATAACTGATAAAAAAACAGGTATTTTCGGTTGAATGAACTGAAAATACCTGTTATCTTTTTTACTTCACATAGGATAAAACATAAAGAAGTCCGTTTGCTTCGGGGTGAGAGTCGGGGGAAAGGATTTTGCCCTCAACACCCTTTTCCTTTGCGGCAAGGTCAAAATGACAAGCCGCAATGCCGATGTCAAGCCTCTGAATGTCGTGATTTGATGAGGGGATGGTTTTCTTTTCAAAGAAGTGGAAGCTGTCACCGTCTCTGAGGACTCTCCAGGGCTGAGCGTTTTTTGCTGAGGGCGCAAGGCGTACCGCTTCAAGGATGTCACCGTAGATTCCGGCGTTTTTCACCGAAAGGGGAGAGTCAAAGCTTTTTTCAAAAAAGATTTCCTCAAAGCCTTTACGGGTGTCGGCCTTGATTGCCTTTCGCATAATTTTGTCAACGGTATGATTTTTCGGTGCAGGATAGCCGATGGGTGAAGCGATAGGAAAAAACTCGTCACCTTCAAGCTCCATTGCCTTTGCAAATTCGCTTCTGTTGAAGGTACCTCCGAGCCAGCAGGTGCCAAGCCCCAGGTGTGCCGCAAAAAGCACGAGCTTTTCAAAAACGTAACCCACAGCCTCCATCGCATCGGGAACCTCGTTTACGGCAACACCGAGGTAAGTTCTTGCACCTTTGATCACTCCGTAGGTTCCGAGATCCTTTGAGCTGATGTCCTTGTCAACGTCAAAAAGGCGGATTCTCACCTTAGCCGAAAAGGGGTGAGGCTCACCGGAGAGAAAGTCGATAAAGGCATTGATTTTCTCTCTGTCGGAATCGGAAAGAGGCTTTTCAATGTAGGTGCGGACACTTTTTCTTTTAAGTGAGGTTTCATTTATGGGAAAGCTTATCATAGTATACTCCTTTAATTTTATTATGGAAATATTATAGCATAATATGTTAAGGTGTGTAAAGAATAAAATAAAAAGATCACGGAAAAATCCGTGACCTTTAACTTTAAGTAAATAAATCAATCAACCTTGATAATTCTGATGATGTTTTCAATCTCAGAAATCTTTTCAATCAGCTTGTCGCTTGCGTGCTCGGGTGTGTCAATGAGGGTGCAGGCGTAGTTGCCTCTTGAACGGTTTGCCATGTTTTCGATGTTGATGCCCTCTGCGGAAATGTGGGTTGTGATTGCGCTGAGGATGTTGGGAACATTCTTGTGAAGGATAACAAGTCTGCCGCCGTCAGCCGTTCTGGGCATTGAAATTGAGGGATAGTTTACGCTGTTTGTGATGTTGCCGTTTGTAAGGAAATCGTCAAGCTCGTGAGCAGCCATAACTGCGCAGTTGTCCTCTGATTCGGCAGTTGAAGCGCCGAGGTGGGGGATTGCAATTGCGTTTTTGCAGTTTTTGATTTCCTCGTTGGGGAAGTCGGTAACATAAGCGCTTACCTTGCCGCTTTCAAGAGCTTCTCTGAGGTCGTCAAAGTTTACAAGGTCAGCACGGGAAAGGTTGACAATCTTTACGCCGTCCTTCATTTTGGCAATGCTTTCCTTGTTGATCATACCCTTTGTGTCCTTTGTTGCAGGAATGTGAAGGGTGATGTAGTCAGCATTTTCGTAGATTTCGTCATAGGTTGAAGCCTTGTTGATGGAGCGTGAAAGATGCCATGCGGCTTCGATTGTGATGAAGGGGTCACAGCCGATTACCTTCATGCCGAGGCTCTTTGCGGAGTTTGCAACCATACCGCCGATTGCGCCAAGACCGATAACGCCGAGGGTTTTGCCGTAAATTTCACAGCCTGCAAAGGCACTCTTGCCCTTTTCAACCTGCTTTGCAACATCTTCTGTGAGAGTCTTTGCCCATTCGATGCCGCCGACGATGTTTCTTGAAGCAAGAAGAAGTGAGGCGATTGTAAGCTCCTTAACGCCGTTTGCGTTTGCACCGGGTGTGTTGAAAACAACGATGCCCTGCTCTGCACAGCGGTCAACGGGGATGTTGTTGACGCCTGCACCGCAACGGACGATTGCAGTAAGCTTGTAGCCGAAATCCATTGCGTTGAGGTTTGCTGAGCGCACCATAATAGCATCGGGATTTTCTGTTGAATCGGTGATTGCATATTTTGTCTTGTCAAGCTCGTTGAGTCCGACAGGAGCAATTTTGTTCATTGTCTGGATGATTTTCATCTCTTTCTCTCTCCTTTATCCGATAAATGGGTTATGCCTTGGGATTTTCTTCGGCAAATTTCTTCATGAAGGCAACGAGGGCTTCAACGCCTTCGTAGGGCATTGCATTGTAAATTGAAGCTCTCATACCGCCGACACTGCGGTGTCCCTTAAGGTTCTTGAGACCTGCTGCGGAAGCCTCTGAAGCAAACTTCTTGTCAAGGTCTGCGTCGCCGGTTACAAAGGTAACGTTCATCATTGAACGGCTTTCCTTCTTTACGGGAGCAATGTAGTAATCCTGGCTGTCGAGGTAATCATAAAGAAGGCTTGCCTTCTTTTCGTTGAGCTTTTTCATTTCCTTGAGTCCGCCGAGCTCCTTGATCCACTCGTAAACAAGCTTTGCGACATAGATGCAGTAGCAGGGAGGAGTGTTGTACATTGAGTCGTTGTCAGCCATAAGCTTGTAATCGAACATTGCGGGAGCCTTTTCGTCAGCGTTGCCGATGAGATCCTCACGGACAATTACAAGGGTAAGACCTGCGGGAGCCATGTTCTTCTGTGCGCCTGCATAGATAAGACCGAACTTGCTTACATCAACGGGCTCGGAGATGATGCAGGAGGACATATCGGCAACAAGGGGAATGTCGCCTGTGTCGGGAATATAGGGGAACTTTGTTCCGTAGATTGTGTTGTTGAAGCAGATGTGAACATAGTCGGCATCGGGTCTGAAGGATTCTCTTGTTGTCTCGGGGATAACGGAGAAGTTTACATCCTTGCCTGATGCGGCGGCAACAACGTCACCGTACTTCTGTGCTTCCTTGAAGGCCTTTGTGGAGAACTGACCTGAAAGAATGTAGTCGGCCTTGTGATTCTTGTTCATAAGGTTAAGGGGTACTGCGGCAAACTGAGTTGAAGCACCGCCCTGGAGGAAAAGCACCTTGTAGTTGTCGGGGATTTCCATAATCTCGCGAAGAAGAGCCTCTGCCTCCTTGATGATTGCATCGTATTCGGGGGAACGGTGGCTCATTTCCATAACGGACATTCCGCTTTCACCGTAGCAGCACATTTCGTTTGCTGCCTTTTCAAGCACGCTTATGGGAAGCATTGAAGGACCTGCTGAAAAATTAAATACTCTTTTCATTATAATAACACCTCGTGTAAAAAATACTATTTCTTAATATTATACGATTCAGGAATAAATATGTCAATATAAAACAAATAAATGGGATGTGATTTGTGAGTATCTGACAAAAACCTTTGTTTAATTTTAAAGTAATGAAGCGAATTAGTTGACTAAATTCCCGATAAGTAGTTTAATATAAGTGTAAAAAGGAAAGAAAAGGAAAGAAGGTGAGAGGATGCTGTCAGAAAAAGCATTGACTGAGCTTGTAAAAAGGATAGAAGCAGGCTGTAAGGAAAAGGAGACATTCACCGCTGCAATTGACGGAAGATGCGCTTCGGGAAAGACAAGCCTTGCAGAAAAGCTTTCGGAAATAATTGACTGTAATGTGATTCACACCGACGACTTTTACCTGCAGAAAAATCAGCGCACAGAAAAAAGGCTCTCCGAGCCGGGTGGAAACCTTGACCGTGAAAGGCTTCTTAAGGAGGTGCTCATCCCCTTGCGTGAGGGCAGAGAGGTAAGCTACCGTCCGTTTGTCTGCAGCTGTATGGACTTCGGTGAAGAGGTGACCCTTCCGAGGAAAAAGCTTTGGATTATTGAAGGGAGCTACTCCTGCCATCCCGACCTGAGGGAGCATTACGATCTGACTGTTTTTGTAACCACCGATAAGGAAACACAGAAAAAAAGAATCCTCTCCCGGAACGGCGAGGAAAAATTACAGGCTTTTCTTTCAAGATGGATACCGCTTGAGGAGAGGTATTTTGAGAAGCTTGATATTTTGGGGAAAGCGGACATAACAATAAAAACGTAAAGGAGCTGCCACAATCTTGTGAACAGCTCCTCTTTATTTTGCTCGCCGCGAGGCAGTACTTTTTTACTCCGTCGTGACACCTTCCTCATACAGGAAGGCAAAGCAATCAGAAAAGTTTTATTGCTTTATACATTAAACAGGAAGTGGACAATGTCGCCGTCCTTCATAACATACTCCTTGCCCTCGCTTTTTACAAGGCCCTTTTCCTTTGCGGCGGCAAGAGAGCCGCAGTTCATAAGGTTTTCAAAGGAAACAACCTCGGCACGGATGAAGCCTCTTTCAAAGTCGGAGTGGATTTTACCTGCTGCCTGAGGAGCCTTGGTGCCCTTTTTGTTTGTCCAGGCTCTGACCTCGGGCTGACCTGCAGTAAGGTAGGAGATGAGACCGAGAAGATCGTAGCTGCGCTGAATGAGAAGGTCGAGACCGCTTGTTTCAATGCCGAGATCCGTAAGGAACATTTCCTTGTCCTCTTTTGAAAGTGAGGAGATTTCAGCCTCAAGACCTGCACAGATGGGAAGCACCTGAGCGCCCTCCTCATTTGCGATTTCGATAACTGCCTTGTAGTTTTCATTTGTGTCTATGCCTGAAACGAAGTCGTTTTCACTCATGTTGCAGGCGTAAATGACGGGCTTTGAGGTCAGAAGTGCAACCTCCTGAAGCATTGCCTTTTCCTCATCGGTGCATTCAACGCTCCTTGCGGGCTTTTCGTTTTCGAGAGCTTCCTTTACTCTCTTGAGGAAATCGACCTCTGCGGCAAGGCTCTTGTCGCCCTTCATTGCCTTTGAAGTGCGGTCAATTCTTCTGTCAATCATTTCCATATCGGAAAGAATGAGCTCAAGGTTGATGGTTTCGATGTCTCTTTTTGCATCGATGCTTCCGTCAACGTGGATGATGTCGTCATCCTCGAAGCAACGGACAACGTGGATGATTGCATCAACCTCACGGATGTGTGAAAGGAATTTGTTACCGAGACCTTCACCCTTTGATGCGCCCTTTACAAGGCCTGCAATGTCAACAAATTCGATTGTTGCAGGGGTGAATTTTACGGGATTGTACATTTCTGCAAGCTTGTCGAGTCTCTCGTCGGGAACTGCAACAACGCCCACATTGGGCTCAATTGTACAGAATGCGTAGTTTGCCGACTGTGCGCCTGCGTTTGTGATTGCGTTAAAAAGTGTACTCTTACCCACATTGGGAAGACCGACTATACCAAGTTTCATATTTATTTTAACCTCGTTTTCAAATTCGGAATTCGGAATTCGGAATTCGGAATTATTGCCGATTTCACAAATTCTTTAACCGAAGGTGTTTTGTGTTCTGAAATAAATTTTATTTTTTCGAGTCAAGGCAAAATCAGGATGCTGTAAATTCGGCGGGCTGAAAAGCTCCCTTTAAATCATTATTTAAACGCGACTCCGAATTCCGCATTCCGCATTTGTCAGGCTGTTGCCTTTCGGAGTGCCTGTTCGATGTCAGCGATGATGTCGTCAGCATCCTCAATGCCTACTGAAAGACGGATGAGGTCACTCTTGACGCCGCAGTCGTTAAGCTGCTCTTCGGTAAGCTGGCGGTGAGTTGTTGAAGCGGGGTGGAGACAGCAGGTCTTTGTGTCTGCAACATGGGTTACGATGGATGCAAGTCTGAGTGAATCCATAAATTTCGTTGCGGCCTCTCTGCCACCCTTGACACCGAAGGAAACAACACCGCAGGTGCCCTTGGGCATATATTTCTTTGCGATTTCGTACTGGGGGTCACCTTCAAGACCGGGATAGGATACCCAGGAAACAAGGTCGCTCTTTTCAAGATACTTTGCAACCTTGAGGGCGTTTTCAACGTGTCTTTCCATTCTTAAGGCAAGGGTTTCAAGACCGAGGTTGAGAAGGAAAGCGTTCTGGGGACCGGGGATTGAGCCGAGGTCACGCATAAGCTGAACAACGCACTTTGTTATGTAAGCGCCCTTACCGAAGCGCTCGGTGTAGGTGATGCCGTGGTAGCTGTCATCGGGAGTGGTGAGACCGGGATACTTGTCGCTCTTTGTCCAGTCGAAGTTACCGCTGTCAATGATTGCACCGCCGACCTGGGTTGCGTGGCCGTCCATATACTTTGTGGTTGAGTGAGTGATGATGTCAACGCCGTACTTGAATGCCTGGCAGTTGATGGGTGTGGGGAAGGTGTTGTCAACGATGAGGGGAACACCGTGAGCGTGTGCGGCCGCAGCGAACTTTTCAATGTCGAGTACCTGGAGTGAGGGGTTTGAAAGTGTTTCGCCGAAAACAGCCTTTGTGTTTTCTCTGAAAGCGGCGTTGAGCTCCTCCTTACTGCAGTCGGGAGTAACGAAGGTGAATTCGATTCCGAGCTTTCTGAGGGTTACATTGAAAAGGTTGAAGGTGCCGCCGTAAATTGCGCTTGAAGCAACAACGTGGTCACCTGCATTGCAGATGTTGAAGATTGCAAAGAAGTTTGCAGCCTGACCTGAGGAGGTAAGCACTGCGGCAACACCGCCCTCAAGGTCGGCAATCTTTGCGGCAACGGCGTCGTTTGTGGGGTTCTGGAGTCGGGTGTAGAAGTAACCCGAAGCCTCAAGGTCGAAAAGCTTTCCCATTTCAACGCTTGAATCGTATTTATAGGTAGTGCTCTGATAAATCGGAAGCTGTCTGGGCTCACCGTTTTTAGGTTCGTAGCCTGAGTGGATGCACTTTGTTGCGGGTCTGTAATCACTCATATTTTTAACCTCTTTTCTGTTTTATTTTTTATATCGGAACTGTGTTTTTTTCAGTTTCTTTGCAGTTTTTTATTATATTACAATTATAAGGATAAGTCAAGTTTAAATTGGAGCGGACCGGGATGTCACACCTGCGGTGCAGTAGGCAGTAGTAAGTAGTAAGGATGGTCGCGGGCAGGTTTAGCTTATGCTTTGAGTTTTGTTCCGCAGAGACAGTCCGGATGTAAAAGTAAGAATCTGATTTTTTTCTCCCCTGAAAGGAAATTCCCCTGTTAGGGGAAATGTCTGCAAAGCAGACAAAGGGGTGCCCGTTTCTGGAAGAAAAGATGTCGGCGAAGCTGACAGAGGGGTTCCTTACTGCTTAGTACTTACTACTCACTGCTTACTACTTCACAAGCTTACATCTGATGCTTTTTCATATCAACGGTAAACTCATCAACAAAGCTTACACCCTCTGCCTCAAGCAGCATTTTCTGTACATTCTCACCGCCGAAGGCAAAGCTCTGCGCCACTCTGCCGTCCTTGCGGACAACTCTGTGGCAGGGGATTTCACCGGGTGAGGGATTCGTGTGAAGTGCGTAGCCCACAACCCGACTCCATCGGGGATTGCCTGCCATTAAGGCAACCTGACCGTAGGATGACGAGTATAATCTGAACCCGTTTTTTACGGGGCGGATTTCCGCCAACACTTCGTTAAAATACTCGTAAATCCGATAGGATTTACTGCGTTTTGTGCCTTGTTTTGACAAAAATCCGCTTCGTAAAAAATCGCAGACCCAAAAGTGCGAATTTTTGTTGGATTTTTGGTTGTTGAGGATGCCGACAGGCTGACGCCTTTCAAATCCGAAACGCCGAAAAGCCAGAAAACTTCACGCTTTTGGGC
>JAZSAM010000029.1:0-11617 GCA_045601905.1 Acutalibacteraceae bacterium | reverse complement strand
TGGGAGTGAATCTGTCATACAGGGCATGCTCTGCTCCAGCGGCTTCAAGAAGTCCCTCTACCCTTTCCAGAAGACCGGAAGCCTTTACCGACTTTCCCGAAGTAGTGCAGATAAGGGCTTTCTTTCCCGGAAGCTTCATGTCCTTGAGTTCATCTAGCCTTCCCGCTCCCAGGATGATCCTGGTAGGAAGGTATGTATCTACAGTAAACATCTATCTACCTCCTGAATTAATATGATCAGCTGTTTCTACTATTGAATATATCATTGTGATAGGATTAGTCAATATATATAAAAAAACTCCTGCCCTTTCGGACAGGAGAATCTATATTGGTGACCCTGCCGAGAATCGAACTCGGGTTATCGCCGTGAAAGGGCGGTGTCTTAACCGCTTGACCACCGGGCCTTATATGTAAAAGAGGAAGGAACGCGTTATCCTACACTCTTTATTTTAAAAATTGGTAGCGGCAGTGGGACTTGAACCTACGACACTCCGGGTATGAACCGAATGCTCTAGCCAACTGAGCTATACCGCCACATCAACGCCGCTCTACACAACGCTTGCATATTATATTATACAATCTTTGATTTGTCAATACCTTTTTTTATTTTTTTCAAAAAAATTTTCACTGTATTTTCAGTCGCTTTCAGACCACCTTAAGGCTGAAAAAAAATCAGCAAGCATCAGGGCGCATTCACTCTCCATAAAACCGCCGACAACCTGAGGTCTTTGCATAAACGGCATTTCACAAAGGTTGCATACTCCGCCCATTGCGCCGCCCTTTTCATCGTAAGCTCCGAAAACAACTCTTTCAATTCTCGATGCCATAATAGCCCCTGTACACATAGGACAAGGCTCAAGGGTAACATACATCTCGCACCCGTCAAGCCTCCACGAGGAAAGCGCCTCGCAGGCCTGTGAAATCGCTTCAGTTTCGGCGTGAGAGAGTACATTTTTCTTCGCTTCTCTTTTATTATAACCCTCAGCAATGATTTTATCCTCTTTCACAATGACTGCACCCACCGGCACCTCGCCAAGCCGAGCTGCCATCTGTGAAAGCTCAATTGCTCTTTTCATAAATTCCTTTTTTATCATCAGCTTATCTCCGTAATTCCGATTATTGATATTACAACAAAATAAACCAGAGACAGAATCATAGGCACAGAACAAAAATATGCCTTCAGCTTTTCACCTGTTGTAAGCAGGCTTCTTCCTTCATTGAGAGGAATATCCCTTGTTTTTGAGGAAAAGCGTACCGCACAGAAAATTCCGACGGCAATAAGCCCGTAAATGACAAGTGCCTGAAGCCACAGTAAATCCTCTTCTCCTACAAGCTCCGGAACATAAAAGAATATGACTGAAATTGCATTGTTGAGCATGTGAATAATCACGCCCGTCCACATTGTGCCCGTCTTTACTGAAAAGTACCCGAGTCCGAAGGCGGACACGAGCGCAAAGGGCATCTGGCTGAAGTTTCCGTGAATAACGGCAAAAACCACCGAGGACATTGCAATTGCAAAGCCGTCACCGTAAAATCTGAGGTTGCCGAGAACATAGCCTCTCATGGCGATTTCCTCAACGATTCCTGCAACAACCGCCATTCTGACAAGGCTTAAAAGGAATCCGCCGATGCCGTCGGGAAGGTTGAATTCCAGATCAGAGGGTTCGTAGCCGAAGTTGTTGAAAATTGCAGAAATGTAGTTGGTTATGATGTTTGCACCCATACAGCAACCCACACCGGCAAGAACAGCCGACGGTAAATCTCTGTATCTGTAGGGTGCACCGAGATAAAATACTCTTTCAGCACCGGAATAAGCATTCATTTTTCTGCCGACGAGAGCAAAGGGAACAAGCAGTGCCAGCACCGTGAAAAGAATGTCAAAGCCTGCCGCAAAAACACCGTCATTGAGATACTTATCCGTAAGGTCAAAGGCGGCAAGAAGAACGGTGAGCACATTCTGCACAAGAATGTTCAGAAGAATCGCCACACCCGTATAAAAGCCGACTTTTTTAAGGTCGGCTTTTTCTTTTTGCTTTTTGGTGAAGTTGAGCCAGGCGTCATACTGCCAGGCATTGTTAAATGAATTGTTGAAGCTGTTCATCAGTTATCTCCGTAATTATTCTTCTGTATCTGTTCCGCTTCTTTTTGCCGTTGTCTGTGAGGAATCAACACCCTCTGTGCTGGTGGGTACGAACATTATCTTGAATGTCATAAGCATAAGCCTGAGATCCTCAAGAAGAGACTGATTTGCAATGTACATAAGATCCATCTGCACCTTGTCATAGGGTGGGGTGTTGTATTTGCCGTAAACCTGAGCGTAGCCGGTGAGGCCTGCCTTGACCTGAAGTCTCAGAGCAAACTCGGGCATATCCCTTTCGTACTGCTCGGCGATTTCAGGTCTCTCGGGACGGGGGCCTACAAAGGACATATCGCCCCTGAGAATGTTGAAAAGCTGAGGAAGCTCGTCGAGTCTTGTTTTGCGGATGAACTTGCCGACAGGAGTGATTCTGCTGTCGCCCTCGGAGGCAAGACGGGCAACACCGTCCTTTTCCGCATTCTGAATCATACTTCTGAACTTGAGCACCTCAAACCTTTTGCCGTTGGTGGTAAGTCTCACTTGCTTATAAAGCGGATCTCCGCCGTCGTAAGCCTTGATGGCAATCGCCGTTGCAATCATAAAAGGAGATGAAAGTATAATGGCAATAAGAGAAAGTACAATATCAAAAAATCTTTTCACAACAAGATAGATTGCACTGGAGTCGCTTCTCTTGCAGCGGTAAACGGGTACATTGAGAAGCTGAATCGTTCTTCCTCCGCGGATGATTGTGTCAGAAATTTTCGGCTTGACGTAAGCGACCTTGCCCTTTGCTATGCAGTACTTGACAACCTCGTTTCTGTAGTCTGAGGGTACGCCGCAAAGGAAAACCGCATCAACGGTTTCAATCTGCTCAAAAAGCTCCTTGAGAGTAGTTTTGTCACAGTTGAAGGTTTTAAGCACCGTAAAGCGCTTATCCATACTTCTTATACCCTTGAGAGAAAGGTAGGAGTCAACGTTTCCGAATACAACCACCGTTTTCTTCGGCTTGTGAATACTGAAATAAAGGAAATCCGCGAGCACACACCACAAGGCGGCAATTACGGAAAAAACAATAAAGGTAATTACGAAGGGCCAGATTGAAAGGAGCTTATAGCTAAGAAGCGAAAAAATGACATAGCAGAAGCCCTGCAGGAAGCCTATGGCAATTATCTGTGAGAAAATGAGATCCCAAACGGGAGATGTTCCCACAAGAAAACCACCGTACACCTTGACAAAGGAAACATAGATAGCCACAAAAAGGGCGCCCATAAGATAGTTACCGAGACGGTAGAAGGGGGTGGGGATAAGCTTGTTATAATAAAATATCCAGCTCGCAAAGAGACTGCCGGAAAAAAGCACGATAATGAAAAGCTTCATTATATAAAGCACTATTTTTTCCTTCTGATTATTTGTTATTTTTCTTTCCATAATACGAAAACATCCTTCTTTATATGAATGTATAGTTATTATATTTCCGATTCTTTAAATAAACTCAAATTTAACTAAAGAATATCTTACCACAGAAAAATAATTCTGTAAAGATGAAAAAGAAAAAAAGTAAGGACACATCTCTGCATCCTTACTACTTACCACTATTAGTATGTGAATTCCCATACCTCGTTAAGTTCGCCTTCAAATTCAGCCTTGCCTTCAAGCTCAACGATAACCTTGGCCTTTGCAGTACCGTCACCCTTCATGGGCATCTTGTTGACGAGCTTGATAACCTGACCTGCGGGGTTGACAGTAACCTCAACGGTTGAGCCGGAGTAGCTCATATTTGCATCAATAATCTGAGCACCTGAGGGAAGCTCATCGTTGAAGCTCATGATGTTAAGGTAACCGATAGCTTTTGAGTTATGAGTAGGAATGGGGTTTGTGCCTGTTGTGGTTTCAGGAACAAGTACGACTGTGTAAACCGTGTTTTCACCCTGCTTTGCTGCAGTTGCTGTTGCGACGCCGTCAGCAGTGAGTGTGAAATCCTTGGTTGCATCGTTTGAGGGAGGAATTGCTTCCTTGACAGGCTTTGTTGAGCCATCGGGATATGTAGCAATACCGCCTGAAACAGTAATCATTTCATCTGTGGGTTCACCTACGAGGTTGCCGATAATGGTGTTTACAAGACTTCTGAGTGCTTCAACTGAAAGTGCAGTAAGGTTAACTGTGACATTCTCTGTCTTGTGAGCCTTCATATTCTGCTCGCTCTTTACCTTATTTACTGCCTCTGCAACCTTGGCAACAATCTGTTCCTTTGAAAGGGTTGAAACATCAACGTTGTCGCCTCCGGGTGCTGCGGGAGTTGTTGTGTTTTCAGCTGAAGGAGCAGTTGAGTCTGCGGGAGTTGTGGTTCCGCCGGGAACATCTGCACCGTTGGGAGCTGTGGGAGCAGTGGGCTCTGTTGTGGGCAGTGTGGTGGTTTCTGATGTGCTTGTTGAGGAGGGCTCAGCGTTTGCAAGCTTTTTCTTTTCGCGAAGCGAGCCGATTTCAATACCCATAAGCAGAATCCATACAGCCAGCACAACGGCAATTATTGCCTTAACTTCTTTTTTCATTTGTCATATCTCCTTTTAACTGAAGAAATATAAAACTATTTTTCAGTTTATTATTAAAATACACTTGCTAATACCATACTCAAATTTTGTCAATTTGTCAATAGAATCAATGAAATTTTAAATTAATTTACATATCATTTTTTCTTTTTTTAATCAGTAAGTTACCGTGCAGCAAATTTCGTTTCCGATATTATTATCCCCTCGGAGATTTAAAGCTTCTTAAAAAAAGGTGTAAAAAACGACCTTTTCAGCATCTTTCGGAATGTATTATTGATGTCACGCCTTCACCGCACAGCCTTAATGGGTATACCTTGTAACAAAGCTTCTAACAAAATAACCAAACTTTAATGTAACTTTTTAATCAAAATGTTACATTTTAACAAATTCTATTGAATTTTTATTTTTGTAGTGTTATTATGTTATATGTATAAAAATCATTTACTCAAAGGGGTGTTTGAATGGCTGACAAAAAAAATCTCGGCGACGATGTTGCTCTTTACCTTTTCCATCAGGGCAACAATATGAAAGCCTATGAGTATATGGGCTGCCATAAAGTAAAAAACGAAAAGAACCTCTTTTCCTTCCGCGTTTGGGCTCCTCACGCAAGAGCCGTAAGTGTAATCGGCTCCTTCAACGGCTGGGACGAAAGTGCCGGTGTGATGAACAGAATAAACGATGCAGGTATGTGGGAGTGTTACCTTCCCGATGTGAAGCTTTTTGACACCTACAAATTCCTTGTCACTGCAGCCGACGGCAAAAAGACCGCCAAAGCCGACCCTTACGCCTTCCACAGTGAAACAAGACCGGGCACGGCATCAAAGTATTTTGAGCTTGACGGCTATAAGTGGGGCGATGAGAAATGGCGCAAGGCAAAGGAAGCAGTCAATGTCTATGCCTCACCGATGAACATCTACGAGGTCCACGCAGGCTCCTGGAAGCAACACGAGGACGGAAATCCCTACACCTACCGTGACCTTGCGGATGAGCTCATCCCCTATGTAAAGGATATGGGATATACCCACATAGAATTCATGCCTCTTTCGGAATATCCCTTCGACGGCTCGTGGGGCTATCAGGTAACAGGCTACTTTGCCGCAACCTCACGCTTCGGCACTCCTCACGATTTCATGTATCTTATTGATACCTGCCACAAAAACGGCATCTCCGTAATTCTCGACTGGGTGCCTGCCCACTTCCCCAAGGATGAGCAGGGACTGAGAATGTTCGACGGTGAGCCCTGCTACGAATACAAGGATCCGAAAAAGGGTGAGCACAAGGAATGGGGCACAATGGTGTTCGACTTCGGTAGAAACGAGGTTATTTCCTTCCTTACGAGCTCCGCTGCCTTCTGGTTTGACAAGTATCACATTGACGGACTGCGTGTTGACGCCGTTGCCTCAATGCTTTATCTTGACTACGGCAGAGATGACGGTCAGTGGATTGCCAATAAGTACGGCGGTAACGAAAACCTCGAGGCAGTTGAATTCTTCCGCAAGCTCAACAGCGGAATCTTCCGTGAGTTCACAAATCCGCTTATGATTGCAGAGGAAAGCACCGCCTGGCCCCTTGTGACAAAGCCTGCTGACATTGGCGGACTCGGTTTCAACTTCAAGTGGAACATGGGCTGGATGAACGATGCTCTCAAGTACTTCTCCATGGACGGACTTTCACGAAAGTACAATCACACGCTTCTTACCTTCTCTTTCTTCTATGCTTTCTCGGAGAACTTTATTCTTCCGATTTCGCACGATGAGGTTGTTCACGGTAAATGCTCACTCATCGGAAAAATGCCCGGTGAATACGACGACAAATTCAGAGGCATCCGTTCCTTCCTCGGCTACCTTATGGCTCATCCCGGTAAAAAGCTTACCTTTATGGGACAGGAATTCGGTCAGTTCATCGAATGGAAGTATGACAGCGGACTTGACTGGGTGCTGCTTGATTACGAAAAGCACCGTCAGCTGAAAAACTACGTCAGAAAGCTCAATCACATTTACCTTAAATATCCTGCCCTCTGGGAAATCGACTATAACTGGGAAGGCTTCAAGTGGCTCGTCAGCGACGACCACACAAACAGCGTAATCGCCTTCTCAAGAAGAGACAGCAAGGGCGAGGAGCTCGTTGTTGCCGCAAACTTCACTCCCGTCACAAGAGAAAAATACTCCTTCGGTGTTGAGCGTGAGGGTACCTACGAGGTTATCCTCAACTCCGACGACATTGAATTCGGCGGTGAGGGCAAGGGCACCAGAACCAAAGCTACTTCAAAGAAAAAAGGAATGCACGGCTTCGAAAACAGCATTACGCTTGACCTTCCCGGCCTCTCCTTTATTCTTCTGAAATACAAGCCTAAGGGAAAAAGAAAAACATCAAAAAATATTAATCAAAATAAATAATTAGGAGGAATTTTTATGCTCAAGAAAACAGAATGTCTTGCAATGCTTCTTGCAGGCGGTCAAGGCAGCAGACTCGGTATTCTTACCAAAAACATTGCAAAGCCGGCAGTTCCTTATGGTGGCAAGTACCGCATCATCGACTTCCCTCTTTCAAACTGCATCAACTCCGGCATTGAAACCGTAGGTGTGCTTACACAGTATCAGCCTCTCGAGCTCAACGACTACATCGGAAACGGACAGCCCTGGGATCTCGACAGAGCCTACGGCGGTGTTCACGTTCTTTCACCTTATCAGCAGATTGAAGGCACAGAATGGTACAAGGGCACTGCAAACGCCATTTACCAGAACATCAACTTCATTGACAGATACAATCCCGAATATGTTGCAGTTCTTTCAGGTGACCACATATACAAGATGGACTACAACAAAATGCTCAGCTTCCACAAGAAGAACGATGCAGCCTGCACCATCGCAATGCTCGAGGTGCCCTGGGAAGAGGCATCACGCTTCGGTCTTATGTTCGTAAACGACGACGGCTCAATCACAGACTTTGAGGAAAAGCCGAAGAATCCCAGAA
Organism: Acutalibacteraceae bacterium; assembly: GCA_045601905.1. Taxonomy (GTDB): domain Bacteria; phylum Bacillota; class Clostridia; order Oscillospirales; family Acutalibacteraceae; genus UBA6857. The sequence continues at coordinate 4,022 of JAZSAM010000029.1, read as the reverse complement.
GCAACAAGGCCTCTATGGGTGTTTACATTTTCACCTGGAGCAAGCTTCGCCAGTATCTTATCGACGATGAGGCCGATCCCGAATCACACAACGACTTCGGCCACAACGTTATTCCCGCAATGCACAAAAACGGTGAGAGAATGTTCGCTTACAAGTTTGACGGCTACTGGAAGGATGTCGGCACAATCGACAGCCTCTGGGAGGCAAACCTCGACCTTCTCAATCCCAAGGTTGACCTTGACCTCTCCGACGACAGCTGGAAAATCTATTCACGCAACCCCGTTGCTCCTCCACACTTTGTTGCAAAGGGTGCAAAGGTTGAAAACTCAATGGTCGGCGAGGGCTGCTACATCGCAGGTGAGGTTGACTACTCAATTCTCTTCTCAAATGTAACCGTTGAGGAGGGCGCAGTTGTGAAGTATTCAATCGTTATGCCTGGCACAACCATCAAAAAGGGCGCAGTTGTTGAATATGCAATTGTTGCTGAAAATGCAGTAATCGAAGAAGACGCTCATGTCGGTGAGAGTCCCGAAAAAATTGACAACCTCGATTCATGGGGTGTTACCGTTATCGGCGAAAAGGTAACCATCGGCAAGGGTGCCGCGGTAAAAGCAAAGGAAATGATCGCCGAAGATGTAAAGGGGGTTAAATAATGGCTGCTTCAAATGTACTCGGTATTATTTATTCAAACGCTTATGATTCACTTTTAAGCGAGCTTACAAGCGTACGTACCATGGGCTCAGTACCTTTTGCAGGAAGATACAGACTCATCGACTTTGTTCTTTCCAGCATGGTAAACAGCGGCATCGGCAAGGTCGGTGTCAGCACAAAGGCTAACTATCAGTCACTTATGGATCACCTCGGTTCAGGCAGACCCTGGGATCTTTCAAGAAAAAGAGGCGGTATCACCTTCCTTCCTCCCTTCAGCGGAGAGAAGTACGAAAACCGCATTAACGCTCTCGAGGCTATGCTCCCCTACATTTCAAAATCAACCAATGAATATGTTCTTATGGCTGACTGTAATGTAGTGTGCAACCTTGATTATAATGAAATCATCGACGGTCACATCGAAAGCGGTGCTGACATCACAATTGCCTACAAGAGAGGCGTTGCTCCTAAGCTCAGCCACGTTATGACTCTTGAAATCGGCGAAGAAAACGCAATCACCTCCGTAAAGATCGGTGAAACAGGCAACACAGCCTGCGACTACTCACTGAACATCATCGTAATGAGCAGAGTGCTTCTCGAAAGACTTCTCCGCGGTGCTCAGGTTATGGGTGCAAAGAATTTTGAAAGAGACATCCTTGCAGCAAACGTCGGCGCTCTCAATATCAGAGGTCACAAGATCGACACCTATGCAAAGGTCATTGATTCACTCCAGAGCTACTACGACATCAGTATGGAGCTTCTTTCAGGCGAATACAGAGATCTCTTCAACCCCGAAAATCCCGTTTTCACAAAGGTAAGAGACGATATGCCTGCAATTTACGGCATCTGCTCAGATGTTACAAACTCACTTGTTGCCGACGGCTGCATCATCAAGGGTAAGGTTGAAAACTCCATCCTCTTCAGAGGCGTTCACATTGCCGAGGGTGCAGTTGTTAAAAACGCAATTGTTATGCAGGACAGCTTCATCAGTGCAAACGCCAAGGTAAACTGTGCGATTCTCGACAAGGATGTTGTCATCAAGCCCGGCAGAGAAATCAGCGGTGCAGAGACTTATCCGCTTTACATTGGTAAAGGAATCACTGTTTAATTCGGAGTGCGGAATTCGGAATTCAGAATTAATCTGAAGAAGCTTCAAAGTGTTCCGTTTTCTACAACCTCTGATATATTCCAATCATTATGAAAAAAGAAAACCTTATCTTGGAGAAAAGTAAGCAGTTTGCAATTCGTATAATTAATCTTTATAAACACCTGAAAGCCGAAAAGCAGGAGTATGTTCTGTCGAAGCAGCTTCTCAGAAGCGGCACAAGCGTCGGTGCGAATGTACGCGAGTCACTTCGTGCAGAAAGCAAGGCTGATTTTTATCATAAGCTTAATATTGCTTTAAAAGAGGCTGACGAAACTGCTTATTGGTTAGAATTGCTTTTTGAAACTGATTATATTTCACCGGCTCAATTCGACAGCATTTATAATGACTGCAGTGAAGTAATAAAACTACTGGTTTCTGTAACAAAGACTCAAAAGAACAACCTTTCGGATTAGAATTCTATGCTTCGGATAAATAATTCCGAATTCCGAATTCCGAATTCCGAATTTTGCAAAACTTCTCGAAAGGACACTAAACTATGAAAGTATTATACGTAGCAAGTGAGGCACTGCCCTTCATGGCCAGCGGCGGCCTCGGTGATGTTGCCGGCTCATTGCCTCAGGCACTCAGAAAACGACTCATCGGATGCAGAGTTGTTATGCCTCTTTATGACACAATCAAGCAGGAATGGAAGGATAAAATGACCTTCATCACAAACATTTCCGTTCCCGTTGCATGGAGAAGACAGTACTGCGGTATTTTCCAGGCAAAGCACGAAGGCGTTATCTATTATCTTATCGACAATCAGTATTATTTCAAGAGAGATACAATTTACGGTCACTACGATGACGCAGAGCGCTTCACCTTCTTCTCCCGTGCAGTTCTTGAAATTCTTCCCGTTGTTGACTTCAAGCCCGACATCATTCACTGTAATGACTGGCAGTCAGCACTCACTCCCGTTTTCTATTCAACCTTCTACAGTAAGGATCCCTGGTATCAGGGCATCAAGACTGTTTTCACCATCCACAACATTCAGTATCAGGGCACCTACGGTATGGAGCTTGTCAACGATGTTATCGGACTCAATCCTGCCGACACTGAAATCGTTGAGTATGACGGCGACGTAAATTTCATGAAGGGCGCAATCGAGTGTGCAAACAAGGTTACAACCGTTTCACCCTCTTACGCAAACGAAATTCTCGATCCCTGGTACAGCCACGGCCTTGACACAATTCTGCGCGAGCGTCAGTGGAAGCTTCAGGGCATCCTCAACGGTATCGACACAGTAAACTACGATCCCGAAACCGACGAAAGCATCGCAATGAACTATACTGTCAAGAATGTTAAGGAGGGCAAGGCGGAAAATAAGCGTCAGCTCCAGGAAAACATGGGACTTCCCCAGAAGGCAGACGTCCCCGTAATCGGCCTCGTTTCCCGTCTCGTTTCCCACAAGGGTCTCGACCTTATCAAGGGTATTCTCGACGAGCTTCTTTACACAACGGATGTTCAGGTTGCCGTTGTCGGCTCAGGTGACTGGCAGTACGAAAACTTCTTCAAGGAAATGGCTGACAAGTACCCCGACAAGCTTGCAGTAAGAATCGGCTTTGTTCCCTCTCTTGCAAGAAAGATTTACGCCGGTGCCGACCTCTTCCTTATGCCCTCAAAGAGTGAGCCCTGCGGACTTTCACAGATGGTCGCTCTCCGCTACGGCACAGTGCCCATCGTCCGTGAGACAGGTGGTCTTCGCGACTCCATCTCCGACAGCGGTGACGGTCAGGGTAACGGCTTCACCTTCAAGACCTACAATGCCCACGATATGCTCGGCGCAATCAGAAGAGGTCTTGATGCCTACGCAAACAAGGAGTATTGGGATTCACTCGTTATCCGCGCAATGGAATGCGATTGCAGCTGGGGCAAGAGTGCAAACGAATACATCAAGATGTATAAGGAGCTTTTAAAGTAAGATTAGATTATAAAAACCGAAAGGGGATGTAAAAAAACTCGTTTTTTTACATCCCCTTTTTTAGGGGCCAGGAAAAAATGCGCAGAATGAACAAACCGAGCCAAAATAAAGCGTTTTGCTTTATTTGGGGTTACCCGACGGCGTACAGAGGTACTCCGAGGGCGAGGTTTGTTTATAGCATAAAACGCAAAAACCTTGTTTTTTGCCTGCTTTTGCTGATTTTTACAGTTTTAAAGGGTTTCTTTGGCAGTTCAAAACCGAAAGAAACCCTTTAGTTATCTTGTTTTATGCGGTCTGCACTTTTTT
>JAZSAM010000028.1:0-30503 GCA_045601905.1 Acutalibacteraceae bacterium | reverse complement strand
AGCGATATCTCTTACCGAGCCGTCCTCTATGCCGACAGCACCCTCTGCGCGGGGAATGATGCCCTTCATAACGCCGAGGTCAACGTGAAGGTTATGATCCTTGTCGCAGACGGTTGCACGCACCTCGATAATTTTGCCGCTGTAGTAGGCTTCCTTGATTGACGCTCTTGAGGAAAGTGCGTTTTTGTTTTCCGGCGTTGAGATGAGATAATTTTCAGGATAATACTTTTTCATTTTAAAAACCCTTTCTGTCAAACATAGTCTTTTTATTTATATGCTTAAATTTTTTTATTTATTATCATTGATATTGTCTGATGTTATGTGATATACTTTATTATTAGTAAAATTATCTTTAAAGCTAAGGAGGCACCTTAATGGATATCAGAGTCGGTGATGTGCTTGTGATGAAAAAGGCACACCCCTGCGGAAACAGGGACTTTCTTGTGACACGCACGGGAATGGATTTCAAGCTCGAATGCAAAAAGTGCGGACATCTTGTAATGATTCCACGCCTCAAGGCTGAAAAGAACATAAAAAAGGTTATCCGTGACGGTGCACAGGTGTAAGCAAAATTCGGAATGCGGAATGTGGAATTCGAAGCACCTGCGGCGCAGTAGTCAGTAGTCAGGGACAGGCTTAAATGCATTCTGAATTTAAGGAATGCTCTTGGCCCTCGACCCTCGGCCCTCACTACTGTTATATCTTTGTCTTAAAAGGAGAAGGTTATGCTTAATAAACTCAAAGAAGTTGAAAACCGCTTTGAAGAAATCAACGGTCAGCTTTACGATCCTGAGGTCGTCTGCGACACCGAAAAATACAGCTCTCTTATGAAGGAGTTCAAGAACCTAACACCCATTGTGGAAAAGTACCGTGAGTACAAGGATGCTCAGTCCGCCTTTGACGAGGCGAAGGAGCTTTTATATGAAAGCGGACTTGACAAGGATTTCCGTGAAATGGTTCAGCTTGAATACGATGAGGGCAAAATCAGAACCGAGGCGCTTCTCGAGGAGCTGAAGATTCTGCTTTTGCCAAAGGATCCCAACGACAGTAAGAATGTTATCGTGGAAATCCGCGGCGGTGCAGGCGGTGAGGAATCTGCTCTTTTTGCAGGTGTGCTTTTCAGAATGTACAGCATGTATGCCGAAAAAAGAAGATGGAAAACGGAAATACTTTCATCGAACCCCACAGAGCTCGGAGGCTTCAAGGAAATTTCCTTTATGATAAGCGGTGAGGGAGCCTATTCACGCTTTAAGTACGAAAGCGGCGTTCACCGTGTTCAGCGTGTTCCCGAAACGGAAACCCAAGGAAGAATCCACACCTCAACCTCAACGGTTGCCGTGCTTCCCGAGGCAGAGGATGTTGACATTGAAATCAATCCTGCTGATTTGCAGATTGACACCTACCGTTCGGGCGGTGCAGGCGGTCAGCATGTCAATAAGACCGAGTCGGCGATCAGAATCACCCACCTTCCGACGGGCACCGTTGTTGAGTGTCAGGACGAAAGAAGTCAGCACAAGAACAAGGACAAGGCAATGAAAATTCTGCGTTCAAGAATTCTTGAGGCTGAAAGGGAAAAGCAGCAGTCATCAATTGCCGCAGAAAGAAGCGCACAGGTCGGAACCGGTGACAGAAGCGAAAGAATTCGTACCTATAACTACCCTCAGGGCAGAATCTCCGACCACAGAATCGGGCTTACTCTTTACAAGCTTGAGCAGATTCTTTCAGGGGACCTTGATGAGGTTATCGACAGTCTTATCACTTATTTCACAGCAGAAAAGCTGAAAAATCAGAATTTATAAAAGAGATTTACTATGGATACAAAAATATACAAAATTACATCTCCCGACGATAAGAGAATAAAGGAAGTCGGTGAGATTCTCAGAAACGGAGGTCTTGCCGCCATTCCCACAGAGACGGTTTACGGCCTTGCGGGAAACGCCCTTGACGAAAAGACGGCAATGAAAATCTTTGAAGCAAAGGGCAGACCCTCGGACAATCCTCTGATTGTTCACATAAGCCGCATTGAGCAGTGGGCGCCGCTTGTAAGGAAAATTCCGGAAGCGGCGGAGTTACTTGCCGATGCCTTCTGGCCGGGACCTCTTACAATGATTCTTCCCAAAAGTGACCTTGTGCCTCAGGCTGTCTGCGGAAGGCTTGACACCGTTGCGGTTAGAATGCCTGCAAACGAAATTGCCCTTGCAATCATTGAGGGTGCAGGTGTGCCTCTTGCGGCTCCCTCGGCAAACCTTTCGGGCAAGCCGAGTCCGACCTGTGCATCCCACGTCATTGACGATATGACGGGCAGAATTGACGCAATTGTCGATTCGGGCGACTGCAATGTGGGAGTTGAGTCCACGGTGCTTTCCCTTGCAACCGATGTGCCGAGGATTCTCCGACCGGGAAGAGTAACTCCCGAAATGATTGCACAGGTTGTCGGTGAGGTTGAAATCGACGAGGCAGTTTTTGAAAAGCTCAGAGAGGGTCAGGCGGTTATTTCGCCGGGCACAAAGTATAAGCATTACTCTCCCGAGGCCGCCGTTGTGCTTGTCAGAGGGGATTTTGAAAATTACTGCAGCTATGTAAATAAAAACGCTGAGGAAGGTACTGTTGCCCTTTGCTTTGAGGGAGAGGAAAAGCACCTTTCCGTGCCTTCGGTAACCTACGGAAAAAAGGATGACCCTGCATCCCAGGCAAAGCACATTTTTGATGCACTCAGAGCTGTTGACAAAATCGGTGCAAAGAGAGTTTTTGCCCGCTTCCCCGAAAATGAGGGCGTGGGACTTGCCGTTTTCAACCGTCTTTTGCGCGCTGCCGCATTCAACATTATTGATGTGTGAGGTGTAAAAATGCAGGTATACGGACTTACAGGGAAAACGGGTGCGGGGAAAAGCAGTGTTGCACTTCTTCTGAAGGAAAAAGGCTTTTTTGTCATTGACGGAGACCTTGTTGCAAGAGAAATTGTTCTTCCCGGAAGGGAAGCACTCGTACAGCTTTCAGCCGCCTTCGGCAAGGATATTATTCTCTCTGACGGCAGTCTTGATCGTAAAAAACTTGCACAAAGGGCTTTTTCTTCCTCGGAAAACACGGCACTTCTCAACGAAATCACTCACCCGTTTATAAAGAAAAGATTCGAGGAGCTTCTTCATAAAGCGGAGGAGGAGGGCTTTGAAAGGGCGGTTATAGATGCCGCCGCACTTCTTGAAAGTGACTGCAGAGAGCTTTGTGAAAGGATAATTGTTGTTCACGCCGACGAAAAAACAAGGCTTGAGCGTATCCTCAGAAGAGACGGTATAACACCCGAGCAGGCACTTACAAGAATAAGGGGACAAAAGGACGATGACTTTTATCTCAGTCAGGCTGATTATGTTATCGTCAATGACGGAGAAAACGGAATAAACGACTGTCACCTTAAAGGAGTTATTGTATGAGAAAAAGGCGAAGACTGAAAAAATCAGTGGTTGTAATTCTGGTTTTTCTTGTTATAATATCTGTAGGCTGTATTTTCCATTTTGGCGGAAGGTCAACGCTTAAGACATTATATCCTCAGCGTTACAGCAATTTTGTCGAAAAATATTCCCAAAGTAATAACTTATCCGAAGAATTTGTCTATGCGGTTATTCTTTGTGAAAGCGGCTTTGACAAAAACGCTGTTTCCAATGTCGGTGCAAAGGGACTTATGCAGATTATGCCCGACACCTTCGACTGGATTCAGTGGAGGCTCGGAGAAAGCTTTCCCGAGGAAGAGATTTTTGAGCCCGAAACCGCAATACGCTACGGATGTTATTTTTACGGTTATCTTATGGAAAAATTCGGCAATGAGCCCACAGCCGTTGCCGCTTATCATGCAGGTGCCGCCTGCGTCAGCCGATGGCTTGAGGATGAAAGGTATTCCGACAACGGAGTAACCCTCAAGGACATCCCTTATCCCACAACTAAAAAGTATGTGGCAAAGGTTATGGATGCAAAGGCAATGTATGAAAAAATATATAAATAATAAATCAGGAAAGGATTTTTATTATGGATAAGGAAAAAACTGCAGCAGAGCTTCTCAAGGAAGAGCTTTGCTTTGAAAAAGAGCACTTTTCGGTTGCAATGACTGAGGAGGAATGTGCAAGGGCTGACGAATTCTGCGAGGGCTACAAGGAGTTTCTCGATGTGGCAAGAACAGAGAGAGAATGCGTAGAATATGTCATTGAAAAGGCAGAGAAAAACGGCTTTGTTCCTTTTGATGTAAAAAAGACCTACAAGGCAGGCGATAAGGTTTACCTCAATAACAGAAATAAGGCAATCATCCTTGCCGTAATGGGTAAAAAGGGCGTAAGCGAGGGTGCAAGAATCGTCGCATCCCACATCGACTCACCCCGACTTGACCTCAAGCCCACACCTCTTTACGAGGACAGCGAAATGGCTTATTTCAAGACACATTACTACGGTGGAATCAGAAAGTATCAGTGGGTGGCAATTCCGCTTTCACTTCACGGTGTTATGCTCAAGGCAAACGGTGAAAGTGTAAAAATCAACATCGGTGAAAAGGAAGGCGAGCCCAAGTTTGTCATCACCGATCTTCTTCCCCATCTCGGAAAGGAGCAGGCAAAAAGACCTCTTTCCGAGGGCATCAAGGGCGAGGAGCTTAACATCCTCATCGGTTCACGCCCATTTAAGTCCGATTCGGGCAGTGAGCTTGTGAAGCTTAATATTCTTAAGATTCTTAACGAAAAGTACGGTGTGAAGGAAAAGGATTTCATCTCTGCAGAGCTTGAGCTTGTTCCCGCACTTCCCGTTTCCGACATCGGCTTTGACAGAAGCATGATCGGTGCTTACGGCCATGATGACAGAGTTTGTGCTTATCCCGCACTTGAGGCTGTCATTAACTGCACCGAGCCCGAAAGAACAATCATCACCGTTCTCGCTGACAAGGAAGAAATCGGAAGTGACGGCAACACAGGTCTCAACTCCTCTTATATGAAGTATTTCATTGAGGATCTTGCAGAAATGGAGGGACTCAAGGGCAGACATGTGCTTTCAATGTCAGAATGCCTTTCGGCTGATGTAAACGCCTGCTTTGATCCCAACTTCCCCTCAGTTCATGATAAGTACAACTGTTGTACCCTCAACCACGGTGCAGTAATCACAAAGTATACCGGCTCAAGAGGCAAGTCAGGCACATCCGATGCTTCAGCTGAATTTGTCGGCAAGGTCAGAAGAATCCTTGACAAAGCGAATGTCTCCTGGCAGATCGGTGAGCTCGGCAAGGTTGATGAGGGCGGCGGCGGAACCGTTGCAATGTACATCGCAAACCTCAACATTGACGTTGTTGACCTTGGTGTGCCGGTGCTTTCAATGCACGCACCCTACGAGGTTGTTTCAAAGTTCGATGTTTACAGCACCTACAGAGCCTGCTACGAATTCTACGCAGACAAGGATTGACAGAACCGCACACCGGTGCTATAATCTTTTAAAATAATAGCTGCCACCGGGTAGCAGATGCAGAAAAAAGGCATCCGTTTACACATCGTTAGGTCTTTGAAGATGTGTGTGCGGATGCTTTCGGTTTTCGGAGGTAAAAATGAAAAGGATAAAAAGTGTGTTTACATATTTTTCAAAAGGGGAGCTTCTGCTGTGGCTCGGGTCGCTGACGGTTGTGCTTGCTGCCTTCTTTCTGTTTGACAGAGAAAGCTATCTCTCCCTTTCAGCCTCGCTTATAGGTGTCACCTCGCTGATTTTCAACGCCAAGGGCAATCCCTTCGGTCAGCTCCTTATGATAATTTTCAGCGTGCTTTACGGCATAATCTCCTTCGGATTTGCCTATTACGGGGAAATGGTAACTTACATCGGAATGACCTTGCCGATGGCAGCGTTTGCGCTCGTTTCCTGGCTGAGAAATCCTTACAAGGGGAGAAGGTCTCAGGTAAAGGTCAACAGCATCGGAAAAAGGGAGCTGATTTCGTCGCTGATGCTGACTGTGGCAGTTACGTTGATTTTTTATTTTATACTTGAATTTTTTTCAACTGCAAACATCATTCCCAGCACCATTTCCGTTGCAACAAGCTTTTTTGCAGCGTATCTTACCTTCAGAAGAAGCCCTTATTTTGCTCTTGCCTATGCGCTTAATGATGTGGTTCTTCTTATACTGTGGTCTCTTGCCTGCCTTCAGGATATTTCCTATGTTTCGGTCCTTGTGTGCTTTGCGGTTTTTCTGGTAAACGACCTTTACGGATTTTACAACTGGACAAAAATGCAGAGTAATCAGAAATTGTGACATATTTTAAAAAAACGGCTTGTTTGCAACAGAAACGAGTCGTTTTAATTCTTTTTAATTTTTGATTCAAAAATTATTGACAATTGGTATCGACCTGTGTATAATAGGAGCATAGCATTTAGACAACTGTCGATTATCGCAACAAATTTTAGAAAAGTGTTGTTTAGAATGCTCAAAAAGCAGAGGTGTTGTTTATTCAAAATGACTGAATGTAAAAAATACGAAAAAAGTAATGGAGGTATGTAACTATGACAATTATCGCTATAAAGCATAAGAAAAAGGACAAGAAAAAGGAAGTAAAGGCTCGCAAGAGCTGAGTGGTCCCGGAAAATTAAAAGGTCTGATGACAGATTTTCAAGGCTTGATGAGAGGTTTTAAAGCTGACGGTGTGGGGTTTACTTTTTATTAAAAATACTTTCAAGAAATAAAAATTGAGACAAAGTATAATCAAGGTAACAGAGTTTGCAGTAATTTGAATGAGGTAAACAGCAAACCGTACAGAAATGAGGAAACTATGAAAAGAAGTAATATTTCGACTATGAATAAACAACCCATCCCTCTTGATATGGCTGCGATTTTGTATTCGTACACGAAGACAAAAACCTGGAATCAGACCTATCGTATTTCTGCGATACTGAAAAATGAGGTTGACGAGGAAGCACTCAAAACGGCGGTCAGAAAGCTCAGGTACCGTTTCCCGACCTTTTATGTAAGGCTTGAGGATGGATTTTTGTGGAAGCGCTTCAGACCGACCCCCGTTGATGTTGATGAAATCGTTTCTTATAGCAGTGAGTTCTGCGCTCCCGTTGATACAGGAAACATTTATGCACCTCTTTTTAAGGTGTATTACAGTGAAAAGAGAATCTCTCTTGATGTTTTCCACGGAATCACAGACGGAAGGGGAGCGCTGATTTATCTTAAAACCCTTCTTGCGGTTTACTTCGGGGAAACGGGAATTGAAATTCCTGCCACAGACGGAGTTCTTGACATAAATGATGAGCCTACTCAGGAGGAGCTTACTGACGGATACATAAAATTCTACGACAAAAGCAAGGGTAAGCTTCCGAGAGGTGAAAAGGCAGCCTATCAGCATTATGTAAAGGAAGATGATGTTCCTTTTTCGATTATACAAGGAAGATTTTCCGTTGCAGAGCTTAAAAGGGTAACAAAAAGCTATGGCGTTTCGGTAACCGAGTATCTTGCGGCAGTTTACTGCTACAGTTATTATCTCAACAAGTCTGCCGAAAGCAGAAAGCCGATAAAGATTCAGTTTCCGGTTGATCTCCGTGATATTTTCGGACTGCAGACCCTGCGTAATTTTTCGCTTGTTCTGACGATCACCCTTCCCGAAAGAGACGGGGAATACACCTTCAGCGAGATCCTGGAGATTACTGTTAAGGAGCTTTCAAAGGCAAAGGACAAGGAGCTTCTGCAAAGGATGATAAACACCAACGCAAGCGATGCACAGATGCTCATTACGAAATATTCGCCCTCGGTGCTGAAAAAGCCTTTTATTCTTGCAGGTTTTCTCCTTTACGGTGAAAGGCTTATGACCTCACCCTTTTCGAATCTTGGAATCGTGAAGGTGCCCGAAGCGATGAGGGAGCACATTGAGTTTTTCGATGCCACCATTGGAGCAACTAAAAAGAATGCCATTAACACGGCGGTCATCACCTTCGGCGACAATGCAGTAATCACCTTTTCAACAAAGAAGTCACGCCGTGAGGTTCAGGACACTTATTTTAAGCTTCTTGAAAAAGAAGGCATAAAAGTAAATATTACAGTACAATAAAAAGAAGCTGTCCGTTATCGGGCAGCTTTTGTTGTGAGTTTTTGATCTGGTCGGAATTTTTCTCATCTGAAAGGGGAGATGTCATCGAAGCTGACAGAGGGGTTTCAAATGCGTCGCAGACCTGCCTGCTTCCAACTGCGCAGCCTTCTCACGGCCTCATCAACACATTCCTCAGCCGTAAGTCCCGTGCAGTCAAGTGTGATGTCGGCGTACCTCTTATAATAAGGTAGCCTTTCCCTGTAAAGCTCCATTACAGTGGTGCCCTCCTTCATGGCAACACCCCTTGTCCTGATGTTTGAAAGCCTTTTTTCAAGCTCGCTTACGGGAACATCGAGAAAAATCACGGTGCTTTCCCTTCTGAGCTTTTCCATTGCCTCTTCACCGAAAACGGCACTTCCGCCCGTGGCGATTACCGTGTTTTCGAAATTTTCACTTATTATAATGTCATTTTCAAGCTTAAGAAAGCCCTCGTTACCCTTTTCCTTAAGAAGCTGACAAAGGCTTTTGCCCGTGGTTTTCTGTATGGTGAGATCGGTGTCCTGAAAATCCATAAGCAGACTTTTTGCAAGAATTACACCGATGGTGCTTTTTCCTGCACCGGGCATTCCTATAAGAGTGATGTTTTTCATTTCGAATCTCCTTTGCTCATTACATAAAAATAATATCACTTATTGCAGCTTATTTCAAGTGAAAGTCAGTCGGTTGGTTGCCCTAAGGATAAAAAATAAATTTTCATAAGCAGAAAAGCGCATAAAAACAAGAAATATGTATAAATATTCACTTTTTATAAATTTTTAACTATTATTTTTTATAAAAACGCTTCTTTTTACTTGACAATCGGTGGCGAATATATTACAATTATAAAAATATGAAATTTATGGGTAATCTCTTACGGGACTTGCTCATATATTTCATCTTAAAGAACAAAATATACAAAACGGAGGAAAAAACACATGAAAAAGTTTTTAGCAGTTCTTCTTGCAGCTCTCATGCTCTTCGCTCTTGCAGCATGCGGCGGCAACAACGCAACAGACGGCAACGCAACTGCAGGTGACGCAAGCGCACTCAAGGCAGTTACAATCGGTACAGGCGGTACAGCAGGTACATACTACGCATTCGGCGGAATCCTCGGCGGACAGATCAAGGCTTCCACAGGTGTTGACGCTACTGTTGTTTCAACAGACGGTTCAAAGGCAAACATCCTCGGTATCGAAACAGGCAACTATCAGCTCGGTACTGTACAGTCAGACGTTATGGCTTATGCTTGGGCAGGCTCACGTACCTTCGAAGCAGAAGGCGCTCTTGATTCATTCCGCGTAATCGGTGGTCTCTATGCAGAAGCTGTTCAGCTTCTTACAATGGATTCCGAAATCAAGTCAGTTGCTGACCTTAAGGGTAAGAAGGTTTCCATCGGCGCCGCAGGCTCAGGCGTTTACTTCAACGCTATCGACATCCTTGCAGCAGCAGGCCTCACAGAAGCTGACATCGTTCCTCAGTATCAGTCATTTGCTGATTCAGCAGACGCTCTCAAGGACGGTAAGATCGACGCAGCATTCATCGTAGCAGGCGCTCCCACACCCGCTATCCAGGAGCTTTGCACAACATCAGCTAATGCACGTCTCGTTCCCATCGACGGCGAGGTTGCTGACAAGCTTATGGCAGAATCACCCTACTACACAGTTTACAACGTTCCCGCAGGCACATACGAAGGCCAGGATGCAGACGTTGCAACAGTTACAGTTAAGGCTACACTTATCGTAAGCGCAGCTCTTTCCGAAGAAGATGTTTATAACATCACAAAGGCAATCTTCGACAACATCGATGCTATCACTGCTGCTCACGCTAAGGGCGCAGAGCTTTCAATCGAAAACGCAACAAGCGGTATGACAGCTCCCTTCCATGTAGGTGCTGCTAAGTACTTCGCAGAAAAAGGCGTTACAGTTGAATCAAAGTAAGTTAAAGTACTATTAACAACTATCGGCTGCAGTCGGATTCAACTGCAGCCAATTTTTAGTTCACAGGAGGTTTATATGGCATTTTTAAAGAAAAAAACAGCCCCCGAAACAGCGCCTGAAGCCATGGATCTCGATGACGTAATGAAAAAGTTTGACCGTGAGTCAAATACCCGTATCTGGGAAGGCACACCAAAAATCATAGTCAGCTGTATTCTTGCATCGTTTTCGCTGTTTTGCATTTATGTAACATTCTTTGCAACATGGCTTGACCTTATCCGTCTTTCGTCATTTGTTGCAGCTATTGTATTTATAGGCTTTCTTGTATTCCCTGCAAAGAAGGGTACACAGAAGGTCAACCATATACCCTGGTATGATATTATACTTATGATACTCGGAACGGGCTCATTCCTTTATCTTACATTTAACGCAGCAGAGCTTATTTCCCGCTTCAGAATCACACCCGTTGAGGTTGTTATCGGCGTCGTGGCAATTCTCTGCCTTGCCGAGCTTTGCAGAAGAAGCGTAGGCTTACCGATTCTTATCGTTGCAGGCGTGCTTATGGTTTATGCAATTTTCTGGGGCTCAACAAACCCGGACTTTGTTGCAAGAATCACAGAATATGTAAGATACCTTTTCTATTCCGTTGAAGGTGTTTTCTCCACTCCGGTAAATGTATGTTCTAAATATATTGTTATGTTCATTATTTTCGGTGCTTTCCTTGAACGTACCGGAATCGCAGATTTCTTTATCAACATTTCAAACGCTCTTGTAGGCCGTTTCTCAGGCGGTCCTGCAAAGGTTGCCGTTGTTGCATCGGCTCTTGAGGGCATGGTTTCAGGCTCATCCGTTGCCAACACAGTCGGCTCAGGCGCAGTTACAATCCCCCTTATGAAAAAGACGGGCTACAAGCCTGAATTTGCCGCTGCTGCCGAAGCTTCAGCCTCCACCGGCGGACAGATTATGCCTCCCATCATGGGTGCTGCAGCCTTCCTTATGGCTGAAACAGTCGGCGTACCCTACTCAAACATTGTTGTAAAGGCAATTCTTCCTGCAGTTCTTTATTTTGCAGGCGTATTCATCACAGTTCATCTTGAAGCAAAAAAAGAAGGCCTCAGAGGTCTCACAAAGGAAGAGCTTCCTAAGATTGTTCCTCTTCTTAAGAAGATTTACCTTCTCATTCCTCTTGTTCTTCTTATCTGGCTTGTTGGTTCAAACACAAGAACAATTGCTTACGCAGCTGCAATTGCAATCATTGCCGCTATTGCCGTAAGTATGTTTGATAAAGAGCATCGTATCACACCCAAGCGCCTTCTTGAGGCTCTCGCTGCAGGCGGTCAGGGCATGATCACCGTTGCTGCAGCCTGCGGTATTGCAGGTATCATTGCAGGTCTTATCGGTGTAACCGGTCTTGCAAATAAGCTCTTTACAGGTATCGTTGCTCTTGCAGGTAATGAGGTAATCATTGCACTCTTCCTTACAATGCTTTGCTGTATTGTTCTTGGTATGGGTGTTCCCACAACCGCAAACTACTGCATTATGGCAGCAACCTGCGCTCCCATTCTTGTACAGATGGGCGTTCCCATGATTGCAGCTCACTTCTTCGTATTCTACTTCGGTATTGTTGCCGACCTTACACCTCCCGTTGCTCTTGCAGCTTACGCAGGTGCGGCAATAGCCCAGGCGAATCCGATGAAGACGGCATTTACGGCAACAAAGCTTGCAATCGGTGCATTCATCGTGCCTTATGTATTTGCTCTTAACCCTGCACTGCTCTTTATTGATACAAATGCAGGAGAGGTTGTTCTTATCTGTATTACCTCACTTGTAGGTATGTTCGGAGTTTCTGCATCTCTTGAGGGTTATCTGCTCGGACATATGTCTTGGTATGAGCGACTTCTCAGTGTTGCAGGCGGTCTGCTTCTGATTTATCCCGGTCTCACAACAGACCTTATCGGACTTGCTCTTGTAGCTGTTGTACTTGTCATTCAGTTCATCAAGAAAAAGAGCAAGCACGAAGCTCCTCTTGCGGCATAACTTAAATTAAACAGTGATTTCACCCGTCATTTTCCGTGACGGGTGATTTTTTATGCCTTCGGGAAATAGAATGGTAGTATAACACTTAAAGGAGGAATCATTCTGAGCCCCGAAAATCTTGATGAAATCATAAAAAAATACAGTGAAGCGTTGGTGAAAATGGGAAGCATTTACGGCGGTGAGGCGGAAAAGAAAGCGCCGTTAAACGAGCCGAAAAGTGGAATTGAGGCATCTTTGCCGAAGGAGGGTAACGAGCCGCAAAAGGAAGAAAGCATCGAAAATGAGGCCGATTTGCAAGAGAAAATAGCAGAAAACACGCCAACTGAGGAAGAAGATGCAATCAGAGATGAAGCGACAACGGCCCCCTCCGTTATGCTGCCCGAGGGAGAAGCAAATTCCTCGGCCAACTTTTTCGCAAGGGTGTTCACCGGAGAGAGCACCTACCCCGTTGCAGGAGCAAGGGTGGTGATTTACCGCGGAGATAATATTTATGCTTTTCTCGAGACAGATGAAAACGGCAGGACGAAAAGTGTGAAGCTGCCAGCCTTCAGCGAAAGCAACTCCCTTGAGCCCGAAAATGAGAATCAGAGCATTGCCTACAACGCTGACATTTTTGCTTCGGGCTTTACATCTCAGAAGGGACTTCTTGTAAGTGCCGTGGGCGGAAGCGAAATCGTGCTGAATGTGCTTCTTGTGCCCGAGAAAGAGGGGCTTTCCTGATATGGCAACGCCGATCATACCGACAAACATAAGAGTACACCTTGGTTCTCCCAGATCGGATGCGGAAAATGTTACCGTAAGCTTTTCCGATTACATCAAAAACGTTGCTTCGTCGGAAATTTTTTCAACCTGGCCCGAGGAATCCATAAGAGCAAATGTACTGGCTCAGGTTTCCTTTGCCCTTAACCGCATTTACACCGAGTGGTACCCTTCAATGGGTTATGATTTTGACATTACGAGCGATACGAATTTTGATCAGAAATTCATAAACGGCAGAAATATTTACGAAAACATCAGCCGTATTGTTGACGAGCTTTTCAACGATTACATCCGGAAGGAAGGAACAATCAACCCCTTTTTCGCCCAGTACTGCAACGGCACAACGGTGACCTGCGACGGACTTTCCCAATGGGGAACGGTGCCTCTTGCCGAAAGGGGGCTTTCCGCTTTTGAAATTCTCGAAAGCTATTACGGAAACGACATAGAGCTTGTGGTGAATGCGCCATTGCAGGATAATCTGCCCTCTTACCCGGGCACAGCTCTTTCCCAGGGAAGCCTTGATGAAAATGTACGACGGATGCAGCTTTATCTCAACCGTATTTCGGCAAATTACCCCTCAATCCCGAAGATAAGCGTCATAAACGGGCTCTTTGACGAGAGCACGGAAAATGCCGTAAGAGCTTTTCAGCGGATTTTCAACCTCAACCCCGACGGAATCATCGGAAAGGCAACCTGGTACAGAATCGTTTACATTTATTCAGCAGTAACACGCCTTGCAGAGCTTACAAGTGAGGGTGTTGGCTACGAGAATCTTCCTAAAAGATTTGAAGGAGACCTGAGCGAGGGTGACAGCGGCGGTCAGGTTGTTACCCTGCAGTACTTTCTTGCAATCCTCTCCTTTTTTAATTCCTCAATTCCCGCACCTGATATTGACGGAGTTTTCGGTGCAGGGACAAGGCGGAGCGTCCTTGCTTTTCAACGCTTTGCAGGTATAACGGAAACGGGCGTTGTGGACAGATACACCTGGGATAACATTTACGGAGCCTACAAGGGCACGGTTGATTACCTTGAGTCCCGTCAGCTTATCGAAAGGGTGAACACTGAGTCCTACCCGGGGGTGGTGCTGCGGCGTGGTGATGTGGGACCCTCTGTGCTCACCTTCAAAACCTATCTTAATTATATCGCTGCTTACTTTTTTGACATTATGAGTGTGGCGGAAACAAGTGTTTTTGATATGCGGACACAAAATGCCGTAAGGCAGTTTCAGAAAATTTTTGCGTTGCCCCAGACGGGACAGGTGAATGAAGCAACCTGGAACACAATTGCCGATGTTTACCGTGTTTTAAGGGAAGGTCAGCAGAGGCTCGAGGGACAGTATCCCGGCTATGAGATTTCATGATGAGGTGTTTTTGTGACGGAGAAGGAGAAAGTTATTTTTGAAATACAGCAGATTCTCAGGAATCTTTCAAGGTCAGTAAGCGGTGAGCCTGTAATTATCCCCGACGGGATTTACTCCGAGGAAACGGCAGATGAGGTCAGAAATTTTCAAAGGAGCAGGAATCTGAATGTGACGGGCAAGGTGGATTATCTTACCTTTGAGGAGTTGAAAAAAGAAAACGACAGAGTGCTTTCTGAAGCTACTCTGCCGTTGCAGGTGATGAAGATTAAAAATGAGGATTTGCCCCTTTCCTACGGTGATGAAAATAAGTTTGTGGAAAAGCTTAAGATAATGCTCAATTCGGTCGCTGATAAGCACGGCAATTTTCAAAGCCTTACGAGAGACGGTTTTTTTGACGAAGAGACAGAGGATGCCGTCAGAAGGTGGCAGTCGGTTATTTTCACCGAGGTAACGGGAGAAGCCGACAAGGAAACCTGGAACAGTCTGGCGTCTTATTATCTTTTGTAAAAAAACAAACCGTGCTTACATATAACAGTAAAACACGGTTTATTAAGCAAATCTGAACCAGGATGCTAAACGCTCCTGCAATAAAGTTGAGATCGTTTTTAATGCTTCCTCATCTTTGTCAAACTTATGTCCTGAGTTTTCGCAGATAACGAGATCGTTTTCCACAGAATATTCGTCGAGCTTTTCAGCAAGTGCTATACTGTCCTCTACGGGGACAATTGAATCCTTTTTTCCGTGACAGATTACAGTAGGTGCACAATCCGATGAAACATAGCTTATCGGTGAAAGCTCCAGAAGAATTTCGCTGAAATCATCTCTTGTGTCCGGCGTGAATTTCTCGCCTGTTGCCCTTGATACAAGGTTGCAGACATAATTCTCATCACCGAGGGCACTGTTGTTGTAAAAAGCATCAAGAGTAAGATCTGCCGGCGAAGCAAGAGCGATAACTCCTGCGATATCTACGGGTGAAACATCCTTGTATCTGTAAGAGTACAAAAGAGCAAGGTGTCCTCCTGCCGAGTGTCCCATGATGGCAACCCTGCTGATGTTTACCGAATACCCCTGAGCAAAGGCTTTGATGTGTGAAATCGCCGCAGTGATGTCGTTGATCATATCATATATGTCGATGTTATCCTGCTTTGTAAGGCGGTAATTCATCGATGCAACGGCATAATCCTTGCTTGTGGAAAGAGAAGAAAGAATTACATTGGTTCGGTCCTTGTTTCCGCCTCTCCAGCCGCCTCCGTGGATGTAAAGCACCAGACCGGTTTCCTCTCTGTTGTCAACGGGGAGAGTCAGGTTAAGTTTTTGCTTTTTATCGGGACCGTAAGAAATGTCCGAAAATGAGCATACAACGGTTTCGACATTTTCGGGGGGCTTGGTTTCGGTGATTTCAACGGCAGGTACTTCTTTTTCAGGAAAGCCGATGAGATACAAAGTTGAAAAGAAAAGCAACACAGAAAGCAAAATTGCAACAATTCTTGAACGCATGGTTACTCCTCATTTTTTGTCCTTGATTTTTTTTGAGAAAATAAGCCTACCAATTAAAAGGTAGGCTTTAATTTTGTTTTATTAGTCAGCTGTGTAAGCCATGAGAGCTACCTGACGTGCACGCTTGATTGCAGTTGTGAGCTCACGCTGATGACGTGCGCAAGTGCCTGTAACTCTGCGGGGAAGGATCTTAGCTCTGTCTGAAGTGAACTTACGGAGCTTCTGAACATCCTTGTAATCGATTTCTTCAACCTTGTCTACACAGAATGCGCAAACCTTCTTGCGTGACTTTCTGTTAGGACGGTTGCCCTTTTCATATGCCATGATACGTATTCCTCCTGTTAATAATTTTTAGAAAGGTAAATCTTCGTCGTCTGTGATTTCTTCAAAATCATTTGCTGAAGCTGTCTGGTAAGCGGGAGCAACTGCAGGAGCTACCTTGGCAGCGGGAGTTGCGGATGTACCGCCTTCAGCCTTTGAGCCACAGAAGCTTACCTCGTTTGCGATAACCTCGAAAGCATTTCTCTTTGCGCCGTTAGCGTCTTCGTAGGTTCTTGTCTGGATACGTCCCTGAACGGCAATCATTGAGCCCTTCTGGAAATATCTGCAAACAAAGTTTGCTGTGCTTTCCCAAGCAACGATTCTGATGAAGTCTGCCTGTCTCTGCTCGCCCTGTCTTACGAAGGAACGGTCAACGGCAATTGTGAATGTTGCGACGGATCTGCCTGTTGTGGTTGTGCGAAGTTCGGGATCAGCCACGAGGCGTCCCATAAGTGTTACGCAGTTAAGCATTTCAGCTCCTCCTTACTTTCTGATTGTGAGAACACGGAGAACACCATCAGTGATGCCTGCAACACGCTCGAGCTCTGCGGGGAGAGAAGCAGCTGCTTCGTAGTTCATAAGAACATAAGCACCCTGAGTTTCATCGTTGATCTCGTAAGCAAGGTTACGTACGCCGTTCATGCCACCGAAGGGTTCTGCAGAAACGAGAGTTCCGTTTGCGCTGATGAGAGCCTGGAACTTTTCGCTGAGAGCTGTAACAGCCTCTTCGCCCTTTGCAACTGAGAATACGAACATTGATTCATACTTGTTCATGTTTTTTTACCTCCTTATGGTCTCTGGCCCCAAAATCCTCGTTTGGAGCAAGGAAAATTATCGCAATACATACTGCGACAGTTACAAAGTATACCAATAAAAAGGGAAGATGTCAAGAGTTTTTTGAAAAAAAGCAGTCAATGAGAATTCGGAATTCGGAATGCGGAGTTCGGAATTGCGGGGAAAGTATCGCAACGAACAAAAACGATAGTCCGCAGCGAAGGTATGCGATGCTGTTTTGCTCACTCAGTAAAAACGTAAGGAGTACAAGATTTACAATCAACAGGGCTACCTGTCGCATCCGCACAAATTCCGCGGAAACAAAGAAAAAGCAGCCACGAAAGAAATCCGCGACCGCAACTATTCAATCTTCATTATTCGTTTTTCATTAAAAAAGCTCCCCTAAGGGAGCTTTTTTCTTACTCTTCAATTTCTGCTTCGTCGTCTTCTTCGATTTCAAATTCGAGAACTGCGCCGCAGCAGGGACATTCAACCTCGCCTGCTTCGTCGATTTCGTCAAAGCCGATACAAACTGCTTCTTCACAAGCAGGGCATACAACCTCGATGCAATCGTCGTCACAGCAGCAATCGCAGTCGTCGTCATCGCAGCAGCAATCATCATCGTCAAAGCACTCGTAAACGAATTCCTCAACGTCTCCGAGGTCCTCGTCAAGCTCTTCAACGTAATCTGTGAGATCCTCAAGATCCTCGTCGATGTCGCTTAAGTCTGATGCGATTTCGTCAAGTGCGTCGATAATAGCGGCAAACATTTTGCCTTCCTTCTTATCGTCGTCGATATCAAGACCTTCCATAAGGCCTCTTAAGTAAGCTACTTTTTCTGAAACTGACATAGTAGTTGCTTCCTTTCTTTAATTTAAATTATTCGCCCTTTGAACGACCGAGGTATTCACCTGTTCTTGTGTCGATCTGAATGAATTCACCCTCGTCGATGAAGAGGGGAACCTTAACCTCTGCACCTGTTTCAAGAGTTGCGGGCTTTGTTGTGTTTGTGGCTGTGTTACCTGCAAAGCCGGGATCTGTCTTTGTAACCTGAAGGTCAACAAAGTTGGGAGGCTCTACGCCGAAAACGTTGCCCTTGTAGGAAAGAACCTTACAGGTCATGTTTTCCTTAACAAACTTGAAGTTATCGGAAAGCTCACTTTCGTTGATGGGAACAAGCTCGTAGGTTTCGGGATCCATGAAGTAGTAAAGGCCGCCGTCACTGTAGGAGTATTCCATATCCTTTCTTTCAACAAAAGCGGTGGGGAACTTTTCGCTGGGGTTGAATGTTCTTTCAATAACTGAACCTGTGATAACATTCTTAACCTTTGCGCGGACAAAAGCTGCACCCTTACCGGCCTTTACGTGCTGGAATTCGACAATCTGAAGAACGTTGCCATCCATTTCGAATGTAACGCCGTTTCTGAAATCACCTGCTGATACCATTTTATATTCCTCCGAATACTAAAGATTATTTGTACTTCAACATTTTATACTAAAACTGTGAAATTTTCAAGTGTTTTTTTAAATTAGAGTGACTTTTGATGAATATATTATATAAATTATTACAAATTTAATAAAAATAGGCCTCTTTTGTTGGGTTTTGCTTCTTTTATGGTATACTAAAAGCAGAAAAAGAATCGGGATAAAAAACAAGGATGTGAAAAGATGAAAAAAACAATCAGCCTTTTGCTTATAATAGTATGCCTGTTTTCTTTTGCTTCATGCGGTAAAAATGAAATTACAGACACTCCGTCGGTCGGGCTTCAGGACGGCTCACTGCCGCTTACTGTTACGGTGACCTTCCCCGAGGGCTTTACCCTTGTACAGATTGCCGAGCGCCTTCAGGAAAACAATGTCTGCACGGCGGCTGACTTCATTGAGCTTACCAATGACAGAGGCTACCTGAAAGCTCTCACCTACAGCTTTCTCGGTGGGATAGATAATCCGAAAAAACGCCCCTTCATCCTGGAGGGCTACATCTTCCCCGACACCTATGAGTTTTACACCGGTGAGGGTGCCGAGGCGGCACTTAAGCGATTCCTTGACAACACCGAGACCAAGCTGACAGATGCTTACAAAACCCGTGCGGCAGAGCTTGGCTACAGTATGGATGAGATTCTGACACTTGCCTCAATAATTCAGGAGGAGGCAGGCGAGATTCAGCACATGGCTGATGTTTCCTCGGTGCTTCACAACCGACTCAACAACGAAGCCTACGGCATCCTTCAGTGTGATGTTACAATCAATTACATCAACGATGCAGTCAAGGATTCACCCTACATCAACAAGAGGGTCAGCTCCGTGAGCAAAAATTACAACACCTACAAGTGCTACGGACTTCCGCTGGGGCCCATCACAAATCCGGGACTTCACGCCATTGAGGCGGCTCTTTACCCCGCCGACACGAATTACTATTTCTTCGTCACCGATGCTCTGTGGAATTATTACTATGCCGAAACCTACGAGGAGCATCAGGCTAACTGTGAGATTGCGGGAATATATTAAAGTAGTAAGTAGTGAGTAGTAAGTAGTAAGGGAAAAGGGCCAAGTGCCGAGGCCCGAGGGGCACCGCGGGGCGGTGCAGTAGTAAGTAGTGAGTAGTAAGGGATGCCTTCGGCATTTACTCCCTCCGTTAATTATTCTTTCATCTATTATTATCTATTATTTGTTATCTGTTATCTATTCTTTAAAACATCAACATTCCGTTTCTGCAAAGGGGAACAATATAACAATATAACAAAGTTTTGTATAAACTTTTTTATTATATACCCTCTTACTTTTTATACTTTTTTATAAAAATATTGTTATAAATAGTATAAAAACGCTGAAAACCCTTATAAACACTGGGCTCATGGGTCTAACAAATTTATAACAAAGTGCTGACAATCTTTTACTTTGTTAGAATTTATCAAAAAAATCGATTTAAATTCCATTAAACAACAAAAGATCACGAGGATTTTTCCTTGTGACCTTAATTGCGCATTGCAAACCGTAAATTCATTTTACTCTTCGCGGCAACAAACAAAAAAGTCAGAACACGGTTATCCGCGTCCTGACTACTGACTACTCACTACTTCAAAACAGTCCTACGCTCATATACCTCTCGCCTGAATCGGGGAGGAGAACAACAAGGGTTTTTCCTTTGTTTTCATTTCTTTCTGCAATTTCCTTTGCCGCACAAAGTGCCGCGCCTGATGAAATGCCGACAAGGATGCCTTCAGATTCTGCAAGACTGCGGCACATTGCGAAGCAGTCTTCAGTCTTTACGGTGAGAACCTCATCGATTACTTCGAGATTGAGGTTTTCCGGGATGAAGTTTGCACCGATTCCCTGAATGCCGTGCTTGCCTGCTACTCCCTTTGTAATAAGAGGGGAGTCGTAGGGCTCAACACCGACAATTCTGATGTCGGGATTTTTTTCTTTAAGGTAAGCACCTGTGCCAGAGACGGTACCTCCCGTGCCGATGCAGGCAATGAAAAAGTCGAGCTTGCCCTCGGTGTCGCGGAAAATTTCGGGACCCGTTGTAAGAATGTGCGCCTCCGGGTTGCTTTCGTTTTCAAACTGCGAAGGAATAAAGGAGTTGGGAATCTCTCTGTTGAGCTGCTGAGCCCTTTCGATTGAGCCGAGCATTCCCCTTGCGCCGTCCGTGAGCACAATTTCTGCACCGTAGGCCTTGAGAAGCTGTCTGCGCTCAATGCTCATCGTGTCGGGCATAACAAGAATTGCCTTGTAGCCCATGCTTACGCAGGCGGCGGCAAGACCGATACCCGTGTTACCGCTGGTGGGCTCAATGATCGTGGCACCCTCGCAGATAAGCCTTTGCTCTTTTGCTTTTCTGAGCATATTAACTGCAACCCTGTCCTTGACAGAGCCTGCAGGATTAAAGTATTCGAGCTTTAGAAGAAGTCTTGCACCGATGCCTTCCTTTTCACAAAAGCGAGAAGCATCAAGTAGCGGTGTGTTTCCCACAAGGGAAGAAAAATCACCGTGTATCATTATTAAAACACCCCGTAATTATTTTTCCCCGAGAAGCTTTGCCAATTCATCCATAAAGGTGTTGATGTCCTTGAACTGACGGTAAACGGAAGCAAAACGCACGTAAGCAACCTCATCAAGAGCCTTGAGCTTGTCCATTGCAAGCTCACCGATGTGGATTGAAGTGACCTCTCTGTCAAGGGAATTCTGAAGCTCTGCTTCGATTTCGCTGACGATTTTATCGATCTGCTCAATTGAAACAGGTCTCTTTTCGCAGGCACGGAGCATACCGTTGAAAAGCTTCACACGGTCAAATGCCTGACGGGACTTGTCCTTCTTGACAACGACGATGGGTACACTTTCGATAATTTCGTAGGTTGTGAAACGCTTGTTGCAGGAGATGCACTCACGGCGGCGACGGATTTTTTCTCCCTCGTCGGTGGGGCGTGAGTCGATAACCTTGCTTTCTTCATATCCGCAGAACGGACACTTCATATAAAACTTCCCCTTTCAGATAAAACAGATGGGATTAACCCTGTCTTACTTTATTTAAAATACCTTCAAGATATTTTGCTGACTTTAAAATTTCGTTTTCCTTTGAGTAGTTGTTTGAGTAAAGCTCAATCATATATCTTCCGTTGAAGCCAACCTTGTGAAGCTCGGTGAAGAGCTTTCTGAAATCAAACAGTCCGTCCTCGCAGGGTGGCAGGCAGTCGTGATTTTCCGAAAAGTCGCTCAGGTGAACGTGTACGATGCTGCTTCCCATAATGTCAATGAATTCGTAGAGGTCAACACCTGCTCTTCTTGCCTGCTTGATGTCAAGCACCATTTTGAACTCGTCACCAAGGAAGGATTTCATTGACTTCATGAATTCGGGAGTTGCGCCGATGTAGTCAACAACATTTTCGTGGGCAACGGTACAGCCGAAGGTGTTTGCCACCTCGTTGAGCCGTCTGAAGCGGTCGGCGTACTGCTCTCTTGTGATGTCAATGCGGTCCTTTGAGCCGTGAAGCACAATGTACTTTGCCCCGAGGGTCGCCGCCGCATCAAAGTATCTTTTATAGGTATCGACACCGTCAAGAAAACGTCTTTCGTAGCTTGAAAAGAAGTTGTAGCCCTCGGCAAAGGAACGGTAGGGATGAAGTGAGGTTACGTTGATTCCGTAGGCATCGCGGACGGCCTTGAGCTCTCTTACAAAGGATCGCTCAAGCTCACTGCGTGAATTGAAAAAAATCTCGCTGTGATTGAAGCCCAGCTCTGCAACATGAAGAAAGGCCTTTTCTGTTTCCATCGGGTAAAAGCAGGCAGAGGATGCTCCGATTTCCATTTTCTCACTCCTTATGTTCAAAATCATTCATTATATTATATCAAAGTCAAAATAAAAAAACAACCGATTGAGATGGAAAAGTTTTCTCTCAAATACTGTGCATTGTGACAAAAGTGGCAGTGATGCGCGGTAAGTGACGTCCTTCGGGTGGCTCCTTAATTATGCGTTTTGCATTTTAAACCTGTCCCCTGACTACTGAAAAAACGCGCGGCATCTCACAAAAAAAGTCACGCACAGTTTTATTTGCGCGTGACTACTTACTATTAAAGTCTCACTTCTTAACAATGTCACCGTCTGTTTCCTTAACTGCGGTCTCATCACCTACAGTAAAGCTCCAGTCAAGGCTTTCGCCCCTCTTTGCGTAAGGGCTGAAGGCACGGATTCTGACTGTGTAATCACCCTCACCGAGCTTGCCGAAGCTTACACTCTTTTCAAAGTCCGTTGCCCTTGTGTAATCGGAAAGCACAACTGTATTCGTTTTTTCGCCGTTACTGTCGGTAAGTGTGATTTTGTAGTTTTCGGCTCTGTAATAGCCCGAAGCCTCGGGGAAGTTGATGCTGATGTTTCCCTCTTCATCGGTGCTCAGATAAGGCTCTGCATCCTTTGGGAAAACAGGTGCTGTGTCCTGAGCCATCATTCTGCCCCAGGTGTAAGCACGCCTGCTTTTGTCGCCGAGATCTGTGAGATAGTAGTCAACATCCTCGAAAAAGCAGTCGCTTACGATGTCGTAAAGGCGGAGTCTGACATTGCCGTCCCTGTCAACCTCGCAAAGCCAGAAGGTGCCGCTTTCACCGTCGCCGTACTCGTCACCTGAAATGTAGCTTAGGTTGCCCATTGCACCCGTAATCGCACCGCAACCGACGGCAGTAAAGGTGCTCTGATGAATTGAACGGGGATCGTTTGCCGCATAATGTGAATGTCCTGAGAAGTCCACAACCTGGGGGTAATCTTTGAGAATCATTCGGATGTCCATATTTGCCCAGTTTACACTTCCGTAAACCGTGAGTGCAGGATGAGGATGCTGGAAAACAAAGACAGGCTTATCACCTGTGTCCGCAACAGCCTTGTCAAGCTCCTGACGAAGCCAGTCGAGCTTTGTCTTGAAGGCCTCAACACCGTTACTGTCATAGGAAACACCGATAAAGTGATAGCCGTTGATAACCTCGTGGGTGTCAACCTCCTCGCTCACATACTCCTTGAAAACCTCCACGGATTTTTCGGGAGTCGTCGTATCACGGTAAGCAATGTGCTCGTGATTACCCATGCATGTGAGAAGCGTTGTTTCTTCCTTTATGCCCTTTCCGGTAAGGTCACGGTAAATCTCGTATTGCTCGGCTTCACCGCTTTCCGTCATATCTCCTGCAACGATGACGGCATCAAGCTTGTTGTGTCCGGCACTTTTTCTTGCAAGCTCATAGGCACGCTCAAGGGCAAGGGTGAACTTTCCTGCATTCTTTTTGCCATTTTCGTCAGTTCCGAGATGAACGTCACTGCAAACTGCGAAACGGAGCACAGGCTCAAAGCTTTCAGGCTTTTCTGCCTTGACCTCCTTGACACCTGAAACGAGGGAGTAAATTCCGAAGAGTCCTGCAAAAGCGAGGGTTATCACCTTACTTAAGGTCTGGTGAAGGTATAATTTATCTTTCATTTGTTTTTCTCCTTGTTTGTGAGTTTTTTTAATTATAGCACAGCTCTGTATTTTTTGGCAATAGCAACCAAGAGAATTCGGAATGCGGGATTCGGAATGCGGAATTGCGGGGAGCACTTCGGGTGACTGAAAGCAATATGCCGCCAAAGTAATTCCCAATGAAAAATGCGAAGCCGACATCTCCCACGGATAAGAAAAAAACTTGCCGTAAAACTTTCTCCGACACGAGCAGATAAAACATCTTTGTATATTTAAAAAAGAAGCAGATTTTTACTCTATAACGCGGGACGGATTTAACTGACTTGACAAATTCACCGCGGTGGACTGTCTCACGGCGAAGTCCGTGAGGTGTCGGGACTTTCCTTTTTGCGACGGCGAATAAATGAATAGTTGTAAAAGCTCAGTAGCCCAAAGGGCGTTTTGGTTACTTTGGCGCTCTTGACAAAGTAACTGGCCCGCCGCCACGAGGCGTCCGGGGTACAAAAGCAGGTAAGAGACTATTGGTAAAAGATGCCGGGCAGTAAATGTGGAATCTCCCTCTCCGTCAGACCTTAAACAAGAAAATGGGGCTGTAAAAAAAGTGCAGACCGCATAAAACAAGATAACTAAAGGGTTTCTTTCGGTATTGATCGCATAAAACAAGATAACTAAAGGGTTTCTTTCGGTTTTGAACTGCCAAAGAAACCCTTTAAACAATAAAAAATATTAACAGAGGCAAAACAAAGCTTTTGCGTTTTATGCTATAAACAAACCTCGCCCTCTTAAGTACCTTTGTACGCCGTCGGTAACCCAAAATAAAGCTGAACGCTTTATTTTGGCTCGGTTTGTTCATTCTGCGCATTTTTTCCCAGCCCCTAAAAAGGGGATGTAAAAAAACGAGTTTTTTTACATCCCCTTTATTCGCTCTATTTCTTACCAGTTGAAGATTGTTGCAAAGTATTCGAAGAGAAGGTTGAGTCTTTCGAAGAGTGACTCGATAAAATTCCAGAGAGACTGACGTCCGCTGATGTCTTCTACTGCAAACTCTGCATTGTAAATAATTGTCTTTGATGTTTCACCTTCTGCAAGTGTAGCCTTGGGGAAAGTGTTGCGGTAATATAAATTATCGTCGCCTTCCTCAGCCTTCCAACCCTTGAAGGTGTATCTTTCGGTGTCTGTGTCCTGTCTTACGGGATCATCAGGAACGTAAGGTGTAAGAACTGTGCCGGAAGCAACATTGACTTCCTTTACAACAACGCCGTCAACCTTGAAGATAACTGTGATGGGTGCTTCTGCTGCTTCTGCAAATGCCATTACACTGAACATTGAAAGTGCAACGAGTAATGCAAGAGCTACTGATAATGCTTTTTTCATATCGGATTTCCTCCATTTATAATTTTATTCGGATACATACCGTTCATTTTGATTATAATTGATTAAAAAGCCTTTGTCAAGATTTAAGGCGATAATTTGTTAATCCTTGCCTATTATTTGATATACATATTAACGAATTCAACAAATTCAGCATTGCTCTGCTCAAGAATATAAGCATCTGCGTTGAGTCCGTGTCCCGAATCAGGCAGCTCGTAATACTTGTAGTCAACTCTGTTTGCCTTGAGCTTTTTTGCAAGAGCACGCGCATCCTCAACATTGACGATTCCATCGTTGGTTCCGTGAACGATGAGAGTGGGAACTGTGTTTGCAGTTACGTACTTGATAGGTGAATACTTGTAAAGCAGCCTGTTACGCTTTGAGGTCGAAACTGTTGTAATGTCCTTTCCCACAAGATTTGAGAAAATTACATCTGAACGCTCCTTGCTGGTGCCACTTATGCCGTTAACAAAGCTGTCAGAACTTAAATCGGGCGGTCCGCTGTAGGATGTAACCGCACAGACCTCAATTGGAGAGGATCCTTGCTTTGTGTAAGCATAAAGCATTGCAAGGTGAGCCCCCGCAGAGTTTCCTGCAAGCATAACCCTTTCACATTCTATTCCCCTGGTTTCAGCCATTGACTCAATCTTTTTGAGAGCCGAAGTAATATCATCGAGCATATCGTTGCAGTCAATACTCTTTGAAGTAAAGCGGTAATTCATGGTTGCCGCAATGCAGTTTGCTGTTTTACTTATAGATTGTGCTCTCTTTTTAAAGGATGACTTGTCACCGCTTACCCAGCCGCCGCCGTGAATAAAGAGAACAACAGCCTCTGTTTTTTCATATTCCTGCGGAAAGAAGACATCCATAACCTGTCTTTTATGTGTGCCGTATTCCACATCGGGATAATACATTGCCACAGAGGGCAGGATTCCCGAAAAATTGCTTATGAGAGCAACCACTGACATAATAATGGCAGTAATTTTTGAAATCATCAAATCACATCCGTAAATATATTTTCTTTATTATACAATAATATTGTCCTTTTTTCAACGGCAAAATATAAAAATATTTGCTTTATATGGTGACAAGTTATGTTTTTTATGCTATAATATCAAACTGTATAACTGAAATTCAATCAAAAAGGAGCTATCCAATGAGCAGTTTAAATGAAAACCTCAGTAAAATTGTAGGTGAGCTTGACTCACTTCTTGATTATCTCGGCTTTGAAAAGGATGCTGATTTTGCTTCAAGCGAAACAAGTGGTGCTTACATCAGCGAAAAGGGAGCCGTAAAATTCGAATGCGAAAACGGCAGATTCTCACTTTTCTCAGGTGAAAGCACAGATACCGCAAGCAAAAAGCTCTGCACCTTCCTTCTTGAAGACGAAATGACAGAAGGCGACATCAGATACCTCAACGAGGAAATCAAGGCAACAATCAAAGAAAAATTTGCAAAGAAGGCTGCCGCACCCAAAAAGTCAAATCAGAAGACAAACCAGACCGTTTCAAAGGCAGCTGTCAAAAACGGCTCCTTCTACGATGCAAACACCCTTGCAAGTAAAATCTGCCTTGTTTTCCCTGACCTTCGCCCCTTCTACAAGGAGAACCTCAGCGAGTACGGCGAATTCATGGGAGAGGAATTCTTCGCAAAGTACGGCACAGAGAAAATCATTGCCGCAATCAAGGAAAACAATCCTCAGACAATGAAGAAGATGTTCCAGATTCTCAACGAGATTTACGAGGACGGTACAAACGACACCCAGAGCCTTATCGCAGTTTCAATCCTCGGTCAGCTCAACAATGACAAGATTCTCCTTGCACGCTGTGTTGACTATATGAGTGAGACAATGGCACCTCCCGTAATTGAGGTCAACCGTTACCTTGCTTCCGCAGCAGGCAAAAAGGCTAAAAAGAAGCTCGAGAATCCTCCCGTTTTCAAGCCCAAAAAGGAAAAGAAGCCCGGACTCTTTGCTCAGGCAATGGCACAGGGCGGCGGAATGCCCCCGACAATGTAAGCTAATCATCTGCACGGATTTCCTGCATTTATAATACTGAATCAAAAAAGGTTGTGAGTAAGATGTTACTTGACAAAATTCTTGCTGCCTTCTGGCAGAACACAAAAAGAATGGATAACAAGCGAATTGCCACCCTTACCTTCCCTGATGATCTCACGGAAATTACCGACATCCCTTATCTTGATGACGGACATAAGCATCATCAGCTTGATGTTTACTTCCCCGAGGGCACAAAGGAAGCTGACCGTCTGCCCGTAATAATTGACATTCACGGAGGCGGATGGATGTACGGCGACAAGGAGCTTAACAAAATCTACTGTCTCACTCTTGCACAGAAGGGCTACGTTGTTTTCAACATGAGCTACAGACTTTACCCCGAGGTAACGGTCGAAAAGCAGCTTTCCGACATTTCCTTCTGCCTTAAGTGGATCAGTGAAAACATCTCCCGTTACCCCTGCGACGAAAGCAACATTTTCCTCACGGGCGACTCTGCAGGCGGAATGCTTGCTGCCTTCACCGCAATGCTCAGCGAAAGTGAAGCTTTACGCGAGGCCTATGGCACCGTTGATTTTTCACTGAAGTTCAACGCCGTTGCCCTGACCTCTCCCGTTCCCCGAATGAACGGTGATTTCCCGATAAACGTCTACACGAAGGTTATGCTCGGCAAGGGCTTCGAAAAGGAAAAGTGGGCTTCTTATGTCAACCTTGAGGAGCTTCTCCCTCTCGGAAAGATGCCTCCGACATTTTTTGTAACCTCAAGCGGTGACTTCCTTGCCAGAAAGGAAACCCGTCTTGCTGCTGAAACATACAAAAAGGCAGGCATCCCTTGTCAGCTTATGGATTTTGAAAAGTTTGACGGCAGGGATCTCCCTCATGTTTTCCCTGTTATTTATCCGCAGAACGAGGAATCTCAGCGTGCTATTGACGAGATGCTGAAGTTCTTCGGTAAGTATGAAAAGGTAAATGCATAATTTATTTTCAAGGTGCGTTCTGCGTACCTTGAAATTTTTTACTCCTCACTACTAAAATATTTATGAAAACCCTGTCGGTTTTCATAAATCCCATCCGTATATAATTAATGAAAGGACTTTCCGGAGGCTATTTCTTATGACAGATAAAGAGCTTTTAACAAAACTGAAAAAAGATAAAGATGCCGGTTTATCTGTCGTAATCGACCTTTATTCCGGACTTTTATATAAAATTGCCGCCGCAGTTATTCTCCCCGTCGGCTCAAAGGAGGATGTTGAGGAATGTGTCAGCGATAGCTTCATGAGCTTTTACGGCAGCATTGACTCCCTTGACACCGAAAAGGCAAGCATAAAAACCTATCTTGCTGTCATCACAAGGCGAAGGGCAATTGATTTTTACCGCAGACTCAGATCGCAAAATCAGGTGAGCCTTACCGAAGCCGAAGAAATTCACAGCGAGGATTTCACAAGGACTCTTGAAAGGAAAGATCTCCTTTTCGCCGCAGTCAGAGCTCTCGGTGAACCCGACACCTCGATTATAACAAGAAAGTACCTTTTAGGTGAAACATCGGCACAGATTGCCGATGCCCTTGAAATGAGTGAGGGCGCCGTGCAGAAGCGGCTTGAAAGAAGCCGTGAAAAGCTCAGAAAATTATTAGGAGGTGTTTTTAATGGATGAAATGGAAATGCTCTTTTCTTCTCTTTCCCCGGAGGAAATGGAGGAGCTTATCAGAGAAATTGATGTCCCCTGCGATAAGGAGCTTTCATCAAGGATTAAAAGCCGCCTCGGTATAAAAGAAAAAGGGAAGCTTAAGCTTTTCACACCAAAGCGTATTCTGCCCGTTGCCGCAGTGCTTTGTGCAGTGATTGCCTCGGCAGTTGCCTTCACTTTGAGTAACACCAATAATCCCGAGGTTACAGCACCCGCCTCAGAAACAACCATTGTCGTTTCTCCCGTTGACAACCCGCTGATGCTTGCAATCAGCTCCGGTGATGACAGTCTTGTTGCAAAGCTTCTGTCGCTTCCCGGTCTCATTTCCAAGGAAACACTCGGCTTTGCAATGAATTTTTCCGACCTTCTGTCCTATGAAACCCTTCACGAAATTGCCCTTTCCGCAAAGGAAGTCCTCGGCTCAACAGGGCTCGACTCACTTGTTGAAAGTGCCCTTTTCGGTGACTCGGAGAGAGCACTTGAGGAGCTAAAAAAGCGTGAAGGCATGCTGATGACGCCCCTTGAAAAGCTCGCCTTCTTCTTCGCCGTTGCCTTCTGTGACAGCGAGGTGGTTGATGAATTTGTCAGTATGGGCTACGATGTCAACTCAAGGGACTCCCAGGGTAACTCCATTTACGCCATCGCCGAAAAATACGGAAACGAAGACAATATGAAATACGCAATTGAAAAAGGAATAAGCAATTAAGAGAAGCAAGGAGTGACGCATATGAAAAAGAGAATCACCGTTATCGTTTCGGTTATACTCACACTTGCCTGCATTTGTGGCATCGGTGTTTATGCAAGCGCCAACGCCGAGCCTCAGGTTGAAAGAGTGCAGGTTTACCAGAATAAAAACTATTACGCTTACTACAATGACGCCTCGTTAGTCGGAGCAGTAGCCTTCTGTCTGAACAATCAGTTCACCCGTTTCGGCACGACTGAGGAAAAAATCAGACTTTGCACAAAAAATCCAGATGGCACCTACACGGCTCTTTACTCAATTGAAAAGGAAAATGTAACCGTTCAGTTTGCCGGCGAGCAGGATTACTCACTTACTGCAGGTGACGGACTTTCAGCTCTTCTCGGCGGAATCGACGGCATAGGCATCACCTTTGACAGACAGAAGACGAACCTTGCCTTTTCACTCATCGGTCAACCTATCAAAAAGGGAACTGCCTACTATGTTTACATCCCATCGGATTATTTCCTTGATGCGGCAGGCAGAGGCAATGTTGCCGCTTATCTGACAATCGCTCCCTCAACCGTCAATTCCTACACGGGTGACGTGCTTGAAGATCTGAAAAATGCCACAAGCGGAATTTACGATGCCATTATTTTTGCCGCTGAAAGCATCAACGGATCTTTGAAGTAAGCCGAATCCGTACCCTAGGCCCTTGGCTCTTGGCCGTCGGCCGCCCTCCAACAGACTTCCTCTCCCATATATGTATAAAGCCAAGAA
Organism: Acutalibacteraceae bacterium; assembly: GCA_045601905.1. GTDB lineage: Bacteria > Bacillota > Clostridia > Oscillospirales > Acutalibacteraceae > UBA6857. The sequence continues at coordinate 293 of JAZSAM010000028.1, read as the reverse complement.
AGAGCTGTCCGTTATCGGGCAGCTTCTTTCTTGAGTGTAAGGTGACTTCGGTGCAGCAGGCGGTAGTCATGTGAATTTTTGCATAGTTGACGCGTGGAAAATGCAAAGTGCAGAATGAATAATTAAAGGTCTGCACCAAAAACAAAAGGGGCTGTAAAAAAAGTGCAGACCGCATAAAACAAGATAACTAAAGGGTTTCTTTCGGTATTTAACTACCAAAGAAACCCTTTAAAACTGTAAAAATCAGCAAAAGCAGGCAAAAACAAGGTTTTTGCGTTTATTCTGTTATTCAA